>JANLWG010000184.1:0-20795 GCA_031364405.1 Hyphomicrobiales bacterium
TTCCGCCTCGCGGTCAACCCGCGGCCGGAAGAACCCTGCAATCGCGCTCCAGATCAGTCTGAAAATTTCCGTTATCGCCGGCAAGCATCGCCCAATATTCATTCACTGGCGAGTCAAATTCGATTTGCGATAGGGACAATACCATATATCAGCGGGACACGCGGGCCAGTGGTAGGACAGATGGTAGGGCACACCTTAACATAGAATCGTAATATTAAACAATTTCAAATAGATATATTCGTTTAATGGCGGAGAGGGAGGGATTCGAACCCCCGGTACGGTTACCCGTACTTCGCATTTCGAGTGCGACGCGATCGACCAGCTCTGCCACCTCTCCGCATTTGAAAAGTGTTTGGCCAAGGCCGCTAGATAGCGAAGCCGGGACACCCTGCCAACCCCTTTCTGAGGCCCGGTTGACAGGAAAGCCGGACCTGCTACAAACCCCGGCTTCAATCGAAGGCAGGTCATGGGCTATTCATTTGCCAGCTTTGTTCCGCTATGTGCCGCTGCCGCGGATCGCGTCGGCCTGACCGTGTCCGCAAAACTCACGAAAACCACCAAAACGAGCTGAGCCTTCTCCCCCGGGCCTTCTCCCCTGCGGGGGTGGAAAGCCGAACCTCTTCATGCCCGAAAGCCAGACCGGCAAGATTCCAGGGGGCGGGACGAATGAGCTTAAGGAGCACTACCCATGGGTTATAAGATTGCTGTCGTCGGTGCCACCGGCAATGTGGGCCGCGAGATGCTGAACATTCTGGCCGAGCGCCAGTTTCCGGTTGATGAAGCTTATGCCATCGCTTCGCGGCGCTCGATGGGTGTCGAGGTCTCGTTTGGCGACCGCATTCTGAAGTGCCAGGATCTCGAGCAGTTCGACTTCTCCAAAGTGGATTTCTGCCTGATGTCGGCGGGCTCGGCCGTGTCGAAGGAATGGTCACCGAAGATCGGCGCCCTGGGCTGTATCGTTATCGATAATTCTTCGTGCTGGCGTTACGATCAGGAGGTGCCACTCATCGTTCCGGAAGTGAATGCCCATGCGCTCGAGGAATATATGAAGCGCAAGACCCGCCGCAATATCATCGCCAATCCGAATTGTTCAACCGCCCAGCTCGTCGTCGTGTTAAAGCCGTTGCATGACATGGCGAAGATCAAGCGCGTCGTCGTTGCGACTTACCAGTCAGTTTCGGGGGCCGGAAAGGAAGGCATGGATGAACTATGGAATCAGACCAAGGGTATCTTCGTCACCGATTCGCCAACTCCCAAGAAGTTCACCAAGCAAATTGCTTTCAACTGCATTCCCCATGTCGATGTGTTCATGGATTCCGGCGACACCAAGGAAGAGTGGAAGATGACGGTCGAGACCAAGAAAATTCTCGATCCCAAGATCAGGCTCACCGCAACTTGCGTGCGCGTGCCGGTGTTTGTCGGCCACTCGGAAGCCGTCAACATCGAGTTCGAAAATCCGATCTCGGCCGAGGAGGCCCGCGAAGCGCTGCGCGAGGCACCCGGCTGCATGGTCGTCGACAAGCGCGAGGATGGCGGTTACGTGACGCCAGTTGAGTGCGTGGGTGATTTCGCCACCTTCATCTCGCGCATCCGCGAGGACGCAACTATCGAGAACGGCATCAATCTATGGATCGTCTCGGATAATTTGCGCAAGGGTGCCGCACTTAACACCGTGCAGATCGCCGAGAGCCTGATCAACCGCGGTCTGCTCAAGAAAGCCGCGTAAAAGAGCCAGTGACGCCGGAGGGCACATGATGAGGGTCGGGGCATTTGTGTTGTTGACCCTTTTCGTGAGCACCGGGGCTTGTGCTGCTCCGCCGGAGCTTGGCCTCCCTATTGCCTGCGAAATCGGCAAGACCTGCTGGGTGCAGAATTACGTTGATCATGATCCGTCGCCGGCGGCTCAGGATTACGCATGTGGCGGTGAAACCTATGATGGTCACGACGGCACCGACATCCGCATCCTCGACACCACAGAGCAGGCCGACGTGATTGCCAGCGCTCCCGGCATCGTCAAAGCCGTACGCGATGGCGTGACCGACAATCTCATGCGCACCGATGCCGATCGCGCCGCCGTCAAAGATCGCGAATGCGGCAACGGTGCCGTTGTCAATCACGCCGATGGCTGGCAGACCCAATATTGCCACATGCGCGCAGGCTCCGTCGCGGTGAAGGCCGGTGACAAGGTCGAGCGCGGCAGCAAGCTTGGCGAAGTCGGTTACTCCGGCATGGCCGCCTTCCCGCATGTTCATCTCACAGTTAGAAAGGACGGCAAGAGTCTCGATCCGTTCGCCAGCACATCCGATGGAACGGCAAGCTGCGGTGCGGCGAAAGTCCCGCTGTGGAGTGATGAAGCGCTTGCGGCCCTCGCCTACAACATAGGCGATGTCATTTCCGCGGGCTTCTATTCGGGATCAGTTGAGTTTTCTGATCTTGAGACGGGAACATTGACAGAAGTTAACCCAAGTTCTTCGTGGCCGGCAATGATCGCGTTTATTTGGGCGATCAACTTGTCATCCGGAGATACCGTGACAATAACGCTGCATGGTCCCGGTGGGCTGGAGGTAATCAACACCAAGAATCTGGATCGTAACAAGGCGCAGTACTTGCTGTTCGCGGGCAAGAAAAGGCCCCCAGGCGGTTGGCCCGTGGGTGACTATGTTGGCAGCTTCGTTGTCAGCAACGGCGGCAAGGATCGCCTATCGCACGAGTGGCACGCAACGATCAACTGATGCAGGCCTGTAATCATCATGTCTTTTTGGTGTCAGCGTACTGCTGCATGCCCCACATTGCGGCAGCATCGTGATGTCCAGGCGCGGCATATAGCTCTCTACATTACCAAGGCTTAACTGGCATTGCTCCATTATCGGATTTATTCTTGCATCTATCGGATGAAACACCCGGGCGGGCAGCGCCGCTCCCCTGCTTTACCGATCATCAGAAGTCAACCAGGAGAAGTCCCATGAACATTCGTGTTTTCGTGGCCAGCGCCCTTGCGCTCGCCGTATTCGCCACCTCCGCCAGCGCCTTGACCATCACCAACAAGGACAAGGCTGCCTACACCGTAAAGGTGACACCCACGGGCGGCAAGGAAATGGACCTGGCGGTTAAAGCTGATTCCAATGCTCAGGTCGATTGCAAGATGGGCTGCCAGCTCTCTTTGAATGGCAAAACCCAGAACGTTGACGGAAAGCTCGTCACGATCACCATCAAGGACGACAAATTCGTCATGTAACCGGACGCCACCCAGCGTTCCAACTCCCTTAATGTGAAGGAAACTCCCATGTTTATTCGTTCGCTCATCGCCGCCGGCCTTGCCGCCGGGCTGATGGCATCAACCGCCAACGCCGTCACCGTAGTCAACAAGGACAAGGCCAAGGTGACTTTCGTCTACACGCCGCATAACGGCAAAGCCCACCATTACACGCTTGCGGCCAATCATCACAGGAGCTTCGCTTGCATGTCGGGCGGCACCTTCATGATCGGAAAGTCGGTCGAAAGCTGCACCGCAAAGACGGCCAAGATCCTGATCAAAGGCGGAAAGCTGGCGATCTGATTACCAGCACCGGGGCCGGAAAGCAGGATTGTTTTTCCGGCCTCAGGCGCCTGTATCACCCCAGTGGGCAACACCGAGAATCGGACCCGCCTTGGGCTGCTGCAACAGTGCTATGCAGCTAATTTTGCCGGAAGTTAGAACGCCATCCTTCGGCATGGCAATAGTCTTCGCCCCGCCACTCCACGTGCCGGCGGGAATCAGTGCACGGACGATATTGTGATACTCGATCGTTTGACCGGCGATTTCGCCCTTCAGTATTTTAACGGATGCACGCGGAACAATGGGCATCAGCCAGACCATGCATTCGGCCATACCCTCCGCCGCATCGACGGTGACCACCAGTTCCGATCCCTTGTCGGTCAGCGTCATCGGCACACCGGCGGGTTTTGCCTGACCTTTCTTGATTGCATCCAGCACCGTCGCGCGGTTGCTGCCGACAAAATGCTCGGCGCCATCGACTATCATCTGCGGCGTGTAAACGTCCATGTCGCCGCGCGTGCGCGAGTAATCATACTGGCGCTGGGAATACTCAGGAGCACCAAAGGTATCCTTCCAGCCAAGATAATCCCAATAATCGACGTGATAAGTCATCGCCACAACGCCTGGCATCGACCGCAACTCGGTCAGGAAGGCGTCGGCCGGCGGGCATGACGAGCAGCCTTGGCTGGTGAACAGTTCGACAACAACCGAACGCGTAACCGCCGCCTCTGCCCACTGCACGACGGAAGCCGCAAGTGCTCCCGCCCCAAGAGCAAGGACGGACCGCCGGGACGTGACCGCTAATTGTTTCATAGCCCCAATATGGCGCAAAAAACCGGCAAGAGCCACTCACGACCCGTTGAGCCCCGATCACAATAGCGTTTTACTTCACGTGTCCCCATGCACGAGTTGGGCAACGAACTAAGCAGTTACGCCGCCGTGGCCAGATTTCGAATCACGTAGGCCATGATGCCGCCGCTCTTGTAGTAATCGAGCTCATCCAGCGTGTCGATGCGGCATTGAACCTGGACCTCTACTTTGGAGCCATCGGCGCGCGTAATGTTGACGATGAGCATGGCACGGGGTTTCAGGCCTTGGGCCAGGCCCTTGATGTTAACGGTTTCATCACCCTTGAGCCCAAGCGTCTGCCAACTCTCGCCCTCTTGGAACTGCAGGGGAACCACACCCATGCCAATGAGATTGGAGCGGTGAATGCGCTCGAAGCTCTGGGCAATAACAGCACGAACGCCCAGAAGCCTGGTGCCCTTGGCCGCCCAGTCGCGCGACGAGCCCGTGCCATACTCGCGGCCAGCGAAAATGACCAGTGGTATGCCCTCAGCCTGATAACGCATCGCCGCATCGTAAATCGGCATTTGCTCAGTTGACGGATAATATCTGGTGACGCCGCCTTCAACCCCCGCCACCATCTGGTTCTTGATGCGGATATTAGCGAAGGTGCCGCGCATCATCACCTCGTGGTGGCCACGGCGGGCGCCATAGGAGTTGAAGTCGATCTTGTCGACACCGCGGCCATTGAGATAGGCGCCAGCGGGAGAGGCCGCCTTGATGTCACCGGCGGGAGAAATGTGATCGGTGGTGATTGAATCGAGGAAAAGGCCGAGCACCCGCGCATTGACAACTTCCTTGACCGGCGTGGGCGTCATCGACAGGCCGTCGAAATAAGGAGGGTTCGCCACGTAGGTGCTGGCCGCGTCCCAGGCATAGTTCATGCCTTTGGTAATCTTGATGCGGCGCCAGTTTGCATCGCCCTTGAATACGTCCTTGTAGCGCTTGGCGAAAGCCTTCCGGGTCACGTTCTTCCGCACGAAATCGGCAACCTCCTTGGCCGTCGGCCAGATGTCCTTGAGATAAACCGCCCTGCCGCGCCTGTCGTGGCCAAGAGGATCGGCCGCGATATTCACCTTGAGCGATCCGGCCAGCGCATAGGCCACGACGAGCGGTGGCGAGGCCAGATAATTGGCCCTGACATCGGGGTTCACCCGGCCCTCGAAATTGCGGTTGCCCGACAGCACCGCCGCGGCCACCACATCGTTCTTCTTGATTGCATTGGAAATATGTTCCGGCAGCGGGCCGGAATTGCCAATGCAGGTGGTGCAGCCATAACCGACAAGCGCAAAGCCGAGCTTGTCGAGGTCTTTCTGCAGACCCGATGATTTGAAATATTCGGCCACCACCTGACTTCCCGGCGCCAGCGATGTCTTGACCCACGGCTTGACCGTCAACCCCTTCTTCACCGCATTGCGGGCCAGCAGGCCAGCCGCCATCATGACACTTGGGTTCGAAGTATTGGTGCACGAGGTGATCGCGGCGATCACCACATCGCCATGGCCCAGATCAAAATTGGCGTTGTCCACCTTGAAGCGCGAACAAAGCTCGCCGGCCTTCTTGAATTCGTCGGCCAGCACCCTGGCAAAATCCGGTGCTGCATCAACCAGCGTTACCCGGTCCTGCGGGCGCTTGGGGCCGGCGATCGAGGGAACCACCTGGCCCAGATCAAGAGCCAGCGTATCGCTGAAAACCGGATCGGCGGACTTGGGCGTCCACATCATGTCCTGCGCCTTGGCGTATTTTTCTACCAGCGCCACTTGTGCAGCGGGTCGCGCCGTGCCCTTGAGATAGGAAATCGTCTCGGCATTGATCGGGAAGAACCCGCAGGTGGCGCCATATTCCGGCGCCATGTTGGCAATCGTCGCCATATCCTCCAGCGCCAGTGTGCCGAGCCCCGGCCCATAGAACTCGACAAACTTTCCGACGACACCCTTCTTGCGTAGCATCTGGGTGACGGTAAGCACGAGATCGGTTGCCGTTGTGCCTTCGGGCAATGCGCCGGTCAGTTTGAAACCGATCACCTCGGGGATCAGCATCGAAATGGGCTGGCCCAGCATCGCCGCTTCCGCCTCGATACCGCCGACACCCCAGCCAAGAACCGCCAGGCCATTCACCATGGTGGTGTGGCTATCAGTGCCAACCAGCGTATCGGGATAAGCTGTTGTTACATTTTTGCCTTTGACTTTCCCGGTCTTGGTCCACACCGTCTTGGCGAGATATTCGAGATTAACCTGGTGGCAGATGCCGGTGCCCGGCGGCACCACGCGGAAATTATCGAACGCCCCCTGCCCCCATTTCAGAAAAGTATAACGCTCGCCGTTACGGCCATATTCGAGATCTACGTTTTTCTTGAATGCCCCGGCCGAGGCGAAATAATCCACCATCACCGAATGGTCGATGACCAGATCGACCGGCGTCAGCGGATTGATCTTGGCGGGGTTCTGCCCCAGCTTCTTCATCGCATCGCGCATGGCGGCGAGATCAACCACGGCGGGAACCCCGGTAAAATCCTGCATCAGCACGCGCGCCGGGCGGAAAGCGATTTCCTTTTCCGACTTGCCGCGGTTTTGGAGCCACTTGGCAATACCCTCGATATCGGCTTTGGTGACCGAGCGGCCATCTTCGTGGCGCAGCAGATTTTCCAGCAGCACTTTCAGCGAATAGGGAAGCCTGGAAATCCCCGCGAGGCCATTTTTCTCGGCGGCCTTCAGACTGAAATAGCTGTAGCTCTTGGAGCCAATCTTGAGGCTCTTGCGCGCTTTGAAACTGTCGAGGGAGATGGCGGACATCGGGATTCATCCTATCGCTTGATCTGGCGCTGGCTATAGTCGCATTCGCAGTGCGGCACCAGTCCAGCCTCGGGAGAATAGCCTATGCGGGGATGACTCTTATGACCTCGCCCGAAACTATAGAGACGGCGATCCGGTAGCTGCCGCCAGCCCGCTCGCCGGCAAACCAGTAAAGTGTTTCCGACCGCTCGACCTGCCGGAGATTTTCAAACCCCGCCCGCTTAACTGAAATGGCGGCAGCACCCCAGGTATAAATTGTGGCCGGCACAGCGGCCTGTTTGGCAGCGTTGCCACCCTCGCCGATGGTGATCCCCACCGAAAACTTGCCCGAAATGGTTCCCGCCATTGCAAGGGACGGCAGCAGACCGAGAATCAACCCCAACAACAAGCCAAACCGGGCCATAGTGTCTCTCCATGAAACAAAGCGTTAACCTTTGCTTCAGGAGATGCAAGAGGAAGTCCAAAACTTGCGCGAAGGGCGTTACACCCGCCGTTCCACCATCATCTTCTTGATTTCGGCGATGGCCTTGGCCGGATTCAAACCTTTCGGACAGGCCTTGCTGCAGTTCATGATGGTGTGGCAGCGATAGAGCCTGAACGGGTCCTCGAGATTGTCGAGGCGTTCACCAGCGGTCTCGTCGCGCGAGTCGATCAGCCAGCGATAGGCTTGCAGCAGCACGGCGGGGCCTAAATAGCGGTCACCGTTCCACCAATAGGAGGGGCACGATGTCGAGCAGCAGGCACACAGGATGCACTCGTAAAGCCCGTCGAGTTTAGCGCGGTCTTCGTGCGACTGTTTCCACTCGTTCTGCGGTTCCGGCGTCGATGTCTTGAGCCACGGCTCGATCGATTGATGTTGGGCATAAAAGCGCGTGAGATCTGGCACCAAATCCTTCACCACCGGCATGTGCGGCAACGGATAAATCCGCACCGCTCCCTTCACCTCATCACAGGATTTGAGACAGGCGAGCGTATTAGTGCCATCGATATTCATCGCACACGACCCGCAGATGCCTTCCCGGCACGAGCGCCGGAACGTCAGTGTCGCATCCTGCTCATTCTTGATCTTGATCAGCGCATCAAGCACCATCGGCCCGCAGTGGTCCATATCGACCGCATAGGTATCAACCTGCGGATTCTTTCCGTCATCGGGATTCCAGCGATAGATTTTGAACTCGCGCAGATTCTTGGCTTGAGGCTGCGGCCAGACCTTGCCGGGCTGGACTTTGGAGTTTCTGGGGAGTGTGAATGTGACCATACTACTTTTCAACTCCTGATCGATCTTCCATGCCACGCGCCCATCCGAGCGCGACCGGCATGGCTGAAACAAAAAGTACAAAAACCAAAGCCACGACACTTCGGGGTGGAAGCGATCCCTGCATCCAAATGACTGTTGCTACGAATATTGACGCCAAAATACTCCAATAAATTCCATGTCGGCGATTGGTCGTGCGTGAAGATGCGGATACAGCAAACAAAAATGCGGAAACCGCCAACCAACCGAACAGCAGTGTGCAGAACATAAAATATGTCATGCTTTGCTGGCCAGTCAGAACAAACAAGCAAAGCACTTGCAATGCCATATAGCTGAGAGCAAAGAGTCGTGAAGGTTGCGACCAGTACGTGAAGTTGATTTTTGACCGGCCATAAATAGACATTCAATAAACCCGCGCCTTTAGTTTGATGTAGTCGATATCGTCGGACATCGTGAATTCATGCACCGGCCTATAGCCGAGTTTCACTTTGCGTTTGGCACTATCGGCCCACGCCAGCGTATGTCTCAGCAATTGCTCACCGTAGCGCGCGGATTTTAGTTTTTCGAACATGCAAATCTCAATCAGCTACATTCTTCAGAGGTAGAACGCGTAATCTTTGGTTCTTGTGGTCAACCGAGAGCAGTGCCCCTTTGGCTAAATCCTTGCTGCATTTGTTCAACGCATCAGCCATCAATCCGGCAAGCATTCGCGGGATATGCCGGCCAAGCCGTAACTGGATGATGCTAGGCGAACTCTCGCCGGAGGCTGCAAGCATTTCTCCAAAATCAAGGTCACTGGTCATGACAACATGATTGTTATGACGCGCCCATTCCATAACCTTGGAGTCGGCATCTTCAGCCTTACCAATTGCAGACCAATGTACGGCATCATGACCCATCCGTATCAATTCCGGCACCCACATGGGAGTCAAATTCATGTCGATAACGATCTTCATGCTGCTGGTGAAAGGTCAATTTCGCGCTCTGAGGCCAAATAGGCGGCGTATTTGAGGGCTTGGGTAATGTCGTCACGTTCGAGATAGGGGAATTCCTTGAGCAATTCGTCGGGTGTTGCCCCCTCCGCAATTTGCGAAACTATCATCCCAACTGTGACTCTCATGCCGCGAATGCAAGCTTTGCCCTGCATGACAGCGGGATTCCGCGTAATTCTGGTGAATTCATTCATTGGAGTTCTCCTCTCTTCATCAATATACCCGCGCCTTTGGTTTGATGTAGTCGATATCATCGGTCATCGTATAATCATGCACCGGCCTGTAGCCGAGTTTCACTTTGCGTTTGGCGCTATCAGCCCACGCCAGTGTATGTTTCATCCAGCCCTTGTCGTCGCGCGCCGGAAAATCCTCGCGGGCGTGGGCGCCGCGGCTTTCCTTGCGGGCAAGCGCCCCCTCGACGGTCACTGCCGCCTGCGCGATCAGGTTCTCGAACTCCAGTGTCTCGATCAAATCGCTGTTCCACACCAACGAACGGTCGGTGACACGGATATCACTTGCAGCCCGCCATATACCGGCAATCCGCCGCGCTCCTTCGCCGAGGATTTCACCGGTGCGGAACACCGCGCAATAATCCTGCATGGTGCGTTGCATGCGGGTGCGCAATTCCGCCGTGGGTGTTGTGCCATTGGCAAAGCGGGTGTGATCGAGCCGGGCCACGCTGGCCTCGCCTGCATCGGCAGGTAATTCGGCGTGCGGGGAATTGGGTTTCGTCAGTTCCACACAGCGCAGGGCAGCGGCACGGCCGAACACCACCAGATCAATCAGCGAATTGGAACCCAGACGATTTGCTCCGTGTACGGACACACAGGCGGCCTCACCCACCGCCATCAGTCCAGGCACCACTTTCTCTGGGTTCTTCGCGTCGCCCGCCAGCGCCTCGCCATGATAATTGGTGGGGATGCCACCCATGTTGTAATGCACCGTCGGCAGTATGGGGATCGGCTGGCGGGTCACATCAACACCGGCAAAAATCTTGGCTGATTCGGAAATGCCGGGCAGGCGCTCATGCAGCACGGCGGGATCGAGATGCTCAAGGTGGAGGTGAATGTGATCCTTCAGCGGCCCCACGCCGCGGCCCTCGCGGATTTCGATGGTGCAGGCCCGCGACACCACATCGCGCGACGCCAGATCCTTGGCCGACGGTGCATAGCGTTCCATGAAACGCTCTCCCGCCGAATTGGTCAGATAGCCGCCTTCGCCACGCGCGCCCTCGGTGATCAGGCAGCCCGCACCATAGATTCCAGTCGGATGGAACTGCACGAATTCCATATCCTGCAACGGCAACCCGGCGCGCAGCACCATGGCATTGCCGTCGCCCGTACAGGTGTGGGCCGAAGTCGCCGAAAAATAAGCCCGGCCATAGCCACCGGTCGCCAGAATAACCTGGTGCGCCCGGAAGCGGCAAATCGAACCATCCTCCATCGACATCGCCATCACGCCCCGGCAGCAGCCATTCTCCATGATCAGATCGAGCGCAAAATACTCAATGAAGAATTCCGACGCATGGCGCAGGCTCTGGCCATAGAGCGTGTGCAACATGGCGTGACCGGTGCGGTCGGCGGCGGCACAGGTGCGTTGGGCGGGTGGCCCATCGCCGAAATTCATCATCATACCGCCGAACGGCCGCTGGTAAATCTTGCCGTCTTCGGTGCGCGAGAACGGCATGCCGAAATGCTCAAGTTCATAGACCGCGGTGGGCGCGTTGCGGCACAGATATTCGATGGCATCCTGGTCGCCCAGCCAATCGGCACCCTTCACCGTGTCATACATATGCCAGCGCCAGTCATCGGCCCCCATATTGGCCAGCGAGGCGGCAATGCCGCCCTGTGCCGCCACTGTATGCGAGCGCGTCGGGAACACTTTCGAGATGCAGGCGGTTTTCAATCCAGCCTGTGAAGCGCCCAATGCGGCGCGAAGGCCCGCACCGCCAGCGCCCACCACCACCACGTCGAAACTGTGATCAATGATCGGATAGGCCCGGCCTCCGGCGGACACGTTCTTGGGCGCTTGTTTGGTTTCTGCAACAGCCATCAAAGTCCGAAGCTCATTTTAAGGATTGCGTAGAGCGCCGCGGCACCAAGTGCCATGGTATAGAAAGTGTTGAACAGCAGGCCTGCAAATTTCGCCGCGTGGCCATGCACATAATCCTCGATCACCACTTGAAGCCCGAGCCGCATGTGCCAAAGGATCGAGATGAAGGCGAGAGCGAGCACAATTGCAATCAGCGGACTGTGCAGGCTCGCCACCACGTCGGCACGTTTGGCGCCGAGATGGACAACAATGAAGCCCACGAAGAAAATCAGCAGCGGCAGATTGGCAATCGCCGTCACCCGTTGCATCAGCCAATGCCCGGTACCGGATTTGGCCGAGCCCCGGCCACGAACCTGGCCGAGCGGTGTGCGCATGCTCATGGCGCAACTCCGTAGCCGATTATCCAAATGAGCAGCGTGAGAATGATCGAGCCCGCCAGGTTGGCCCTGGCCATCCATTCAACCGTCAGCAGGTTGAAGCCCCGCCCGCTATCCCAGATCAGATGGCGGATGCCACCCAGAGCATGATGAATGAGCGCCCAGGTAAAACCGAACAGCACCAGCCTGCCGAACCAGTGGCCGAAAAACCCTTGCACAAAATCGAAATAAGCTTCCGACGTGGCCGCCGCCGTCAGCCACCACACCAGCAGGATCACTCCAAAATACAGCGCAACCCCGGTGATGCGGTGCATGATCGACACCATCATCGTCAGCATCGGCCGGTAAATTTGCAGATGTGGCGAGAGGGGCCGCGCCGCCGGTTTCGTTTCAGCCATGATTCCGTTCCCGTTATCGCATGAGTGTTCTAGCTTGTGCGAAGCAGGATCGCAATTAGGCCGAAACGCCGGGCAGGAATGCAATTACCCCTTTTTGTTCTGCAGGTTGGCAATCAAGTCGTCCACCACCGCGGGATCAGCCAGCGTCGAGGTATCACCCAGTGCGCCAAAATCATCCTCGGCGATCTTGCGGAGAATCCTTCGCATGATCTTGCCGGAGCGGGTCTTGGGCAGGCCGGGTGAGAACTGGATGCGGTCTGGCGAAGCGAACGGTCCGATCTCCTTGCGCACATGGGCCACCAGGTCCTTGCGCAGTTGGTCGCCGCCCACTTCACCCAACATCAGCGTCACATAACAATAGATGCCCTGGCCCTTGATATCGTGGGGATAGCCTACCACCGCAGCCTCCGAAACTTTTGGATGAGAGACCAATGCGGATTCAACTTCCGCCGTGCCCAGCCGGTGGCCCGAAACATTGAGCACATCATCGACGCGGCCGGTAATCCAGTAATAACCGTCGGCATCGCGCCGGCAGCCGTCACCGGTGAAATACATGCCCTTGTATGTCGAGAAATAAGTCTGCACGAAGCGGTCATGATCACCATAGACACCGCGCATCATGCCCGGCCAGGCGTCGAGGATGACAAGATTTCCCGAGGCCGCGCCTTCGAGGATCGTGCCCTTGTCGTCCACCAGTGCTGGCTGGCAACCGAAGAAAGGCCTGGTCGCCGAACCGGGCTTGAGCTTGGTTGCACCAGGCAGCGGGGTAATCAAAATGCCGCCGGTTTCGGTCTGCCACCAGGTGTCGACGATCGGGCATCGGTCATCGCCCACCACCCGGTGATACCATTCCCACGCTTCCGGATTGATCGGCTCGCCAACCGAGCCCAAAAGCCTGAGCGACTTGCGCGAGGTGCGCTTCACCGGCGCCTCGCCCGCCCCCATCAGTGCGCGGATCGCCGTGGGCGCGGTGTAGAAAATATTCACCTTGTGCTTGTCGATCACCTCCCAGAAACGCGCGTTCGTGGGATAGTTCGGCACGCCTTCGAACATCAGCGTGGTGGCACCATTGGCCAGCGGGCCATAGACGATATAGCTGTGCCCGGTCACCCAGCCCACGTCGGCTGTGCACCAGTAGATGTCGCCATCGTGATAATCGAAAACATACTGGTGGGTCATCGCGGCATAGACGAGATAACCGCCCGTCGTATGCAGCACGCCTTTGGGCTTGCCGGTGGAGCCCGAAGTATAGAGAATGAATAGCGGGTCTTCCGCCTTCATCTTCTCAGGCTTGCAATCGGCGGAAACTTTCGCCGCCTCTTCATGATACCACACATCGCGGCCTTCAGCCATCGGTACGGCCCCGCCGGTGCGTCGCACCACAATCACTTTCTCATTGCCGGCACAGCGCTTCAATGCTTCGTCGGTATTGACTTTCAGTGGCACTTTCTTGGCCCCGCGCAGGCCTTCATCCGCCGTAACAATAATTTTTGAATCGCAATCATTGATGCGGCCCGCCAGCGAATCCGGCGAGAAGCCGCCGAACACGATGGAATGCACCGCGCCGATGCGGGTGCAGGCCAGCATGGCGTAGGCCGCTTCCGGAATCATCGGCATATAGATGGTGATGCGGTCGCCTTTCTTGGCGCCATTGCGTTTTAATACATTGGCGAAACGGCAGACCTGCTCATGCAACTCGTTGTAGGTGATTTTCTTGTCGTAATAGGGATCATCTCCCTCCCAGATGATTGCCACCTGGCCGCCGCGTTTCTTCAAATGCCGGTCGATGCAATTGTGAGAAACGTTAAGAATGCCGTCCTCGTACCATTTGATCGAAACATTGGCATGGTCAAAGCTGGTGTTTTTGATTTTGCTGGGCGCCTTGAACCAGTCGAGCCGCTTGGCCTCTCTGGCCCAGAACTTCGCCGGGTCCTTGACTGATTCCGCATACATTATCTTGTAGGCCGCATCATCCACATAGGCCTTTTTCTTCCACCCGGCCGGCACCCCATAGACTTTCTCGGACATGGACGAATTCCCCCAAAGATGACGTCGCTGGTAGTCCTTTTGCCGCGCAAATCTATGGCGTGCAACCCAACTTCTGTCTATGACCCGCACATGAACCGTCATTTCGCCTATTTTATCGCCCTCGGCCTGTTCTGGGGCCTGTCACCCTCGCTCTACCGGGCGATGGGCGAGGCCTCTGTACCGGTCAGTCACATCATCGCCTATTCGGGGATAGGGGTCGGCATTACGCTAGCGGCGGTGGCCTGGGCCAAAACCGGGTACGTTGATTGCAGCAGGCCGGTTATTCTTTATGGCCTTGGCTGTGCCGTGCTGATGAACATACCCTTCGCGGCAGGTCTCATCTTCGCCCGCCATGTGCCTACCGTTGAGCTCGCCCTTATCATGTCGACGGCACCTTTCTTCAATTATGTGGTGGCATTGTTGACCGGTCGCGAGAATGCCGCCCCCCGCCGCCTTGCCGCGGTGGTTACGGGATTTCTCTCAAGTGCCGTGCTGATTGTTTCGCGCGAAGGAACCATGTCTGGCGAAATCTCGTGGTGGGTGATCGCCGCTTTCTCCAGCCCGGTGATGTATACCGCCTACAATTGGTTTGCCGGCCGCTTCTGGCCCCCGCGGGCCGATATCATGTCGGTGGGGGCATCTGAATCGATCTGGTCGGCGATTACCGTGGCGCCAATTCTGTTGATCGCCGCGCCCCCATGGTCGATCGCCACACCGGGCGTTCTGGCCTATTGGACTGTGGTGGCGGCGACCATCATGTGGATTGTCGAGCGCATCGCCTTCTTCACATTGATCCGCGACAAAGGGGCGGTTTACACGGTTCAGGCGGTCTATGTGGCCACCCCGGCCGCTGTCATTTTTGCCGCGATCTTCTTTGGCGGCGGCAGCGACATGTGGCTGTGGATATCGCTGGCCATTCTGATGGTGGCGCTGTGGCTCAACAATTCCGGATCGTCCATACGGCAGTCTGCTTGATTTCGGCATCTTCGAGATCGCGGGTGACGGGAACCGCATATTCAGCTTGTTTCTCCAAAACCTCGCGCGGCAGATAGCTGCGTCCAGGATCGCCGATCAGCACCTGCGACTTCGCCTGCTTCAACCAGGCAATGCAGCGCGCCGCTGTGTTTTTCTCATAGAAGACATCACCCGCCAAAATCACATCCACCACTGGCGGTGGCGCATCGAGCAAATTACCTGATCCCACTTCAAGTGCCACGCCATTCAATGCCGCATTGAGGCCGATGGCGGCAATCGAAAACGGGTCGATGTCCGCCGCCAGCACGGATCTGGCACCCGCCAGCTTGGCTGCAATACCCACGAGGCCTGATCCCGAGGCCAGGTCGACGATGCTCCGTCCACGGACAATCTCCGGATGATCAAGCACATGGCGGGCCAGCGCCTGTCCCCCCGCCCAGGCAAACGCCCAGAACGGCGGCGGCAGACCGGTCTTGCCCAGCTCATCCTCTGTCTTCTGCCAGATTGGCACCGCCTCGTGGGCCAGGTGTAATTTCACCTCCGGCACCAGCGGCGGCGCCATGATGCTGGTGTGGCTGCGGATAAAGGCGGCACGGTCGATGACCTGCGCGGTCACGCCTTGACACCCCCAAGATCGCAGATGGTTTTCCATTCCGCCGCCGTCACCGGCTGCACTGAAAGCCGTGAGTTCCTCACCAGCACCATCTCCGCCAGCCGCTTGTCGGCTTTGATCGTTTCGAGGCTGACGGGCTTGGGCACATCCATCACCGCGCGGATATCGACGCACTCCCAGGCATCCACATTGGCAGTCGAATCCTTGTGGGCCAACTTGCACACCTCGGCGATGCCGACCACCGCCTTGCCTTCATTGGAGTGATAAAAGAAACCTCTCTCGCCCAGTTTCATCAGCCGCATGTTGTTGCGCGCCTGATAATTGCGGATGCCGGTCCATTCCTCGCCAACCACGCCCTTGGCCTTCATCATCGCCCATGAGAAGACTTCGGGTTCGGACTTGAACAGCCAATATGCCATTACTTCGCCTCCGGATTCTTGATCGCCCATTTCCATGGCCGGATCTCGACAGCGGCAAACAGCCCGGCCCTGGCATAGGGATCATTGGCGGCGATGCGCTCAGCTCCAGCCCGGTCAGCGGCATCGACAATGACCAGGCTGCCAATGGGCGAACCTTCATCGGTGGTAAATGGCCCTGCGGCTTTCAAGGCATCGCCCAGGCCATCGAGATAAGCCAGATGATCGGGCCTCACCTTCAGGCGAAGATCAAGACTGCCGGGTTTGTCGGTGCAAAGCAGTGCAAAAAGCATTTTGATCATCCCTCTATCTGATTTCCCGGCCAGCGGGCCGCGCCAGCAATTTGGCTATTTCTTCATCTGGACGCGCATGCCTGTCAACGATGGCATGAACCGCATCGACGATAGGCATTTCAACCTGGTGCCGGAGCGCCAGCTCAAACGCGACCTTCACCGTGAAGGCGCCCTCGACCACACCCTTCGACTGCGCCTGTGCCTGCGTCACACTTGCCCCCTCGCCGATGGCAAGCCCGAAAGCATAATTGCGCGATTGCCTGCTCGAACAGGTGAGCAGCAAATCACCGAGTCCGGAAAGCCCCATCAGCGTCTCAGGCCTGGCGCCAAGCTTGCGGCCAAAGCGCGTCAATTCGGCAAAACCGCGGGTGGTCAGTGCAGCCCGCGCACTGTCACCAAGCCCTCGCCCATCGGCAATGCCGCAGGCGATGGCCAGAACATTCTTCAATGCGCCACCAATCTCGACACCGCGCACATCATCGGATTTATAAATGCGAAATGAAGGAATGCTCAAAACCTCCGCCCATTCGCCAGCTTCTGCCAGGGTGGCCGCCGCCAGCACCACCGCCGTTGGCAATCCGCGTATTACATCCGCCGCAAAACTGGGCCCCGACAAAACCATGGCGCGGGCCTGCGGCACAATCTCGGCAACCACTTCATTGATGAACAGGCCGGTCGTCTGCTCAATACCCTTGGCGCTGATGATCAATGGCAACCCGTCAGTCACCACGGGCCTGATTGCCTGCAACACTTCCCGCGCCGCCTGGGCTGGAACCGCCAGAATAATCGCATCCGATTGCGATAGCTGTGCGGCAGGCTCCTGCCCCCGCGACCATATCGAGACGTGATGTCCCGCCAGACCCGCCACATGAGCAAGTGCATGGCCCCATGCACCGGCGCCAGCAATGCCGATGCGCCGCTTCATGCCTTGCCACCAAGCTTGCCTGATCCATGGATGGGAACCGCCGCCTGATCGAGCGGCCAGCGCGCCCGGGCGGCAACGCCAAGATCATCCACCAATCCCAGTGCCAGCCGTTCCGCTCCCGCCCAGGCGATCATCGCGGCATTGTCGGTGCATAGTCTGGCCGGTGGCACGATGAGCCGGAAACCGTGTCCTGCCGCCGCCTGCTCGAACACCGCCTTGAGTGTGGCATTGGCCGCAACGCCGCCCGCCACGATCAGGGCGGGTGTCACCACATCGGGGTGCAATTCGCGGAAAGCTTCGATGGCGTGGCGCAAGCGGTCTTCAATGGTTTCGGCCACCGCAGCTTCGAAACTGGCGCATACATCGTTCACGTCCTGCTCCGTCAGTGCTCCCAGGTCCAGCACCACCTCGCGCACCGCCGTCTTCAATCCGGAAAAAGAAAAGTTGCAGTCGTTCCGCCCCTTCAACGGCCGCGGAAAATCAAAGCGCCGCCCAAGCCCGCGCCGTGCGTGAATCTCGACCTGCGGTCCGCCGGGATAATCAAGCCCGACAAGTTTTGCTACCTTATCGAAGGCTTCGCCCAATGCATCATCAATGGTCGTTCCCAGCCGGCGATAACGCCCCACACCTTCGACAATCTGGAACTGCGTATGGCCACCGGAAATCAACAGGAGCAGATAGGGAAATTCGCAAGCGCCGATCAGTCGCGGCGTCAGCGCATGGCCTTCAAGATGATTGACCGCCAACAGCGGCTTGCCATGGGCAAGGGCAATCGCCTTCGCCGTGGTCAGCCCGACAATGACGCCGCCCAAGAGCCCCGGTCCAGCCGTTGCCGCAATGCCGTCCATATCGGCAAATCCCAATTGCGCCTCGGCCAGCGCCTGCTTCACCAGCCGGTCGAGCACCATCACATGGGCGCGCGCCGCGATCTCCGGCACCACGCCGCCATAGGGCGCGTGATCCTTGATCTGCGAGCGCACCACGTCGGCCAGAATAGCACCCGAGCCATCGCAATTGCGGCGGATCACGGCGGCGGCCGTTTCGTCGCAGGATGTTTCAATGCCCAGAATATGGGTTGCCGGTGCGGCCATGAAAACGGTGACGTCTCCGCTCAATCAGTCTAAGAAGCGCCTCGCTCTAGCATCCACCGGAACAAACATGCAAATGCCGCGCTTGAAAATAGGAACCAGAGGCTCACCCCTCGCCCTCGCCCAGGCCCGCGAAACGAAGGCTCGCTTGATGGCGGCCCATGGCTTTGGCGAGGACGAGATCGAAATCATCGCCATCGCCACAACCGGTGACCGCATCCACGACCGCCCGCTGTCGGAAATCGGCGGCAAGGGGCTGTTCACCAGGGAAATCGAGGAGGCTCTGTTGGCAGGCCAAATCGACCTCGCGGTTCATTCGATGAAGGATATGCCGGCCCGCCTGCCCGGCGGACTTGTCATCGCCGCACTCCTGCCGCGCGAGGATGCGCGTGATGCTTTCCTCAGCCCCGTCGCCCGCTCGATCGCCGAACTGCCACAGGATGCAACCGTCGGCTCATCATCGGTGCGCCGAACCGCCCAGCTTCTGCGCCTCAGGCCAGACCTCAAACCTGTGCAGTTTCGCGGCAATGTGGAGACCCGCCTGCGCAAACTGGCCGATGGCATCGCCCACGCAACACTTCTCGCCGCAGCGGGCCTCAACCGCTTGGGCCTTGCCGGAAAAATTACATCGATCATCCCGATCGACATGATGCTGCCCGCCGTTGCCCAGGGTGCCATCGGCATCGAGATCAAGGAAAATGATCATCAAGCCCGGTCGCTCCTTGCGGCCATCAACCATGGTGAAACGGAGATTGCCATCACCTGCGAACGAGCCTTCCTTGCCGCCCTCGACGGCTCCTGCCGCACCCCCTTGGCCGGTCATGCCACGCTCGTAGGTGCCATGCTGCATTTTCGTGGCCACGCCCTGACCCTTGACGGCATCCATTGTTTTGAAACCACCAGGCAGGGTGCCCATGCTGACGCGGCGGACATGGGCCGCGAGGCAGGTGAAGAAGTGAAGGCACGCGGCGGCGCGCTGATTGCGTTTACATGAACATCATTGTCACCCGTCCCGAAGAAGATTGTAGCCCGCTCAAAGCCAAGCTTGAAGCCATGGGCCACGGCGTCATCCTCATGCCGCTGCTGCGCATCGTGCCACGAAAGCCGGTTTTCATCCGCAAGCTCGCTTATCAGGCCATCGTCGCCACCAGCGCCAATGGCATAAGAGCCTTGACCGGCCATGAAAACCTAAAATCAATCCGTATGCTGACGGTTGGCCCCCAGTCAAAGAAGGCGGCCCAGGATGCGGGCTTCACCAAAGTCGAAGCCCACGGCGGCGATCTCAATGGCCTGGTGGCCCACATCGCCAGGACACTGAAACCCGCCGATGGCCCCCTACTCTATCTCTCGGGCAATGAAACGGCGGGCGATCTCGAAGGCCAGCTAAAGACGGCGGGCTTCGATTGCTGGCGCAGCATCGTCTATGACGCGGTGCAAGCCAAGGACGCAGGGCCAGCCGAATCCGCACTGCGGGCACGCGCCGCCGATGCCGTATTGCTTTATTCGCCGCGCAGTGCCCGCATCTGGTGCAAGATCATGTGGGAAACCGGCCTCATTGAAGAGGCCGCTTCCGCACACTATTTCTGCCTTTCGAAGAATGTCGCCGCAACCCTTCCCAAGACCTGGTCCAGCACTGTCGCAAAATCACCCGATGAGGCCGCGATGCTAGCACTTCTTGAACCAAATCACCGAAACCGCTAGGCCCAAGCCATGACCCCCGATGCCAAAGACGATGCCGAGCCTGCGGTCAAGCCGCATGTCATCGACCTTGAAGCCGAAGATGTGACGGTCGAACCGGAAGCGCCAGTCGAAGCTCCGCCGCCACTGCCGCCACGCCGAAAGTCAGGTGGGTCAGCCCGCTGGATTGTGGCCGCACTTATTGTCGGACTGGCCGGCGGCGGCTGGCTCTACCGCGACGTACTATCTTCATATTTCCCGGCCAGCGTGGTGCGTGATCTGGACGCCCGCACCGCAGCGCTGGAGGCCGCCGCCAAGACCACGAGCGAACAGCTCCTCGCTGTCAGCACCGCCGCCGATCAGGCGGCAGGCGCGGCCACATCGCTCGAGACCGCCGTCAAGGATGCAGCCACCGGTGCCGCAACCGCTCAGACCGGTCTGGCCGAATTGAACCAGCGTTTGGCCACCGCCGAAAAATCCCTGCAATCGGCCAAGACCGATCTCGAAACCCTGCGCGCCGCAATTGCGTCAGG
>JANLWG010000218.1:0-19878 GCA_031364405.1 Hyphomicrobiales bacterium
GGACAACCAAGCTCGGTGCGGGTCTGCGGACTTAGCGGCCGGTCACCGGGCTTCAGATAATCATGGCAGAGTTTGTAATAGGCGATATCAGTCGAGACCAGCGCCTTCTGCACGCCGTGGGATTTGCAGCGCTTGAGATAATAGACGTTGCCGCCCTCGAAGATGATCTTGGCCGGAACCAGCGCCATGCAGGTTTCGCACAGCGACGTGGTCGGGCCGTAGAAGATATAGGGCGCAATCTTACGGACGGCTACGTTCATCTGCCCCTCCCCACATCATCACGAGACCATAGCAGATGAGACCGGCACAGATAAGGTGGAACAGGTTGAACGGTCCCGCGACCGTTCCATAGGGTTTGAGGAATTCCCACAGGAAGCGCTGGGCCGCGTAGAAGGTGACCAGCAGGTAGAATCCGTTGGCCATAAAGAAGCGATTGCGTATCCCGATGAGCACAAGGGCGGCAATCAGGAACGCCGTCATGGCGAAGCTCTCATAGATCTGCACCGGATGGCGCACTACGCCATCGCCAAAATCATGGCCCCATGGCAAGACCGTTGGTGTGCCATAGGTCTGGTCTTCGATACCCGAGAGATAGCAACCCCAACGCCCGACGATGACGCTTGTGGCAAAACCCGGAACAAAGATGAGCCCGGTTGAACCGTGAATATTGTGCAGGCGCTTGAAGATTTCGATGGCTGCAATGGCACCGGCAAGGGCACCCGCAATGCTGCGGCCAACGCCGGGCAAACCGGTGAGCCAAAGATTGAGCGTGCCCGCGCCATAGCCGCCGACTACCGCACCGGCCACCAGCGCTACGCCATAGCCGATGCCCGCCGTTTCAATTTTCTGGCCGGCTTCCGCGAGCCGCCAGCGATAGACGGCCACGGTCAGGCCCATGGCCGTCAAGCTGGCAAGCAGGTCGAAAACCGAATGAACGATCACGCCTTCCAGATGGCCGGAAGTGCGATATAAGCAAACAGCAGCATGCCCAAGCCATAACCGATCGAGCCTATCGCCGCACCGGGCTCCATGGCCGGATTGCCACCGTAGAGAAACAGCAGCGAAACCATCATGACGGCCGCACTTGCCGTTTGAAACCAGAAGTGGAAGGTGGCGATGCCCCGGCTGTTGATGGCCGGAAACTGGTGATAGAAAAAGGCGAAGATCGCCGAAGACACCCAGCCCGCCAGCATGATGTGGGCATGGGTCGGCATTTCACCGTGGTCCTGGGATATTGCCATGCTCAATCCCAGAATCATGCCGAGGATTGCGTAGATGATGGCTACCGTAAAGAAAAGCCGAGCTGCGCCTTGCATAATCATTCTCCCCCTCTAGCCGGAAACATCTCCCAGCCGCGGGAGGATAACGGACATGCAGGCGAGTCGTGAATAGCCGTTAGGCCTGAAATTCCAGCGCATCCCGGATTATTTTTTGAAGATCCTCGCGGCGATAGGGTTTCATGATGATAAAACCCTCGCGAAAGCGCGGCTCCTCCTGATGCACCATGGCGCCCTTGGGATAGCCCGAGGTGTGCACCACCTTGAGGCCGGGCCTGATGCCGCTCGCCGCCTGGGCCAGGTCGAAACCATTGAGACCGCCGGGCATAACCACGTCCGAGAACATGAGGTTGATATCCGGGTGCTCCTGCAGCCGTGCCAAGGCCTGAAGGCCATCCTCCGCTTCGACGACATCGTAACCGAAATCCTCGAGGAACCCGCAGGCGACGGCGCGCACCGCCTCCTGGTCCTCCACGACGAGGATCTTGGTACGACTGGGCGGCGCCACTTCGGCAACCGCAACGGCTTCCGGTTCTGGTGCTGCAACTACTCCCGCCACCACAGGTGCGGCTTCGCCCGGGGCAAACTTGCGCGGCAGATACATCTTTATCGCCGTACCGTGGCCCACTTCGCTATAGACGTTAATGTGGCCGCCCGATTGTTTGATGAAACCATAAACCATGGCAAGGCCAAGGCCTGATCCCTTGCCATTTTCCTTGGTGGTAAAGAACGGCTGGAACACCTTGTCGAGAAGCTCTGCCGGCATTCCTGTGCCAGTATCGGAAACCGCCACCATGACATAGTGACCGGGCTTCACTTCCGGATACTTGGCCGCATAGTCCTGATCCAGATAAGTTGGCTGGGTTTCGATAGTCAGCAGTCCGCCCTTCGGCATGGCGTCGCGGGCATTGATGGCGAGATTGAGAATGGCTGATTCAAGTTGCGATGGATCGATCAGCGCCTTGGGTTCCCCCGCCATGGCAATCGCCTTGAACTGGATGGTTTCACCGATCGAGCGCGAGATCAGGGGAGCAATGCCATTGACGAGATCATTGATCTTGATTTCGCGCGGCTCCAGCACCTGTTTTCGTGCGAATGCCAGCATCTGTTTGGTCAGTTCGGAACCTTTGCGGGCAGCACTGATGGCCTCCGCCAGGCGGCGTGCACCCCGATCATCGTTGGCGAGCTTGCCTTCGAGAAGTTCGAGGTTGCCAATGACCACTGTCAACAGATTGTTGAAATCATGGGCGAGACCGCCGGTCATTTGACCGATGGCTTCCATCTTCTGGGCCTGTTCAAGCTGGCGCGCCGCCTGCTTCTTACTGGTAATATCAACAATCTGCAGGATAATCTGTTCAATTTCATTTGCGCTATTGCGCAGCAAAGCCACGCTGGTGGCGCCATGCAGGACACGGCCCTCGGCGCCGGCATAACGCAGCTCCTGCTTGATTGATGGTACGTTGCCCCGGATCAGCTCACCAGCGCTGGTCAGGAAGGCGGCACGATCATCTGTGTACAGAATATCTTCAATGGTAAGACCGCCGCGTGCGCGCTCGGGCGTGCCAAGGAAATCCCAAAGGGCGCCGTTGGCGAGCGTAATTTCACCCGCAGGTGACAACAGCACCATGCAGTGCGCCGCCGATTCAAATACTTTCTTGAATCTCTGGTCATCAACCACGGTGATCTGCGAGGCCGTTTCCACCGCAATGGTTTGATGGAGCAAACACACCGAGCGCTCGATGCGGCCCTTGTCACCGCGATAGGCATTCATCGACAACAGCACCGGCATCACCGAGCCATCCCCGCGCACCACCGTGATAGACTCGTCCCGGCAAATGCCGCTCTGTAGATAGTCGGGATAAATCTGCTGAACCAGACGGGCCCGGGATTCAGGTGTCAGGAATTCATTGAAGGACCTGCCTTTGACGTCCGCTTCGGGACATCCCATCGACTGGGCCCACTGCTTGTTCACTGCCGTAAGCCGCCCGGCCGCATCCATGCAGTGCAGCATGACCGGTAGATTGGTGAGCAAGGTCTCGTAGACTTTGCCGTTCTGATCCGGAAAAAACGGCGTTTGACTTTCGTGAGTAGCCAATGATTTTTCGATTTTCCACGCCGGCCCTATGGGGCGAAGCTCATCCCAACCCGTGAACGGCTGGTTAAGACTTGCTGTGTTGATCGGCGGGTTCATGTCGGAAGCCTCTAAATTGCATCTTTTGGTTTATCCCCGCCACGGTTAAGAGATACTTGACTGGAGAGATCAAATTATCTGTTCGGCCAAAACTTCGGTACAACACGCGGGCCATAGTTAAGCATTGATTAGCGGGCGGCATTGGGCCGGCCGGCCGCCTCGGCCCTGATCGTCGCGCCAAGCAGGCCATTGTCATCCATAGCATCGGGGAGAAGATATTTCTCGACTGCCACCCGAGCCTGAGGCGCGTCGGCCCCCATGCTTGCCACTATCCGCAGCGCTGCGTTGCGGGCTATCTCCCCGGCAGCGCTGAGGGCCGCGGCACCGCTAGTAAACAAACTGACGCCGTCTGGACCATGCACCCGGAAAAGACCCCCGCCATCGCCCTCAACTGTCACCGTCACCGTGTGGGCAACAACCCCGGTTGCAGCTCCCACCGCATTGGCGACATCGAAGAATTGCGGGAACAACATTTTGCAGGACAACCGCTTGCCCACTTCCTCGTAATAGACTCGCACCGGGCCACCCACCGCCACTACCGGCACTGCAGGTGACATGGCGATGGTGGCAAGGCCAAACTGGCCCCGGCCCGAACACACCGTATCGATCAGATCGCATTCACCAAATGTTTGGCCAAACGCTGTATCGAGGACGACCCGGCAGGTAAGCCGCACCGTTTCACTCCACACCTCGTGGCAAAATGCTTTGACGCGTTGATCGTCGCCCGCCCGCATGTCGCTAAACCGCACCATGAGGCGGGCCGCCAGCGCTGCGGCTGGTCCCGGCCAATTGTCCTGAAGGCCAAGCACGTGGGCGGCATCGGACGGGGTAAAACCGCCGGTCTGCACCAGCCCCTTGCGCTTCAGCGATGCCACTGCCCGGATCGCCGCTGAGGAAACCGCAATCTTGCGCAGCGGCCGTGGGCGTTCGCCGACCATTGCCAGCACGTCACGCTCGCGCGGCGTGAGCTCAACCGCCGTTGTGGCCGGTGCCGCACCAAACGGCCGCAGTACGAATTTGCCATGCTGGGAGCCGCCTTCGGTGTCGGCGAGATCGGCCTCCAGCATGGCGATCACTTCAGAATAGCGCGACGCCAGTAGCGAGACCGGCGCCACCCGTTGCGGACCAACGCCAAGAACGCCGTTCGGCCCAACGCTGATTTCGCTGTCACCGCCAAGGCCAATGGTTCTTACATCAATGGCTTTCACCATGGTGCGCCAGCCGCCGACTTCTGCGCCCTGCTCGGTAATCCGCGGACGGCCATCGGCAAGCACGCCCAGATCGGTGGTGGTGCCGCCCATGTCCGACATGATAAAATCCTTGAGGCCCGAGAGCCAAGCCGCACCCACGAGACTTGCCGCTGGTCCCGACAGCACCGTCTCGATCGGCCGGAGCGCCACCTTTTCGGCCAGCGCCAAGGTGCCGTCTCCCTTGACGATCATCAGTGGGCAGACGATGCCGAGATGGGTCATCGAGCGCTTCACCGCGTCGATCAGCATGGAGACGCGCGAGATCAGCCTGGCATTGAGCACCGCGGTGAGCGCCCGGCGCGGCGCATCGAGCGAAGACGTAAGTTCGGTCGATAGTGTGACAGGTTTACCGGTCAGAATGACAACCAGCTCGCGCGCCGCGATTTCGTGGGCGGGGTTGCGTACGGCGAAGGCCGACGCGATGGCAAAGGCATCGACAGCCATCGCCTGGGCGGCAGTTTGCAGTGCGGTCAAATCAAGCGGTGCTGCCGCATCGCCATTATGGTCGTGGCCACCACCGATGAGCGCTATCGGCATGCCTGGAAATGCCTTGGCAATACCAGTGCGCCCGGCCATCGCCTGATCAAAACCGATGAGGATGACGCCAACCGCACTGCCATGGCCTTCGACGATCGCGTTGGTTGCAAGCGTCGTCGAAACCGAGACGAGTGAAATATCCTGCGGCCGCAGCCCCAGCGGCAGCGAGGCTATCGCTGCTGTGATGGCTCCGGTAACACCGATCGCCAAATCGCCCTTGGTGGTAATCGCTTTGGCCGAAGCGATCACTTTATGGCCGTCCGCTTCGATCACCGCCGCATCGGTGTAGGTGCCGCCGGTATCGACGCCGATCAGATAGTTGGCAGCACTCACGGGACGTCCCCGCCACGTGTCGCGGCTTCGGCCACGGCAATCGCCGTCATGTTGACGACGCCGCGCGAAGTGACGGAACCCGTCAACACATGAGCAGGTTGAGCCGTGCCCAGAAGTATCGGCCCCACCGGCAGCGCATCGCCAAACACTTTGACAAACTGGTAGGCGATATTGGCCGACGACAGATCGGGCATCACCAGCAAATTGGCCTCGCCCCGCAATACTGAATCCGGCAGCTTGCGGTTGCGAATGGCCTCGACCAGAGCCGTATCGGCCTGCATCTCGCCGTCGACTTCAAGCTGCGGACTGCGTGCCCGTACCTGGCTGACGGCATCGCGCATCTTGATCGACGACGCCGTATCGTGCTGGCCGAAATCAGAATGGCTCACCAGCGCCACCTTGGGCGTAAGGCCGAAGCGCTGCACATGGCGCGCGCACAGAATGACTATGTCGGCCAGCGCGCCCGCATCAGGGTCGGATTGAACATGCGTGTCGGCAAGAAAGACGATGCCACGCGACGTGATTAGCAGGCTCATGGCGGCAAGTTCGCGCACGCCGGGGGCCAAACCTATCACGTCCTTGATGTGACGAAGCTTCGAGCGGAAGCGGCCTTCGAGACCGCAGATCATCGCATCGGCCTCGCCGCGCCGTACCGCGATTGCCGCAATCACCGTGCTCGACGTGCGCACCATCGCACGGGCTGAATCCGGCGTAACGCCGCGCCGCCCCGCCACCTCAACATAGGTGGCGATATAATCACGGTACCGCGGATCGTCTTCGGGGTTGATAAGGTCAAAATCTTTGCCAGGCCGGACCGACAGGCCATAGCGCTTGAGCCTGCTTTCGATAACGCCAGGCCTGCCGATGAGAATGGGAATGGCTATGCCTTCCTCGATCACCACCTGGGCGGCGCGTAACACGCGCTCATCCTCGCCATCCGCATAAATGACGCGCTTGGGCTGTTGTTTGGCGGCAGCAAAGATCTGCCGCATGATGAAACCCGAGCGGAATACAAAGCGCTTGAGGCTTTCGCCATAAGTTTCGAGATCAGCGATGGGCCGCGTCGCCACACCACTCGCCATGGCGGCGCGGGCAACGGCGGGGGCAATGCGCAATATGAGGCGCGGATCGAAAGGTGACGGGATCAGCGATTGCTTGCCGAACAGCCGGGTTTCGTCGCCATAGGCCCGCGCCACCACGTCGGATGGGGCTTCCAGCGCCAATTGTGCGATGGCCACAACCGCCGCCCGCTTCATCTCCTCATTGATGATGGATGCGCCGACGTCGAGCGCGCCACGGAAGATATAAGGAAAACACAGGACGTTGTTGACCTGATTGGGATAATCCGAACGCCCGGTACAGATCATTGCATCCGGCCTCGCCACCACCGCTTCCTCCGGCATGATTTCAGGCGTTGGATTTGCCAGCGCCATGATCAACGGATCGGCGGCCATGGCTTTAAGCATCCCGGGCTTCAGTACACCAGCCGCCGACAGACCCAGAAACACATCGGCCCCCGGCATCACATCCGCAAGCTTCCGCGCTTCGGTCTTCTGCGCATAGACCGCCTTCCATTTATCCATCAGCGCTTCGCGGCCCTGGTAGACGACACCTTCAATATCGCAGACCCAAATGTTGGCAACCTGCGCACCCAGGCACACCAGCTGATTGAGACAGGCCAACGCTGCGGCCCCGGCCCCTGAAGCGACAATCTTTACTTTGGCGATGTCCTTGCCTGCCAGCTTCAAGGCATTGATCACCGCGGCGCCGACAATAACAGCAGTACCATGCTGGTCATCGTGAAATACCGGTATGTTCATGCGCTGACGCAGACGCTGCTCGACTTCAAAACATTCCGGTGCCTTGATGTCTTCAAGGTTGATGCCGCCGAACGTGGGTTCGAGTGCCGCGATCACATCGACCAACCGGTCCACATCGGTTTCCGCCACTTCGATATCGAAGACATCGATATCGGCGAATTTCTTGAACAGAACGGCCTTGCCCTCCATCACCGGCTTGGCCGCCAGTGGCCCGATGTTGCCCAATCCCAGAACCGCGGTACCATTGGTAATGACGCCAACCAGATTGGCCCGGCTGGTGTATTTGGCAACCAACGAGGGATCGGCATGAATTGCTTCCGACACTGACGCCACACCCGGCGTATAGGCCAGCGCCATGTCGCGCTGGTTACCGAGTGGCTTGGTGGGCCTGACCTCGATCTTTCCGGGCCGTGGTTCGGAATGATAGATGAGGGCTCCGGATTTCAAGTCGCTGGATATCGATGACGTCATTGGGCCTCCCTGGCGTGGCCGGCACATGAAACCGATTTGGGTCATAAATCAATGTTTCACCCAAACTCGCTTCATTCCCGGTGGCCATCCATTGGGCGCGTTGCTATGCTGATGTCACCGAAGTCTTAATTTAAGGGGCAGCCCATGTTTTACGGAGAACCTGAAGGAACCGGATTTGAAACAACTATCGATCCGCGTTTCAAGAACTGCCTGATCGGCCATGCCCGCGTCGAGCGCCTGTGGACCGGCGGGCGCTGGCTCGAGGGACCGGCCTGGTTTCCCGCTGGCCGCTACTTCATCTGCTCCGATATTCCCAACAACCGCATGCTGCGTTTTGATGAATGCGATGGCAATGTTTCGGTGTTCCGCCAGCCGTCGTTCAATTCAAATGGCAACACTGTTGACACCAAGGGCCGGCTGCACACCTGCGAACATTTGGCACGCCGGGTCAGCCGCACTAATTTCGATGGCTCGATCATCGTGATAGCCGACAAGTACATGGGCAAACGTCTCAACTCCCCCAACGACGTGGTGGTGAAATCCGATGGCTCGATCTGGTTCACCGATCCGCCCTATGGCATTCTCTACGACTACGAAGGTGGCCGCGCCGAACCAGAAATCGGCGCCAACAACGTTTACAGAGTCGATGGGCAGACCGGTGAAATCGCGATCGTCGCTGATGATTTCGACAAGCCCAATGGCATAGCCTTCTCGCCGGATGAGAATTTCCTCTATATCGCCGACACTGGGGCAAGTCATAAAGAGGGTGGTAACCGGCATATCCGGCGCTTTACAGTGGGTGGCGACGGCAAGACACTTGGCGCATCCAAGGTTTTTGCCGAATGCACGGCGGGATTATTCGATGGCTTCCGGCTTGATTCGGATGGCCGCCTGTGGACCAGCGCCGCCGATGGTGTGCATTGTTATGATCCCGATGGCACGCTGATCGGCAAGATTCGCATTCCCGAACTTGTCTCGAACGTGTGTTTTGGCGGCGCTCGGCTCAACCGCCTGTTCATTTGCGGTACCACGTCGATGTATTCGGCTTTCCTGGCAATCAACGGCAGCATGCCCCGCTAAACCCGCAGGTCAGGCCCAATCCTATCCACATTCCGCCGCTAAGGCGGAACACCAATGGCATTACACCGCTTGACAAGTCGCACCGTCCGGGCATTCTGGCAATGGCGGGGCACGTGTGCATTACAGGAGAACGGTAATGACTTCTTGCTATGGCAAGCCCGCGGATCATCAATTCATAAGATTCCTGTTGACAGTGCTGATCGGGCTCATGCTGGTTGCTTTGGCGCCATCGGGTGCACATGCGGCCAAGTCATTCCCTCTCGGCTCATTCGCCTATTACATGAATGATTATGACGCTGAGCTGAAGAAAATCGCCAAAACGGTGGACAAGAGCGTAAGCGATCTGGCGGTTGAACTGGCAGCGGCGGAAGCCGCCGACAATTCACGCCTGGCGGCCGTCTCCATCGAAAAAATGCTGAGCCTTAGTCCAAAGTCCGCCGCCATGTGGTTGAAGCTTGCCCAGCGCTTGGCGGTATCCAAGCCGATCAATGATTCGGACGGCTATCAGCTGCCCCCCAAGATCATTGGCGCCAGCCTCAAGGCTTATTTGCTCAGCTCGAACGCCCCCGAAGAATCCCAAGCATTGGCGCTGGCAGCCCAGGGCTTCGCCAAGCGCGAGGACTGGCGCCCGGCCCTGGAGGCTTTCAAGGAAAGCCTGCGGCTGGCTGAAGGCCAGTCCAATCGCCAAGCCTACAACCAGATGCGGCTCGATCATGGCTTCCGCATTACAGATTATCGGATCGACAATGATGCAACACCGCCGCGCGCCTGTTTCGTGGTTTCCGAACCCTTGTCGCGCACCGTCCCGGATTTCGCCCCTTATTTTCGCCAGCAGCCGGGTGCGATTTCCGCTGTCACGGTGGAAGGTTCGAGCCTTTGCGTTGAGGGCCTGAAGCACGGCGAGCGTTATACCATCACCGCCCGCAAAGGCCTGCCTTCGGCCGTCGATGAGGATTTGCCGAAGGATTACGAATATGACTTCTATGTGCGTGACCGCGAACCGGCCGTCCGCTTCGCCGGCAAAGGCTATGTGCTGCCGCGCACCGGCCAGAGTGGCATCCCTGTTCTCACTGTGAATACTGACGGCGTAAAGCTTGCACTTTTCCGTATCGGCGACCGCGGTCTCATCAACAAAGTGCTGAGTTCCGACTTCCTCAACCAGATCAGCGGTTATGGTGCGGACAGCATTGGCGATAGCGAAGGCTCCAGAGTTTGGGAGGGAACACTCGACACGCCCAAGCCGCTCAACGAGGAGATCACCACGGCGTTCCCGGTCGACGAGGCTCTCGGCAAGCTTGAACCGGGCCTTTATGTGATGACCGCCAAACCCACGGCGAAACCAACCACCGATAATTGGGAAAACGTCGCAACCCAGTGGTTCGTGGTTTCCGACTTGGGTCTCTCGACGATGGACGGCAAGGACGGCCTGCACGTCTTTGTCCGTTCAATCGCCTCAGCCGAAGCGCTGAAAGATGTCGAAGTCAGGCTCATCGCCCGCAACAACGAAGTGCTGGCCACCGCCTTGACGAACGAAAATGGCGCGGTCCGGTTTGAACCAGGCCTTGCCAACGGCACCGGCGGACTTGAGGCCGTTCTGGTTGTCGCCCAATCCGCCGGGCAGGATTATGGTTTCGTTGATCTCTCCGAACCGGCCTTCGATCTCACTGATCGTGGTGTCGCCGGGCGCGATCCACCGGGCGCTGTCGATGCCTTCGTCTATGCCGAGCGCGGCGTCTATCGCCGTGGTGAAACCGTGCACGCCGCTGTGCTGCTGCGCGACGAAAACACCAATGCCGTGCCCGGCGTGGCCCTAACCCTCGTGGTCGAACGGCCCGATGGCGTTGAATACAGCCGCACATCGCTTACCGACCAGGGTGCCGGTGGCCGCAGCCTTGATGTTCCCATCAACGCGGCAGCCTCCGGCGGCACCTGGCGGATCAAGGCCTTCACCGATCCCAAGGCTGATCCCGTCGGTGAAACGTCCTTCCTTGTCGAAGATTATGTGCCCGACCGGATCGAGTTCGATCTCAACGCCCTGACGGCAATTGCAACCGTCGGCGATGGCGCAAGCTTTGCCATCGATGGTCGCTATCTCTTCGGAGCGCCCGGTGCGGGCCTCGATCTCGAAGCCAACATTTCGCTGAGCGCCAATGATGAGCCCTTCGTGCAATGGAAGGGTTACAGCTTTGGCCTCACCGACGAGCGCGTCGACACCGTGCAGAACACCGCCGAAGGGCTGCCGCAAACCGACATCAACGGCCATGCCGATCTCACCTTGCGCCTGCCGCAATTACCGACAACGACACGGCCACTCAAGGCCGACATTGCGGTGCGCATGCGCGAGCCCGGCGGACGTGCGGTTGAAAATACCGCGACACTTACCGTCGAAGCCCAGCAGCCGATGCTCGGCATCAAGGCTGGTTTTGATTCGAATGGTGCCCCCGAAGGCCATTCCGTGGATTTCAGTATTATCGCCGTCGACAAGACTGGTGCTCCCATTGCAGTGAAGGGCGCTGCGTGGTCGCTGAAACGGCTGACCACCGACTACCAGTGGTTCAAATCCGACGGCAGCTGGCGTTACGAAGCGGTCACGCGAGCCTCGAAGATGGCCGGCGGTGTGGTCGATATCGGCGACAAGAAACCCTTGTCTCTGTCGCAGACCTTCACCTGGGGATTCTATCGCCTCGAAATCGCAGCCGGTGGTATGTCGCCCGCCAGTATCGATTTCTCGGCCGGTTACTACGACAACGAAGGTGCCAAATCTGACACGCCCGACACCCTTGCCATAGCACTCGACCGTACCAGCGTGAAGGCTGGTGAAATAATCAACGTGAAAATCGACGGGCGTTTTGCCGGCAAGGCAAGCTTGCAAATTGTCGGCGACCGTCTGCTTGCATCGCAAACTGTCGACGTGCCCAAGGGCGGCGTTATAATTCCAGTAACAGTGGGATCGGACTGGGGAACCGGAGCCTATATGCTGGCAACCCTCTACCGGCCGATGGATGTGGAGGCCAAACGCATGCCGGCCCGCGCCATGGGCGTCAGCTGGTTTGCTATCGACCGCGCTGCCCGCACGCTGCAAGTTGAGCTCGCACCCGCCGGCATGATGAAGCCGCGCCAGAACCTCAAGGTGCCGGTGAAAATCGGCGGACTCAGCCCCGGCGAGGAAGCCTATGTCACCATTGCCGCAGTCGATGTGGGCATTCTCAATCTCACACGCTATCAGGCGCCCGCGCCCGAAATCTACTACTACGACCAGAAGCGGCTCACTGCCGAGTTGCGTGATCTCTATGGTTCGCTGATCGATGGCATGCAGGGTGCTACAGGAAAAATCCGCTCTGGCGGTGACGCCAGCGCTGCCTTCAATGCGCCACCACCCACCCAACCGCCGCTCAGCCTGTTTTCCGGTCTCGTCAAAGTAAATGATGATGGGATGGCGGAAGTGAATTTCGGCATTCCCGCCTTCAACGGCACGGTGCGGCTTATGGCCGTTGCCTGGTCCGCCACCAAGGTGGGTCAGGCTCAGGCCGATGTGATCGTGCGCGATCCGATTGTCGTCGCTGGCACGCTGCCGCGTTTCCTCGCGATAGGCGATCAATCGCGCTTCCGTCTCGACATCATCAACACCGAATCGCCCGCCGGCGATTACACGCTGGGCGTGACAGTTGATGGACCAGTCACGGTGGATACGGCTACGCTCAACCAGAAAATCACCATCGGTGCAGCCGGTGCGCGTTTGCCGGTGGTCGTCCCCATCACCGCATCTGCCGTGGGCGATGCCAGCCTCACGGCACGTCTGGTGGGGCCAGGTGATGTGGTGATCGAGCAGGTCTATGCGCTGCATGTGATCCCCGCCAATCCACTGGTCACCAGGCGCACGACGATGGAGCTTGCAGCCAGTGGTGGTTCCTTGACTCTCAGCCGCGATCTCATTGCCGAGATGGAACCCGGCACCAGCGCCGTGTCGCTCTCCGTGGGGCCAGTACCTGAAATTGATGTCGCCGGCCTCATGCGCGATCTTGACCGTTATCCCTATGGCTGTTCGGAACAGACCGTAAGCCGGGCCCTGCCGCTGCTTTACATGAGCGAGCTCAACACCGGTGAAGGTGTGCTTGACACCGATCTCAGGCAGCGTCTGCAGGATTCGGTTGCGCGCCTCTTTAACCGGCAAAGCGGCAATGGTTCCTTCGGCCTGTGGACGGCAGGCGATGGCGATGCCAATCTCTGGCTTTCCTCTTTCGTCACCGACTTTTTGCTGAGAGCGCGCGAAAAAGGTTATGCCGTGCCTGAGGACAGTCTGAATTTTGCCGTCGATTATTTACGCAACACCGTGGGCAATTCACCCAGCATCGAAGATGGCCGGGGACAGGATATCGCCTACGCGCTCTATGTCCTCGCACGGGCCGGCCGCGCTCCGGTTGGCGATCTCAAATACATTGCCGACACCGAAATGGATTCGTTTGGTTCATCGCTCGCTCGCGCCCAGATCGCCGCAGCGCTTGCCATCCTCGGCGACAAGAACCGCGCCGATGCTGCCTTCACCGATGCGATAAAGGCGCTAAAGGGAGAACAGGACGCTGCCAGCTACACTTATCGTGAGGACTATGGCAGCGTTCTGCGCGATGCGTCCGCCATCCTCGCTCTCGCTATCGATTCAAAAACCGGCGCGCGGGTGATCAAGGCGGCGACCGCCGCAGTCGTGGCCGAGCGCACCCGGACAAGTTACGCATCGACCCAGGAAATGACCTGGATGGTACTGGCCGCCCGCTCGCTCGCAACCCAGGCCAAGGCGATCAAGCTTGATGTCAACGGTGCAACAGGAAAGGGAGCACTCTACAAACTCTTCGCCGAGGGCGAATTCACCGGCAACTATCGGGTGACCAACAAAGGTAAAGACCCCCTGCGCACGGTCGTGGCGGTATCGGGTTCTCCTGTGGTGGCAGAGCGGGCAGTCTCCAATGGCCTGACCGTTACGCGCAATTACTTTACGCCAGAAGGTGTTCCGGTTGATCCCTCGCAAGTAAAACAGAACACCCGCCTTATCGTGACACTCGCTGTTGAATCGCCCGGGGGCCAACAGAATGGCAGCTTCCTTCTGTTGGACCGTTTACCGGCGGGATTGGAAATTGAAAACCCGTCACTGGTTTCATCGGGCAGCACGGCAAGTCTGTCATGGTTGCAGGAGGCTGGTTATGCCTCGCACACCGAATTCCGCGATGACAGTTTCATTGCCACATTCGCCAGCACGCCACTGAAAATCTCCTACATGGTGCGAGCCGTTGCACCCGGAAATTATCTCCGTCCGGGCGTGAGTGTTGAAGATATGTACCGGCCGGAGATCAATGCCCGGACTTCGAATGCAACACTGGTGGTAACGGAGCCCTGATATGTCGCCCCACCGGCATCTGATCTTTGCCGGCTTCCTCGCCGTGGTGCTGGCTATCAACGCCGCAGGATTCGGATTGACCGAATTCCTGCGGCGGCTGGGCCCGCCACTACTCGACAGTAACCTTACCTATTCAGCCCTCGTCGTTGATCGGGATGGCCGGCTGCTGCGGCCATTCACCACCAAGGATGGATTCTGGCGTCTGCCGGTGGCGCCCGAGGATGTCGATCCGCGCTATCTCGCCATGCTGCTCGCCTATGAGGATAAGCGCTTCTACGAGCACCACGGTGTTGATCCGCAAGCCCTCGCGCGTGCCGCCGTGCAAGCCATGTGGAATGGCCGCATTGTATCGGGCGGATCGACACTGACCATGCAAGTGGCGCGCCTGCTTGAGCCGCGCCCCCGGCGCCGTTTCACCGACAAGCTCGCGGAAATGATACGCGCCATCCAGATCGAGCAACGGCTTAGCAAGCGGCAAATCCTCGGGCTTTATTTGTCGCTGGCACCCTATGGTGGAAATGTCGAAGGCATCCGCGCTGCGTCGCTCACCTATTTCGGCCAAGAACCAAAGAGGCTTTCGACAGCTGAAGCAGCGCTTATCGTGGCCCTGCCGCAAGCACCTGAATCACGCAGGCCCGATCGCGCCCCGGCCGCAGCACGTAGCGCCCGCGACCGCGTCCTCACGAGACTCGCCAAGGCCAACATCATCAATGACGATCAGGCGGCGGCGGCGCGCGTTGAAGCAACACCAACCGCACGCCTGGCCTTTCCGATGCTGGCCGCCCATCTCGCCGAGCGCCTGGCCAAGTCGGCGACCGATGGCGCCATTATTCACACCATGATTTCCCGTGAACTTCAGGCTACGCTCGAAAGTCTTGCCCGCGAACGGGTGGTGGCTTTTGGCTCCGGTGTCTCCGCCGCCATCCTAGTCGTCGACAACGCCACCGGCGAAGTGCGGGCCCATGTGGGCGGCGCTGGATTCTTCGACATGGCGAGGGCCGGTCAGGTTGATCTCGCCAGGGCAATCCGCTCGCCCGGTTCAACCCTCAAGCCCTTCATCTACGGCTTGGCCTTTGAGGATGGCTTGATCCATCCCGAAACCCTCATCGACGACCGCGCCGTACGCTATGGCGCTTATGCCCCACAAAATTTCGATGACTCTTTTCACGGCACCGTGACCGTGCGCGAGGCCCTACAGCAATCGCTGAACGTGCCAGCCCTGCAAGTGTTGGAGGCGGTGGGGCCGGACCGCTTGTTGTCACGCCTGCGCAACGCCGGCGTCAATCTGGTGTTGCCGCCCGATTCTGCACCGGGCCTTGCTGTTGGGCTGGGAGGTGCTGGCGCCCGCCTCACCGATCTTGCGACACTCTATGCCTCGCTCGCCCGTGGTGGCGAAACCGTGCAACTGCAATGGCAACCCGGTGACGAAGCAACCTCGCCAAATCCGCGGCGGCTGCTTGAACCGCAGGCCGCCTGGCAGGTCAGCGATGTGCTGTTGGGCTCGCCGGCACCCCTCAACGCCAAGGGCGGCAGCATCGCTTACAAGACTGGAACGTCATACGGTTTCCGTGATGCCTGGGCGGTGGGCTATGACGGTGCCACGACGATTGCCGTATGGGTAGGAAGGCCCGATGGCTCAGCCGTACCGGGCCTTGTCGGCCGCCTGGCCGCGGCCCCCATTCTGTTCGAGGCGTTTCAGCGCGTGGGCGCCAGAAGGGTGAGACTGCCACCACCACCGGGCGTCATATTCACCCGCACCTCCGATCTTCCCGCCGCCCTACAACGTTTTCGCCCGCATGGGTTGCCGGAAATCGCCAGCGCTGGGCCAGGCGACGCTCCACTTTCCATCGCCTTTCCTCCCGATGGCGCCCGCATCGATCTGTTGAGCGATGGCGACATGGCAGCACTCGCCCTCAAAGCACTAGGCGGTGTACCGCCTTTCACCTGGCTGGTTGATGGCGTGCCGGTGGTCACCATGGAACGACGCCGCGAATCTCTGTGGGAAAACCCCGGCCGTGGTTTTGTAAGGCTGTCGGTGACCGATGCCAAGGGCGCCACCGCCACCGCCATGGTACGGGTGGAATAAAATCTAAGCCAGCGCCTCGCCCAGCAGTCTTGCCAACCGTTCACCCAGTTGTAACTTCGAGGCCACTTCCAATCCGCGCGGCGACATCTTGGCCGCGGTCTTGGCGAGAATATCGCGAACCTTGCCGTCGCCATGCAGGCTGATGAAGTCCACTGCTTCGTATTGCAGGAACACCAGGCAGATTACATCCTCAAGCGCCTGCGCGTCGGCGTCAAACTTTAGCCGCTCCTTGCGCAACAGCGCGCTCACGCGTGCGATTTCGTCCGCGCTATAGCCTAAGTCGCGCATCAGAGAACCGGCACGCGCCGCATGATGCCGCTGCAAATCCTTGCGCCATTTCAAATAGGCGATGCGCCCTTCCGGATAGGACTGGCGAGGCACGATCCAGCGCTCAATGTGCTGGGCCCGCGCTGCGATCTGCAATGCGTCGGAAGCATGCGGATGAAATGTGGCCAGCACCGCCGACATACGTTGGCCATATAACACCGCGCGCGGAATTGGCGCGCCATCAACTGCCGTAGAAACCGGATCATTGGCATTGACCGCATCGATAGCCTTCAAAACGAGCGAAAGCCGTTCCATCATGCCAGTGTCCGCCGCAAACCATTCTCATCGAAGTACCGTGGGAAAAGTGCCGCTACGCAAGTGAATGCCGTTCTTATAGCTTCATCGTTTGGATAAGGGTTATTCATTGACAATATATCAGACCACAATCCCTCGACAACCACGCGCAGGATGCGGGCCACCCTCACTGCGTCAAGCTGATAACCACCGCTGGCAATCAGGCGTTCGCAAATTCCTTCCAGCATTGCAATGTATTTGAAGTCGCTTGAACCACATTTTTCGTGGTAGATCGGTCGGCTCTGCGCCTCACCCCAGAATGCACTCCGCGCTGACAATTTGCTCTGTGTACAGACTGTCTTGTTGAAGTCCGCCGCAATCAGAGCTTCGAGTTGGTGCTCGGGTGTCGCCGGCACCGCAGCCAGTGCCCGGGTCCAGTTGTCGCGATATTCCGCGGCTAGCGCCAGCAGGGTTTCGGTCAGCAGTTTTTCCTTGGTCTCGAAATGAAAGTTCACCAGCCCATGCGAGAGACCGGCCATAGTTGCGGCATCGGTCAACGTTGTTTGCGCGTATCCACGGCGGGCCAGGCACTCGATCGTCGCATCGATCAATTGCCGCCGTCGACGCTCCCTGCTCGCCTTGCGAGGCGGTTTTACGACCTGTGCTTGTTCTGGCATTGACTTCACCCGGACACTCTCTCGACTCTGATTCATATATACATAACAGCAGCTGGGCGCGCTTTGATTATCAGGGAGATGACCGCAAGGTCCGTGGCTTTCACAGTCTGTGCCGTCACCGGGGTTCGCATGTTACGGCCGAATAGCATGGCCATTGCAGGAATGCCCTCGTCTGCCCGGACCATGGCCGGGTTTATAATTTTGATGGAGCCCTGCGTGGCGCTGCCCGCCCCCACAGCTTGGGGAATTTGGACAAAACCGAATTTGGATTGAAACCGATCAAAGTCAAAGTCCGGCAGGTCTTGATCTTTTTCCGTTTCACGTCAGGACCGCAGCCTTCTGTAGCATAGTATTTTGCACCCCATGCCGAGGAACCTGGCAACTACAGAATGGAAGAACTGGTGCCCGCTGGCGAGGTGCCGGAGCTGGTTTCGCTGGTGAACTGGAAATCAGTCCGCGATGCCGACAACGAAGGCTACCACGTGCCGATGGACCATCCTCGGCACCATGGCAGAGTGGATCAGATGACCAGGCACTTGATGACGATCTTCCCATTGGTGTCGGATTTCACGTCTACCGCGTGCCGCCCGGCATGACGACAAGGCCTCACTGGCACAACGGCCACAAACAATTCCTCATTCTCGAGGGCGAGCTGATTGAAAATGACGGAACTGCTCTCAAGCCGGGCGGCATGGTTTGGCTGCGCGGCGGAACCGAGCATTGTTCACACACGCCTAACGGCTGCCTGCTGGCGGTTCACATAACAGCCATTGAAACAACCGTGGACTAACGTTTGACCAGCTTGTCGCGCCAGCCAGACACGGCATTGGCATGGGCCTCGAAGCCCTCGTAGGTTGCAAGTTTGTGGGCATGTTTTGCCAACTCTGGATAGCCCCTGGACGTGACATGGGCGACCGAGGTACGCTTCATGAAATCAAACACTGAAACCGGCGAGGCGGTGCGGGCCCAACCGCTGGTCGGCAATACGTGGCTGGGACCCAGTACATAGTTGCCCAATGTCGTCGGTGTATATTCGCCAAGCAAGAGTTCCCCGGCATGTTCGATGCGGCCAAGATACTGGAATGGCTCCCTGGAAAGCACCTGCAAATGCTCGGGCGCATAGTCATTGACGAAGGCCATGGCTTCATCTTCGTCGCGCGCCAGAACGATACCACCGATGGCACCTGACAGCACGGCGGAGGAGAACGATACGCGCTGTTCACCCATCATCTTCCAGTATTCAGGAATTGCGGCGAACGCCTCATTGGCTACTCGGCGGCTCCATGTAACTAAGAAAGCTGAACTGTCGGGGCCATGTTCGGACTCAATCAAAAGATCGAGTGCCGCGAGACGGCCATCTACGGTGTCGTCGGCGAGCACGATCAACTCGCTTGGCCCCGCCGGTGTTCCGATGTCGATCATATGGGACACCAAGCGCTTGGCCGCCGCCACCCACGGGCTGCCCGGTCCAATGACCTTGGAGACTTTTGGAACGGTCTGAGTTCCATAAGCAACAGCAGCGATACCTTGTGCACCACCTGCCTTGTAAACTTTGTCGACACCCGCCATGCGCGCCGCAACCAGAGTTGCCGCGTCGACTTTTCCGTCCGGTCCCGGCGGCGTTATGATGATGACATCTTTCACCCCCGCCACTTTTGCCGGGATCGCTGTCATCAAGGCGACCGACGGAAAAGCCCCCTTGCCACGCGGCACATAGCAGGCGGCGGATGGAATGGGCCTTGTCCTATCGCCAGCGAAGGCGCCGGGACGGATCTCGTGCATCCACATTTCCTCAGGTCTCTGGTCCTCATGGAATTTCCGGATGGACTGGGCCGCGAATTCCATCGCTGCGCGGACTTCCCCTTCGAGTGCATTCTCAGCGGCGGCGAAATCCGCCGCTGTCGCCGCAATTTCCGAGGCCTTGACATCGGCCTTATCGAACTCGCGGGCAAAACGGGCAAGTGCTGCATCGCCCTCATTTTTTACCGCTGCGATGATGACGCGCACTTTGTCTTCATAGGACGAGAGATCGGTTTCAGTGCGCTGTAGCAGCCGGGCGCGCTGGGCGGACGAGAGCTTCGATAGTTCGTGGAGATTGATGGTCTTTGTCATAGGCGGTCCGTTATCAGAGTGAGGCCAGCGTTCCGCCATCGACGGGCAGACACACGCCTGTCACATATCGTGACGCATCGGAGCAGAGAAAAATGCT
>JANLWG010000306.1:0-10764 GCA_031364405.1 Hyphomicrobiales bacterium
TGCTGATCGAACCGGAAGACACGTCTTCAAAACCGGCGATCTGCTTCAGAAGAGTTGTCTTGCCACAGCCTGAAGGGCCTACGAGAGCAATGAATTCACCCTGCAGCACAGTGAGAGACACGCCCTTCAGCGCCGGATAGGTGCCGTAGGTCTTATGAACGTTAGCGATGTCGAGAATCGAGGCGCTGGTCATGCGGCATTTCTTGATGCAACGAGAGGCCGAAACCGTCAAAGGACGGTTCCGGCGCAACCTTTAGTTTGCTGCGGCTAGTTCCTCCTGCCAAATCGCCAGCATTTCATCAATGTTGGGCGCGACACGGTGCAGTTCCGAATTATCCCAAGCGTGCCACATATAATCGGTCTGTAAGATGTCCTTCTCTTCCGGCGTGTAGAGTTGTTCAACAGCCTTGTTGGTGACGACATTACAAGTGGTATCAAGCAGCGATAGAATATGCCCAGATTCCTTGGATACAACATGCTTCAGAAGTTTCTGCGCAAGTTCCGGCTGGTCGGTCTCCTTGAGAATTGCCGTCGCCTCGACCCAAATGATACCCTGTTTGATGCCATTCTTGGGATCAGGAACCACTGCAATAATGTTCTTATGGCTTTGTTTGCGCACAGCTGAAGTCAGATAGGAACCGGCACCAATGCAACCGAGAAGAGAGCCATCAAGCAGACCCTTCTGGGCCTGCGTGAGATCACCTACCAATGTGCGCGTGTTTTTGAACATGGCACGCAAAACCTTGCGAACTTCTTCAAGAGCCGGCTGGTCAAGTTCTTGGTAAGGATTTATGCCTGCATGGAGCGCCATGGGTAGGATCGGCCAATCGCCCCAATCCATAACACATATCTTATCTTTGTTAGCCGCGTCGAATACAGGGTCATAGCTCTTCCACACCTCAGGCTTGGTGACATCGGTGTTGATGCATGGTCCAACCCAGCCCCAGCGCGTAGCAACACCGAAGCTTTTACCGTCGCTCATGAGGGGTGCGAAGGGTGGCTTGAACTGATCATAGAATGTAGCATAAATGTCGGCATAGTCGTCAGGGTTTAGTTCCATGGCGAGACCAGCAGGGCCCATGCGAGTGATCCACGGCAAGTCGCTCGATACGATATCTACCTCACGAGATGCACCGGCCTGCAACTTGGCAAAACCGCCGGGGCTGTCGACAATCAGGTCGAAACTAACTTCCACGTCATTCGAGGCCTTGAAGGGATCGACGATGCGGGGATCATTGTAGCCTTCCCAACACATGTAAGTCATCTGCGCGGCTGCCAAGGCAGACTGTGACCGCATGCTCAGCATGGCAGCGCCAGTAACACCCGCCATGCCCTGCAACATCCGGCGGCGCGTCAGGCCTTCGTTGTCAAGGCCCATCGCCATGATCTGCTTTTGGTAATATTGAGGCAGGTCACTGTACCAGCACTTTTTCATGATTTTCCTCCAGTTGTTATGGTCTATGTCGATTATCGAGTATTTTTGTGTGGCCAGCCATGGCCTAACTCTTATTGCTTTGGGGATATGGCCACAAGGCCGAGTGCAAGTCTATGGTGATCTCTGTTCAATCTATGGGAGCTCAACAATGACAAAGACAATGAAAGCCGCAGTTCTACATGCACTCAAGACGCCCCTTCAAATCGAACGGGTTCCGGTGCCGGAGCCTAGCTATGGCGATTTGCTGATCAAAGTGACGGCTTGCGGGGTTTGTCACAGCGATCTTCATGCCGTTGACGGAGACTGGACTCCGCCGCCAACCTTACCTCTCATTCCCGGTCACGAAGTTGCGGGTACCGTAGTTAAGCTTGGACCGGGTGTGTCGGGCTTCGTATCCGGCGATAATGTCGGTGTGCCATGGTTGTATTCTTCCTGCGGTTCCTGCGAGTTCTGTCTTGCCGGGATGGAAACAATCTGCAAGTCTGCCGAGGCCACCGGTTATACTAAGCCCGGTGGATATGCCGAATATATGATAGCACCAGCCGCCTTTGTCGGCCGCATTCCAGCGGCCGCGGATCCTTATGCTATGGCACCGATCCTCTGCGCTGGTGTTACGACCTACCGAGGTTTGAAGCGCACGGGTGCGCGACCCGGGCAATGGGTTGCCATAGTTGGAATTGGCGGCCTCGGCCACGTAGCCATTCAATATGCCCGCGCCATGGGACTGCGTGTTGCCGCCGTCGATGTCGCGGTGGAAAAACTGGAACTAGCGAAATCGCTGGGCGCCGAAGTCGTAGTCAATGGAGCTGAAACGGATGCTGTTGCAGCGATCCAACAATGCATCGGTGGCGCACATGCGGCCGTGGTGACAGCTGTCGCTAACAAAGCCTTTGAGCAGTCCATTCTAATGTTGCGGCCAGGGGGGACAGTTGTCTTTGTCGGATTGCCCGGCGGCAAGTCAGATGAAGTCAGAGCATCGATTTCAGCCATTGCTAATTGGGAGCTGAGTATTCGCGGCTCCAATGTGGGAACACGACAAGACCTCAACGAAGCTGTAACTTTCGCTGCAAACGGTCTCGTCAAGGCAACTATACGCACTGCGCCCCTGGAAGACATCAACGTGATCTTAGACGACATGCGAAAGGGGCAAGTTGTTGGACGCGTAGTCTTGCGTCTGGCATAAACCAACCAGCTTGCGAAGGAATTTAGGTTTGCTGACCATCAACCTCTTGGGCCCACAGGTCAAGTCGCGCATGAATTCCGCTTGTGGCCCATCGCTTCAGATTGCATAGTTTCGCAATTGGCCTGCTGTTTGGGGATAAGCGGACGTACCGCGGACATTGAGAGACCGACGTGATTGACCGATGCTGTCGAAAAACAAAAATTGCGCCGGCGACCAAAAATTTGCAGGGCCGTGGGCGCGATACTGGCAGAGCCAAGTGGGGGAATACACGATTTGACCAAAGGTCCGCCAGCGACCACCGCAGTCGGATTGACGAGGGATTGAATTGCGAGCATCGCTCAAAGCTTCATTCGGACGAATTTTTCGCATGATAGAATTTTCGACTCTTTCGACAGCATCGACCCTATTCGGAAGCCAGGCTGGATAGACTCTCAGTCGAAGTTCCAATACCATCCCAAATGCTAAGTCATCTGAAAGCACCAAAACAACATGACTGAACCTCGCGCCCAACTCCGCCTTGCTGCTATCGCTGTCACTGACGTGGTGGATTACAATGTGGCCGGGCGGCCGGACAATTAGTAGTGGACCGCAAGCTCACCACCATCCTCGCTGTCAATGTGGTCGGTTACTCCGCGCTGATGGAGCGTGACGAGGCTGGCACCCATGAGCGGCTTTCGCGCACCCGCAAGGAACTGTTCGAGCCCGAGATCGCGCGCCATCGTGGGCGGGTATTCGAGCTGATGGGCGATGGGCTGCTGGCCGAATTCGGCTCGGTGGTCGATGCGGTTGAATGCGCGGTGAGCCTGCAGCGTGGTTTGGTGGAAACGCGTTGATAGTTGAGGAGTGGTGGGTCACCGAACATATTGGTTGACAACAATCTGCTCACCAGAAACAGCAAAAATTCGTGGCCATTAACTCGCTCGAGATCGACAATCTATTTTCGAAGCTCGCTTAAAATGCGCGCACGAGCAGGATCAACAGAGTTTCGATTGATTGAGATCAAGGCAGGTCACATGGCGCGGGGGCATCCTCGCACGACAGTACCGGGTGAGGAGGCATAACCATGCAAACGCTCGTATATTTTTTGCTCTGGGGCGCATTCATCTTCTTCATGATGCGGTTCGGTTGCGGTGCTCATGTCATGGGGCATAGCCATCGCCATGGCGGCAGAAAGTCGGATGCCTCGAAAACGGTCGGTGGCGCGAGCTGGACCCCGCCCGCAAAGAATAGCGATCCGGTCTGCGGCATGACCGTCGAGACGGCGGGGGCAAAATCCACTGTTCATGACGGCCACGTTTATTATTTCTGTTCACAAAATTGCCGCGAGAAATTTGAGGCTTCGCCTCAGTCATATGCGGGCGGTGCAGCAAGCTCGCCCCAAAACATGGAGCATAGCAATGAACACCAACACTAGATCGCTTGAAGCCAACCGCGGCGCGGGGGTGCCACTTCCAGTTCACACTGCACAGCTCATTCCCGTGCTTGCGTTGGGGATGGGATTGAGCTTGTATCTCGTTGTCTCCTATCTTCTGTGCGTGCTTGGCTATTTGATTTTTCCCAGCTTGCCGATTGAACATTCCGCGCTCACGATTTTCCTCCCCGGATTCACGTTGTTGAGCTGGCCGAGCTTCTTCCTGGGCCTAGTCGAGAGCTTCGGCTGGGGCTGGTATATGGCATTGGTATTTGGCCCGCTCTACAATTTCTTCGCCTCCCGATAATGCCCATCCTGCCGAAAGCGGAACCTTTCTTGGCAGTCATGCGTTCATTGTTTGGGAAGGATGAGGCTTGCCCTAATGGCGAAAGCCAATGCGAGCAGTACAACGAGAAGTGGGGCGGACGTTCCTGACAACAGCCCACTCACCAGAAGCAGGAAAAATCCATGACCACTAGCACGCTTTATGTTGGCAACCTGCTCTCGATCCTCGGCGCTCGGGGGATTGAAAAGCAGCTGCAGCGTATTGCAGGTGTGGGCCGCGTGTCGGTCAACCCAGTCTCGGGATCGACGACTGTCGTGTATGATCCGAGAAAGACCACCCTCTCCACAATAGAGACCGCAATCAAGAAGTGCGGCTTTCATTGTGCGGGCGAAGCGCTGCCCAGACATGATTGTGCAGACCATACGATACTGGGTAAATCTCTACCGGCCGCCCCGATCAGCCCGGTCAAGTCCAAGCACTCCCCAGCGCATAAAGCTGGCTCAGCGGTCGTAGCGCCTGTAGCCAAACCAGCCGACGACAAGGTCGATCACCAAGCTTATGGCGGAGAACAAAGCGATGCCATGGCGCAGGAAATGGGCCATGGCGCAGGCATGGACATGCAGGCCATGGTGCGTGACATGCGCAATCGCTTCTGGATTGCGCTCGGCTTCAGCTTGCCGATCTTTGCCCTTTCGCCGATGGGCATGGATTTCATTCAAATTCCACCGCCCTTCGGACTGCGGCTCGAACTCGTCCTGTTCATTTTGGCCAGCGCCGCAATTCTTTATCCGGTCTGGCCCTTCATCGTTGCGGCCTACCGTGCGCTCCGCAGTGGTGTCGCCAATATGGCGGTACTCGTCGTCCTGAGCGTTGGCACGGGATATCTGTTCAGCGTGGGCTCTACCCTTATCTATGGTGGCCAGCAGTTCTACGAAGCGTCAGCAATCCTGCTGGTCTTCATCCTGCTCGGACACTGGCTCGAAATGCGTGCAAGGGCAGGCGCATCCGAAGCCATCCGCGCCCTTATGGATTTGGCTCCGCCCAAAGCCGCCGTGCTGCGCGACGGCAAGGAGCTCGAAGTGCCGACCGCCGAGATAATGTCCGGCGATATTGTCGTGATCAGGCCAGGAAACAAAATTCCAGTCGACGGGACCGTGCTGGAGGGCGAATCCCAAGTCGACCAGTCGATGCTTACGGGTGAATCGATGCCGGTGGCCAAGAAAGTGGGCGACTCCGTGATAAGTGCTACCATCAACAAGAGCGGCACGTTCCAGTATCGCGCCACCAAAGTTGGCGCCGACACCGCGCTCGCCCAGATCATCAAGCTGGTCCAGGAGGCGCAGAATTCGAAAGCCCCCTCGCAACTCCTGGCGGATCGCGCCGCGCAATGGCTGGTCCTGGCCGCCGTCATTACCGGCCTCCTCACTTTTGCGGTTTGGTATTGGTGGATTGGCGAGAATGTGTTGTTCGCGCTCAGCCTCACGATCACTGTTTTTGTCATTGCCTGCCCCGATGCGCTTGGGCTGGCAACGCCCATGGCGATCATGGTCGGAACAGGTCTTGGCGCACAGAACGGTATCCTGTTCAAGAACGCATCGGCGCTGGAGGATGCAACCAAGCTGAACGTAATCATTTTCGACAAGACGGGCACACTGACAATGGGCCAACCAGAGGTGGTGGACCTGGTGCTCGCTGCGGGCACCTCCGAACAGCAGCTGCTGGCCGCAGCTGCAGCCGTGGAAGCAGGATCGGACCATCCCCTAGCGCAGGCTATCCTGCGTCAGGCCGCCGACGTGAAGGTGACAAAGGCCACAGGATTCAAGAACCTTGAAGGCAAGGGTGCCCAAGCCAAGATCGGCGGCAAAACGGCTCTGCTCGGCAACAAGCGGCTGATGACGGAGAACAAGATCGACCTCGGTAAGCTTGGCGCGAAATCCGAGGAGTTGCAGGGCGCTGGACGCACCGTCGTTCACCTCGCACTGGGCGGCAATCTCTTAGGCTTAATTGCCATCGCCGATGCTGTGAGACCAACTGCAGTTGAAGCGATCAAGGCGCTACGCGCTCGCGGTGTCGAGGTCGTCATGTTGACCGGGGACAACCAGGGCACAGCAGAGCGCATTGCCAAAAGTCTCGGCATTGACAGAGTGTTCGCTGACGTGTTGCCAGGCGACAAAGCAAGCAAAGTCAAGGAACTCCAGGCGCAAGGCAAAAAAGTCGGCATGGTGGGCGACGGCGTCAACGACGCTCCGGCTTTGACCCAAGCCGATGTTGGTTTTGCAATTGGTGCGGGCACCGATGTTGCGATGGAAAGTGCTGACATCGTGCTGATGAAGAGCGATCCATTCGACGTGGTCGGCGCCATCGAACTGTCCCATGCGACCCTTAGAAAAATGCATCAGAATCTTTGGTGGGCAGTCGGTTATAACGTCATTGCCTTTCCACTGGCCGCTGGCGTGCTATATCCTTTCTTGCTTGGGCCAAGCATCGCGGCGCTTGCCATGTCTGGTAGTTCGGCGCTCGTTGCAATCAATGCTCTTATGCTGAAGTGGACCAAGCTGACGGGTATCCGTCGCCCAGATGCTAGTGTACCAACCTCTGTGCTCAAACCCGCGATGGTCGTATCATGACCAATCCTGCCGCGACGGGCGTACCACTCAGCACAGTGGCTGATGTCGGCCCCCTGTTGCCCTTTCATTCCGAAAGCGCTGTCGAATTGAACGCTCCAGCGAATGTCATATTCTCGCACTTTGACGATCACAGCCGCTTGTCAGCAAATCATCCTGGATGATGATGGGCTCGCGCATGGCGATTGAACTCGACGCCTCCCAAGGACGCGCTGTGGGCGCAATAATGCGCCTTCGCGGTCAGGTGCTGGGCATCCCACTCTCCGTCGAGGAAATCGTCACGGAACGGAGTCCTCCATCGCGGAAGGTTTGGGGCACAACAGGCAGGCCACAACTCCTGGTCATTGGCTCGTACAGAATGGGTTACGAGATCACGCCAAAAGTCCAGTCTATGCAGCTTCGCGTGTTCATCGACTATGCCCTGCCAGACGGACCCGTCTCTTATTGGCTCGGCCGCTTGTTCGGCTGCTTCTACGCCCGCTGGTGCACCCAGAGCATGGTCGATGATGCAGCGATGCACTTTCAAAAATGAGGTTGAATATCTTGAAACACGCGTGGTTGCAACAATGAACTCGACCTACTTCGTTGCGACCCCAATTTCGAATGGCTGCTTTTGGTTCTGGTGGGAACTTGGTTGTTTGGACCTATGAGCCAAAGGGATGGCAGGCGAGCGGAGCACACAATCGTAGCGGCCCCGCAGATCAATGTGGGTGTCCGAAATGAGTAACTACATGGAGTCTTCAAGAGACTTGCCTCGTGCCAAAATGGCTGTGCTGATGCTGGCGGTTTTCACGGTGTCGATGGGGTACGGCGTATTGCTGCCGCTCCTCCCGTATCTTATCGAGCGGCTGCTCGACACCGCTGCCGATGGGAGCCAAGTTTCCCGCGCAACCGGACTGCTGACCGGCCTCTACACACTGTCGCTCTTTCTTTTCGCTCCGGTATGGGGACACTTGTCCGACCGGTATGGACGCCGCATCATCCTTCTGATCGGCCTGTTCGGTTTCAGCGCGACTATGTTGACATTCTCGTACATCGAAAACCTGCCAGCGGTCTACGCCGAGCGTTTCCTGAGTGGCATGTTCGCCGCCGCGGTCACACCCGTTGCGTTGGCCGCAATCGGTGACCTCGCTGCGACCGAAGAGGCGCGAGCCCGCCGTCTCACCTTCGTAAGTCTGGCGGGAATCACTGGGTTTTTGCTCGGACCCATGCTGGGCGTTTTCATTTCACGGGGTGCCGCCAACTTGCTCCCTATTTTGAGCGCGACCGGTTCACTGGCCGTCCCAATGGTGGGAACCGCTATACTAGCTCTTCTCGTGGCGGTCGGCGCCGCGATGACGGTCTCAGGAACGACGCGGGGCAATACCGCCCCAATGCGCAACCTAACGGCTTCGGCGAGCGTGCCTTGGCTTGTTCCCAAGCTGCTCTGCCTGGCGTTCATTGTTTCTGCCGGGATAGGTGTGTTCGAAGTTGGGCTGGCCCTACGCGGCAAACAGGAACTCGGGTTGACGCAGTACCAGATCGCTTCGATGTTCACCCTTTGCAGCATGGTCATGTTCATTGTCCAGGCAATCGTCTTCTCACCTTGGTTCAAACCCGCAACAACGCGCTGGTTTATAGCACCTGCACTTGCTGTGCTGGCAGCTGGTTTGTTTCTTGTGCCTCGCGCTTCCGACTTTATGCTGATGCTCGTGGTGATCGGCGCGGTAGCGGCAAGCGCCGGTATTCTCTCGCCGATCCTGACTTACTGGGTTTCGAGTAAGGCCGGCAAAGCGCAGGGAGCACAACTCGGCAAGCAAACCGCTGCAGCGAGCTTGGGCGCAACCGTGGGTTCGGCAGTTGGTGGCCTTCTATTTGATGTGGCGTGGCTACCCAATGCTTCGTTCCTCCTCATAACCGTGCTGACCATGTTTGGTGTCTTGCTGAGCCTAGGCCTCCCAAAAATCCTCGTGACCCAAAAGCGAAACGAAGCCGTCGAAGACGTTGACTATCACCATATGTCGAAGCCCCCCAGTTCTGCCGCAACAGGCCGGCCTATCGCCTAAACTTCAACTCAAAAAGGAGCATACCATGACCAAGAATAACGCAATCGTTGCCGTGTTCACCGGCCATCGTGCCGCCGAAGACGCCGTGCGAAAACTCGCCAAAGGCGGGCTCGATATCAAGCATTTCAGCATTGTCGGCAAAGGTTATCACTCGGAAGAAAAGGTTGTAGGCTTCTACAACACCGGTGATCGCATTATGTTCTGGGGCAAGAATGGCGCGATGTGGGGTGGCCTCTGGGGCCTGTTCTTTGGCGGTATCGTGATGACGGTTCCCGTCATTGGTTCAGTCGTGGTGCTTGGGCATCTCGCGGCCTTGGTGTTTGCGGCGGTCGAGGGAGCGGTTGTCGTCGGCAGTCTGAGCGCGCTCGGAGCAGCCATTCTTAGCATTGGCATTCCCGAGGACAGCGTGATCGAATATGAGGAAGCATTGAAAGCCGATGGATTCTTGATTGTGGCACACGGCCCCGTAGACGAAATGGCGCGGGCCAAGGCGATTCTCGAAACGATGCAACCGGCTAGTCTCGACCTGCATCAAGACGTGAAAGATATGGTCAAGCCTCCCGCAGGCCATGCTCCGCACCACGCGGCGGCTTGATCGCAACGAATGAATGGCGCGGCCAACAAGAGCCGCGCTGCTCTAGAACCGCGACGTGTCGGTCATTCGATGAAATCAAATTCCGTAACCTGGAAAGCCAAATAGATCGAATTGATGGAGTCGGAATGGCGTTGTCGGGACGTGGTTCGCATCACTCGCACCCGACGATGAATTGATGGTCGCAAAGTCAGTCATCCACGCCCTCGGCGTTGATGCACAGAAAGAAAGTTGAACGATGAGGACGAATTCAAAGATACTTAGTCTGGATTCTCTGCGAAAGCTCGATGCCTATTGGCGGGCTGCCAATTACCTCTCGGTCGGGCAGATTTATCTTTACGACAATCCGCTGCTCAAAAAGCCGCTCGCGCTGGCGCATATCAAGCCGCGCCTGCTCGGACATTGGGGAACGACGCCGGGGCTCAACTTCATCTACGTCCACCTGAACCGGGTCATCAATAAATATGATCTGAACGTCATCAACTTAACCGGACCGGGCCATGGCGGACCGGGGTTGGTCGCGAATGCTTACCTTGAAGGAACATACAGTGAAGTCTATGCCGACATCGCGCAAGATGAAGTCGGAATGAAACGGCTGTTCAAGCAGTTTTCCTTCCCCGGTGGCATTCCGAGCCACGTCGCGCCTGAAACGCCAGGATCAATTCATGAGGGCGGTGAACTGGGCTACGCGCTGTCGCATGCATATGGTGCAGCTTTCGACAACCCTGACCTCATCGTTGCCTGTGTCGTCGGCGATGGTGAAGCTGAAACCGGTGCGCTGGCAACCAGTTGGCATTCCAACAAGTTTCTCAATCCGGTGCATGATGGCGCGGTGCTGCCGATTCTGCATTTGAATGGCTACAAGATCGCGGGACCGACCGTACTGGCACGCATTCCCCGCGAAGAACTGGAAGCCCTGTTGCGCGGTTATGGCTACGCGCCACGTTTTGTAGAAGGCGACAACCCGGCGGAAATGCACCAACTCATGGCCATGACACTTGACGATGTCGTGGCCGATATTCGGAGCATCCAACGCGAGGCTCGTGCAGTCGGATTCAAGAAACGCCCGAGCTGGCCCATGATAGTCCTGTGTTCACCAAAGGGCTGGACCGGCCCAAAGGTCGTGGATGCCAAACCGACCGAGGGCACGTTTCGTTCCCATCAAGTGCCGATGGGCGAGATGGATCA
>JANLWG010000321.1:0-29110 GCA_031364405.1 Hyphomicrobiales bacterium
TCAGTGCCTACAACTTCGCCCGGCGTCTCAAGGCTCTCAAAGGGCTGACCCCATACGAGTTCATCTGCAAATGCTGGACAAATCAGCCTGAAAGATTCAAACTAAACCTTATCCATCAAATGCCGGGACTGAACATCTAATCCGGCTTTCACTCGTGGTGTTCAGTGCCGGCTGGCAAGAGCTGGCGGACAGCGATGACGCAGAGCATGATCGTTAGCCCTAGCACGATGGCGACCAGGGCATTGATATCGGGCGCAAATCCCAGTCGCATCATCGCCCACAGCCTGATCGGCAGGGTGCTGTCGGTCCCGGTGACCAGAAGCGAAATCAGTGTCTCATCGAAGGATAGCGCAAAGCTCAACACGCCGGCGCCGATCAGTGTGCTGCGCAGGTTCGGCAGAACGATATGGCTCAGGGTTTGCCACGCTGACGCGCCAAGGTCGGTGGATGCCTCGATCATACCGGTACCCATAGATTGCAGACGAACCACAATAGTACGATAGGCCAGGGCCTGAACGAACACCGTGTGCCCGACGATCACGGTGATCAACGAACGTGGTATGCCGGTTTCACGAAAGAAGATTAGCAGCGAGAGCCCGGTTATGATGGGCGGCATGAGGAACGGCAGAAACACCGCGAACTGCATGAGGTCGCGCGCCAGAGACTTGCCACCACAATAGTGTAACGCCAATGCTGTGCCAAAAATGAGCGAAAGCAGCGTGGCCGAAAATCCCACCAGGAAAGTATTGCCTACCGCCTGTAAAATGCTCTTATTGCCAGCCAGTGCTGTATATGATGATAGCGCCGGTTCATTCCACTGCACATCGCCATGCGAGATGGTGAAGAAAGAAGATACTATGGGGATGAACAGCGGGCCATACAGCAACAGAAAAACCACCGCTGTAAAAGCCGAAAGTGCCGTCACGGCGATGCGTGACAGCGGCATCATCTCTGGTACCGCTCCAGCCGGTTGCCCAACGCGATAACTGTAATGACAACAAACGCGAGAATGGTCGAAAGAGCCGCACCAAAAGGCCAGTTGAAGGCAGTGCCGAACTGGCTGTAGACGATGCGTCCGAAGGTGAAGCCACTTTGACCGCCGACCATCTGTGGCGTCAGAAAATCGCCGATTGCCAGCACGAATACGAATGTCGCAGCGGTCACGACTCCTGAAAGACTGAGTGGAAGGACAATGCGGGCGAAGGTCTGCAGATCCGATGCGCCGAGATCTCTCGATGCTTCGATGAGGCTCCGGGGTATGCGTTCGAGAGACAGGAAGATCGGGAGGATGGCAAACGGAATGAGCAGCACCGTCAATGTCAACAACACGGCATTGAGATTGAAGACGAAGACAGTGAGCGGAAGGTCAATCACACCAGTCCACAACAGGAAGCGATTGAGAAAGCCGTTGCCGCCGAGAATGCTGCGGATGGCATAGATCTTGATGATGTAACTCATCAGCAGCGGCACCAGTACCATGAGCAGAAGGAAATGGCGGCGGCGGCCTTTGAGATTTGCGAGCAGAAAGGCGACAGGATATCCGATCAGCGTCGTCAGTCCGGCAACAGCAAAGCACAACAGGCAGGTTTGCCAGAGAACCGGAACGAAGATCGCGTCGGTAAAAAAGCGCTGGTAATTGGCGACGCTCAAATCACGGACGATCTGGCCGTTTTCCATTCTGAAGAAGCTGTATGAAAGGAAGCTGGCAAGCGGCACGATGATGAAGACGAGGGGCAGGACATAGCTGAAGCCGGCCAGCAGGCGTGGCCAAAATCCGTTCCGTCCACTCCCCACAAAGAGCATTACGTACCCGTCCTCTTTACAGCAAGAGGCCCGGCCAAAGTGAATGCCGGGCCCCGAAGCGTTGAATTGAGGTCAGGGCTGGGCCTTGATCTCGTTCCACAGGTCGGAGCGCTTGGTCGGGTCTTCGACGAAGTCGAGCCAGACCAGCTTGTCGTTGGCGCCGGCACTGCCGGTTTCAGCAACGGTATTGCCGAAGCCCGTGCGCTGAGAGAGTTGTTCACCGATTTTCTTCTGCAACAGGAAGTTCACCCAGGCCTCGGCCAACTCGACATCCTGCACGCCATTGGTCATGGCCCATGTATCGAGCCAGGCGAGGGCGCCTTCTTTCGGATTGACATACTCGATATTGGCACCGGCATCCTTCATGGCCTTGACCTGTTGCTGGCCATAGTTGGCCCAGATTAATGCCACATCGTTGCTCTTGTAGAGCTGGAGTGCTTCGTCGGGAGTCGTATAGAAGCTCAGGACATTTCCTTTGAGAGCAATCAGCTTCTCCTTGATCTTCGCCATCTGCTCCCCGGTCAGATGGAATGGATCCTCGATGCCCATGGTGAGTGCGGTGAAGGAGAAATTGTGCTCGCCATTGTCGTAGGCAAGAATCTTGCCCTTATATTTAGGGTCCCAGAAAGTTTCGAAACTGTCGGGCGGCGGATTGACTTTGTCCTTATCGTAGATAATGCCTATCGAATCGAAGCAGAATGGAATGGCGTACACCTTGCCGTCGCGCATCACACCCTTGACCTTTGACAGATCCTGGAAGCGCGACAGGACATCTTTCTGGTTGGGGAGTTTCGATAGATCGTGAGGTGTTGTGAGGCCGCCGTCGATATAGCGCTGGAGTTGGGCGGTGTTGACGGCAAACACGTCGAAGTCCTTGCCTTCACTGCCCTTAATCTTGGCCCATATCTCGTCGTCGGTTCCGATGAAGACGACGTTCGCCGCCGCACCGGTCTGATCCTGGAATTCCTTGACCCAATCATCGTCGGCATAACCTTGCCAGGCCATGACCCGCAGTTCTTTCGCAGCAAAGGCGCGGGTAGACCGCAGAATAGCTGGTGCTGCCAGTGCCATTCCGAGGGCCGTGCGCCTGTTCACTTTCACTGTCATCAACGTATCCTCCATGTTGTTTTTACTAGCCAGATTAGACCCAACCGCCGTCGACGATATAGTTCTGCGACGTGCACATGCGGCTGTCGTCGGCGGCGAGAAACAGTACCATGCGGGCGATGTCGGCGGGATAGAGTTTGTTCTTCAGGCACTGCCGGTCGGCGATCTGGCGCTCGCCAGCATCGTTCAACCACAGTTTGACTTGCCGGGCTGTCATCACCCAGCCGGGGAGCACACAGTTCACCCTTATCTTTTCCGGCCCGAGTTCTCGCGCCAGAGCACGCGTCAGCCCGCCTATTGCCGCCTTGGCGGTGACATAGGCTGGACAATCAGCATCTCCCGCCAGCCAGGTGATCGAACCAAAATTTATGATTGATCCGCCGCCAGCGTCGCGCATCTGCGCGCGCACCGCCTGGGCGGCAAAGAATTGGTGCCGCAGGTTCACCTGCATGCGGCCGTCCCAATACTCGACGGTGACGCTTTCGGTCGTATGCCGATCGTCGTTTCCGGCATTATTGACCAGTACGCGTACTGGCCCGTGACGCTTATAGGCCTCGGCAATGGCCTCGCGTAGGGCGTCGATATCGCGGAGATCACAATGACTATAATGGGGAGCGGGAAGGCCTGCGGTCCGCAAACGCCCGACCAGTGCGCGCGAAGCCTCCTCGGCAATATCGACAAAGCAGACCCGCGCACCCTGGCGGCAGAAATGTTCAACAAGGCTTTCGCCGATACCGCTGCCGCCACCTGTTATAAAAACATTGCGGCCTTCGAGACTGGGATAGTTCGCAGGCTTGTCGATGACACCATGCATGGGGAGAGTGCCTTGAAAGGAAGATTATGATCTTCAGGCCAAGGTGATACTCTGTCAATAGACAGCTTTAGATAGCTATGCCGCGCGTGCGCAGTTGCACATTGACTTCAGACAGTAGAAGAATAGGTTCCCTGCGGCGCAGAAGGATTTCCGGCCATGAATGTCGAAGTGAAAAACAGCAATTATCGCAACGACGCGATCTTACTCGGTTTCAGTGATCTCAAACGCCTGAAGACCGAACGGCCCCTGGTGTTCGAACGCGGCAAGGGTATCTTTATCTATGACGAAAACGGCAAGGACTATATCGAGTCAGTCTCCTGCTTTTATTGCGTGTCGCTCGGCTTCAGCGAGGAACGCCTGGTGGAGGCCGCGCACCGGCAGTTAAAGACTTTGCCGATGTATTCTTCCGCGATCCACCGCACCGTGCCGGCGGTGATGGAATTGACGGAACGCATCGCGGCGCTGTCGCCGGTCAAGAACCCGCGCATCTATTTTTCAACGACGGGATCGGAAGCCAACGACCATTTGATGAAATTCATGTGGTATGGCAACGGCTTTGCTGGCGAACCAGAGCGGCGCAAGATGATTTCGCGCAAGGCCAGCTATCATGGCTCGACAATTGCCACTTCAGCCCTTGGCGGTTCGCAGGAACTGCATGAGAGCTTCGGAATTCCGATGGGCTTCTCGCTTCAGGTCAATCACCCAAGCTGGCCCAATGCCGCACTGCCCGGCGAGGACGAGGAGGGCTTTACCGACAGGCTCGCGGCTGAACTGGAACAGACCGTTATTGAAGCGGGGCCCGAAACCATTGGCGCGATGATTGCCGAGCCGGTTTCGGTGTCTTCCGGCATGTTCCCGCCGCCTGCGAGTTATTTCCCGAAGATCACCAGGGTCTTGCGCAAGTATGGCATCCAGTTGTTCATTGATGAAGTGGTAACCGGGTTTGGACGCTCCGGGTACATGTGGGCGACGGAGGCTATGGGTCTCGATCCCGATTGCATGACTTGCGCCAAGGGAATTTCCGGCGCTTACATGCCGATCGCCGGAATCATCATGGGCGAGGAATTCAACCGCCGTCTCGACATTGGCAACGAAGCCAAAGGCTGGTTCGCCCATGGTGCTACCCATCATGCCCATGTGGTATCAGCCGCAGTGGCATTGGAAGTCCTCAATATTTTTGACGAACGCGACGTGCTGGGCCATGTGCGGCGAATGATACCGCACTGGAACCGGATGCTCGACAGCCTGCTGGATCATCCGCTTGTTGCCGGTAACCGCAAATGGGGATTGGCCGGGGCGGTGGAAATTGCCTATCCGGGCGAAGGCCGGGGAGGGGCCGCCGGGAGCCTAAAAGTCGGTGGCGTCACCAAAGATGTCTATGAGGCAGGCCTGGCTGAAGGTGTAATCGTACGGCCGCTTGCCGGCTGCTTCGTCATGGCGCCGCCGCTGATTATCACCGAGGTGGAAATCGCCGAGCTTGGACGCCGGGTGCGAGCGGCCCTTGATCGCGCGCTGGCCAACCGGCCCGCAAGCTAGCACTTGCCGGGCTTAATCTTTAACACTCTGGCAGTCTTCCGAATGTCACGAGAGAATGGGTGAATCCATTTTCCCTCGCGGGCTTGGATGCCACCCTCCCGATGAGGGAGCAGACGGTCGCCCATCCAGCTGTCTCTACCGCGCGTCGAAACTGACGGTCTGAAAAAGAAGATTGGCCGGCCCGTACGGATCTTGGGCCGCAGTTTGCCTGTCTCATGTCATGGTGGACTCGCACAACACTGTGTCCGGTTTTGGATCTACAAACGGAGCGGGCGGATGATAAAACCTATTGTGCCTGCCGTCGCGATTTATGCCACGCTGTATTTCCCAGTCCCGGGTGGTGACTGGGGTCAAATGGCACATTGGTCATTGTGCGCCTCTTGGGCAAACGGCAATGCCCCTAAGGCTGCGCCATAGTAATTTGTGACTGCCGACAGAACATGTGACGGAGCGGTTTGAGTGTTCAAACGAAGCGGACCTTGAGGCAATGTTGCTATCGCCTTCGGTTCCAGACAATAGGGGAGTGAAGCATATGAGCAGGATTGCCAAACTTGAAACGTTTGCCAACGAGTACGTCTGCTTCGTGCGGCTGACGACCGAAGCCGGTGAAGCTGGTTGGGGCCAGACCTCGACCTACAACGCGGATATCACCGCCACGATTTTCCATCGTCAGGTTGCACCCTGGGCACTGGGGGCAGATGCTTTCGACATTGAAGATCTGGTGCAGCGGATTGAGGAACGCGAGCACAAATATCCGGGAAGCTATCGCTGCCGCGCGCTTGCCGGGCTTGATACCGCCATGTGGGACCTGCGCGGGCGAATCGAAGGAAAGCCGGTGGTGGAGCTTCTCGGCGGCAAGCCGAAGGCACTGCGCGCCTATGCCTCATCAATGAGGCGCGACATCATGCCCGATGAAGAGGCAGCACGCCTGGTGAGGCTGCGTGATGAGAAGGGTTTTGATGCTTTCAAGTGGCGCGTTGCGGCCGAATGCGGCCGCGACATCGATGAATGGCGGGGCCGCACCGAGGCGGTGGTACCCATCGTTGCCAGAGCCCTGGGCCACGGCGTAGCCAAGCTCGTCGATGCCAACAGCGGGTTTTCGCCGCGCCGTGCCATTGAGGTGGGACGGCTGCTCGAGGCGGAGGGCATCGGCCACTACGAGGAGCCATGCCCCTACTGGAAACTCGAGGAGACCAAGGAGGTCACCGAGGCACTTTCGATCGATGTGACCGGTGGTGAACAGGACTGGGACCTTGCTATCTGGGCGCGGATGATCGAGATGCGCGCCGTCGACGTGGTTCAGCCGGATGTCATGTATATGGGGGGGCTGTCACGCACATTGAAAGTTGCCGAAATGGCTGCGGCGGCAGGGCTTGCCTGTACGCCCCACAGCGCCAATTTGTCTTTGGTGACGATTTGCACCATGCACCTCCTGGGCGCCATTCCCAATGCCGGAAAATATCTCGAGTTCTCGATCGAGGGGCCCGACTACTATCCCTGGCAGGAAGGTCTCTTCCTCGGCGACCCTTTCGCAATTTGCGACGGCAAGGCCGCGATTCCCTCCGGTCCCGGCTGGGGCGTCGACATCAATCCTGAGTGGCTTTCCCGTGCGGCCTATCAAGTGAGCGCGCTTCGCGGTTGACATCACCTGCCGGAGAATTGTTATGATGCCTGAGCGAGCTGCCGCGATTGTAACCGGTGGGGATAATCCTGATGAACGCTGATGGCCAAACTCCAAGTTCTTACAATTCTCGACATCAAACGGAAAGAAATCGAGGCCTACATCGAAAGCCATGAGCAAGCCCTGGAGCAGGCAAATGGCGTACATGAACTTGTCATGGCTGTCTCAGCGCCATGAGTTGCCCGAGCTGGTCAAGGCTGCACTTGAGGCGGAAGCGGTCTTCCGCCGCCATGCGGCCGATGGACTCAGGACTCCACTGCGGCACGAAACTGTGGGTGGCACTCACCGCCACCAGGCAGTTGAACAGCATGTTCACGAAAACCAGCCTGCCATCCTGAGCGGCAGCCAGATCATGGGTATGGAGATCGCAGGTGAAATGCCACACCTGCGTCACCAACAGCGCGCCGTGCCAAGTCAGTGCCGGGAATCGATCTATTATACACCTCGACGGCATCGCCGATATTTACGATGTGACGATCTTTGGCGCCTGCGGCTCCAATGTCATTCATCCCCGGCGCGCGGAGGGCTCAATTATTCCATATCATTGGACCACCCGAGATTAGGCTGTGACGGTCACGTGGGCGTCGTGATCGATGGCGATGCTGGCCAGCACGTCGGTAGACGTGTAAACGTCGTAGTGTCCACCGCTCGTACCATCAGGATTGACGCCTTGGACTCCTGGCGTCCAATCGCCGAGCAGAACCACCCTGTCCCCGTCGTTCGCAAACAGGCTGCTGTCGGGATCCGCATCGACAACAAGAGTGTAGGTGGAATTACCGTCACCGATGTTCACAACATCCTGACCCGTTAAGGTTAGAGTGTTGGTGCCACTGCCGGAAATGTCGAGAAATTCAATCCCGCTGATATCGAGAAAAGATGCGCTGTCAATGAGAAGATTGGCTCCAGTGACGATCAGTTGATCCGGGTCAATTCCGCTGTTGAGCAAGAGCGAAGAGCCGGCGTCAATAGCCAGCGGGTCAAGAGACGAGTCGGTTTCGGATTGAACAACCGCACCGAGTGACATTTGGCTAAAGCTTTCGCTTGTCACCGTCAGATCAAGGCTTGCCGTCGAAGTCGCGGTCAGCTCGCCGTCCGAGACCGTGTAGCTGAAGCTCACTGAGTCGCCGTAATCATGCCCATGCCCAAGCCCAATCTCATGCCCAAGCCCATCCTCATGCTCATGCTTATCCCCCGGCGCATAGCTCCAGGTGCCGTCGAGATTGTCGATCAGGCTGCCGCCGCCAGAGGCAATGCTCAGTGCCGTGATGGTCAGCAAGGCACTGTCGACATCGCTGGCCCCGGCCAGAAGTTCCGCCGAGGTGATCAGCCTTGTCCCGCTGTCCTCGCCAATCGAGGCCAGCACAACCGGAACCGCAACCGGGGCATCGTTCACCGCCGTTACGTCGAGCAATGCCGTGGATGTGAATTGGTTCGTACCATCGCTAACTAGTACCGCGATCGTGGCGGGCCCATGAAAATCAAGTGCCGGTAAAAATGTCCAGGTGCCATCGCCGTTGCTTGAGATCGCGCCCTGATCGGCGGGTACCGTGAGCGATGTGATAAATAATGGCTGGCCAACCGGAAATACTGCCCCCTCCAACAATTCCGCTTCAGTGATGATGCGTGCACCGCTGTCTTCTGGAACATTGCCAATCAGGACGACTTCAGGGACCGAAGGGGGTTGACTGACGTCATCGAAGAGAAAGTTCAAATTGTGATGCGCCGATTGAGTCGTGATCAGTTCAATGCTGACCACATCCGTGATGGTTTCGCCTTCGGTATCGGCAGTGCCAGCTTCCTCGCTCAGCGGTATAATGGCAAGGCCCTGACCGATAGTCGAAATGCTCGAATGGTCCAGATTTAGAAGGGAAGCGGCGGCAGTTTTCGAGTTGTTGCCAGAGTGCCCGTTGGGTTCATCAGTATCAGGCCCATCAAGTTCGGCCTTTATGAGGCCGGCTCTGATTGCAGTTGAATAAATGCTATTGATCGTTTCCTGTTCGTCGCCGCCGATCGGAATGGGTCCAGCAACAGGGGTTGATGTTGCACTCTCGAGAGTGTATTGGGTGCCAGTATCATCGACGACCGCAAGCTCTGCACCAGACCTATTCAACAGGACATAGGAGCCGACACGGCCGGTACCAGGATCCTCAAGTATCCTGAATACAGTGGTTCCATCAATGGCAGCGATCCTTGTATGAACCGTTGTACCGCGGATACCCATAGTTGCGACGGGGGTCTCTATTTTCATTTCGCCAGTGGGCGCAACTTTGCCGGTGACGAAGGTAAAAGTGCCTTGCACAAGACTGAACAACATCGAATTATCATTGCCGCCGTCCTGGTAGACGTATTCGTCCAGAACCAAGCGTGAATTGGCAGAGAGGCTGAACACCGTATTGTCGGTGAAAACGACGCCTACACCGGAGTTGACTCCGGTCTGCAATACATCGCCATGGTAAACTGTGTCTCCAATTTGCAAAGTTGAGGACGAACCATCTACATGAGCGGCCGTGGCCTCACCGGTTACAACCTTGCCGATGGCAACGTCGGCCGTTGGATTCGAGGCTTGGGCATATTGGCCAGGAGCGAGGGGGCCGGCCAGCGCTCGCACGGTTTCGAAATTGAGCAGAGCACCGCTGGGCGAAACAAGATCCGGGCCATGGGACATCGAGAAATAGCCGGGGACAATGGTCTGGGCTCGGTCGCCGCCGGTGAGTATCAGGTCGTATGATTCGCGGCTGAAATCGGCCGAGAAGAGCAGATGGGCATCGGGAATGTGAATGTTGCCATCATCACCAGATGGGTGAATGATCGTCGGCTGACTGCCACTTTCATCCGATGAAAGAGCGAAGGTATTTCGTGCACCGACATCGAATAGAGATTTCAACATAGCCGTCGGCCAATCCATTTTTACACTGCGCCCGATGCAGGAAATTCGAGTCCCCGGCCGTGTTAATTTTCAGAGTATCGGCAGAGGTACGAAATCCAAGGCTCAAATTCCTACATTCGTAAAAATTACCTTAAAGCAAAAAAAGGGTTTGGTCTAGATTGCGAATTGTGGTGTAATCCGAACAGATTTGGGGCCTTTATGGACGGGTTGATACTATTGATGCGGCGTCTTTTTGCACTGTTTTTAGGCATCGTCTGGATGATTTTCGGGGTTCAGGCCCATGCCGTATCGTTGCAGAAGGCAGTTGAACAGGCAGTTGCCACACACCCTTCAATCGCGGCCAGCCGCGCGGCCCGCAATGCTTCGGTCTGGGACATGAAGGCGGCACAAAGCCGGTTACTGCCGCAGCTGGATTTAAGTGCTGATTTGGGCCCCTTCTACATCGACCAGCCGCAGGGATTTTCGCCGTCTGTCAACGCTGAATGGATGCTACAGCGTGAAGTAACGCTGACATTGAGCCAGATCCTTTATGATGGAGGTGACCGTAGCAACGACATCCGCCGCTCTGCGGCACTGGCGGATGCGCTCAGCTTTCGGATCGTGGAGCAGTCCGAGAGTGTCGCACTTGATGCTGTCGAGGCTTATATTGACGTGCGCCGCCTGGCGGCAATCCTCGACCTCGCGCGCAAAAATCGTAAGCAGCTGAATGCTATTCTGGGGCTCGTTCGCCAGCTCACGTCAGGGGGATCGGCACCTGCGAGTGACCTTGATCAGGCTCTTGGACGTGTTGCCGGTGCCGCGACGATCGAAAAACAGATCGAGCAGGCGCTCGACGAGGGGCGGGCACGCTACCGGCAGATCATCGGTGCCGAGCCCCAAGGGCTTGAAAAAGTCAAACTTCCACCCGGCATTCCAAAATCCCGCAAATTGGCAGTGGATATCGCAATAGCAGAGAATTCGTCTATCCGTGCCTTGGATTCAGAGACATCGGCGGCCGAATTTGCCCTGGCCCAGGGCGAAGCCGGATTTCTGCCGACCGTCAGACTGCAAGGCGTGGCGACGACCGGCGCGGATGTTGCTGGAACTCCGGGTTCATTGAACAGCCTTGCTGGTCAGGTAAACGTGCAATGGAACTTGTACCAGGGCATGGGCACGTCCTATCGCACGCGGGCGCTCAAGGAACGCGTCAGCAAGGCACGGCTGGACCAGCAGGTGCGCGAACGCAAGGTTAAAGAAGTCGTCGAGCGGGCCTACGCGGCCTATACGGTTGGTACGCAACGGGTTTTCGCGGCTCGTGACCAAACGGTAGCCAACCAGCGGGTCAATATTTCATATCAACAGGAGTATAAGGGGGGCAAGCGCCGGTTACTCGATCTCCTCGATGCTCAGAATGCCTCATTTACCAGCCAATTTCAATTGACCAGCGCGCAAGCAGTTCATGTCTTCTCGGCTTATCAATTGCTTGGTGCCATGAACCATTTGCAATCCACATTCGGCCTCAGGAAATCGGACGCGGCGCGAGCAGATTTTGTGGATCAGAGCAAGCAGGGCGTTCTTTCTATCGATATAAATCCATTGCGATAGCTTCGCGTGGATTGTGTGGCGCCAGCGTTGAATAGTCATGCCAGATCGCACAGACCTCAGTACCCAGAACGTCAGCGACCCCGCTGGCCAGGATTTGTTGCTGGACTGCCTGGAATTTGCGGCCCAGAAACTTGGTTCGGGATTTTCGAGACGTGGCGCGGTGACCGGTCTGCCGCTCGTCGAGTCGCGGCTTACGAGAGATCTCTTGCCCCGGGCAGCGGCGCGGCAAGGTTTCCTGTGCGAGGTGCGGAGGATTGCAATACCGCGCATACCGCTCTTATCACTGCCAGCCATTCTACTGCTGAAGTCGGAAAGCGCCTGCGTGCTGGTCTCGGCGCAAAAAAAGAAGACCTATGCGGTCTACGTACCGGAACGGGGTGAGATTGAAACCTGGAACTACGGTGTCCTGAAGGAGCGCTATGCCGGGCACACGGCCTTTGTTGCGGCCGCCGAGGCCGGGGAACTTGGCGCCGGCCGGAATTCACCGGCTTGGTTTACCAAGGCCCTGTCGAGTGGATGGACAACCTGGCTGCAGATTCTCCTGACCGCGTTCCTCGTCAATTTACTTGGACTTGCGTTGCCGTTGTTCACAATGAACGTCTATGACCGGGTCATCCCGAACATGGCCTTTCCGACGCTTTGGGCGCTGGCAATAGGCGTGTTTCTGGCTCTGCTGATAGACTCGGCCCTTCGGCAATTCCGCGCCATACTGCTCGACAGTACCGGCAGGCGTATCGATCTTCGAGTGTCAGCCGACATTTTCGAGCATGCGATGGCAACCTCGCTTGGTGCGCAAAAAGCATCGAGTGGCGCGGTCGCCAGCCAGATCAGGGAATTCGACGCAGTGCGTGAATTCTTCACGTCCTCCAGTATCATCGCCATCACCGATCTGCTGTTTATCGCCCTGTCGCTGTGGGTGCTATGGCTGCTCGCGGGCGAGATAGCGTTCATTCCGCTTCTTGCGGTCCCATTGGTCATCGGTGTTACTCTGCTGCTGCAAATACCACTTTCGCGCTTTTCGCGGATAACCCAAACCCATGCCTCACGAAGGCACTCGGTGCTGGTAGAAAGCCTTGTTGGCATCGAAAGCATAAAGGCGGCCAATGCCGAGGGAGTGGTACAGCGTAAGTGGGAAGATGCGCTTGCCGCAACTGCAAGAGCCAATTCATCCTCACGCAAGTGGTCTTCCTTCGCGCTCTACTTCACGTCGGTTGTTCAACAGGCTGTCAGCATACTGATTATCGTCTGGGGAGTAGTGCTGATCTACCAGGGCAATCTTTCGATTGGCGCGCTCATTGCCGCAAGCCTGCTTTCGTCGCGGATTCTCAGTCCTCTCGGGAACATCGCGATGACGCTGGCGCGTGGTCAGCAGGCGATTTCCGCTCTGCGGGGGATCGGCAGCCTGATGCAGCTGCCGCGCGACGGGCCGGCCGGCCGCTTTGCGGGCCCCACGGTGCTTTCAGCCTGCGTCGAGTTCCGGAAAGTGACTTTTAACTATCCAGGCCAGCAGCGGGCGGCCCTGAGCAATATCAGCTTCAAGATCAGTGCCGGCGAGCGCGTTGGCATCATCGGGAAAGTGGGTTCGGGTAAAACGACGATCGGCCGCCTGCTTGCCGGCCTCTATACGGCTTCGCAGGGTACTGTGTTGGTTTCTGATGCCGACACGCGTGCCTTTGACCCGGCGGAGTTGCGTGCGGGTGTGGGCTTTGTGTCGCAGGACCCGGAGCTTTTCACCGGAACATTGCGCGACAACATCGTCATGGGCAGGCCTGGCGCATCGCAGGAGGCGGTGAATGCCGTCGTCAAAGAAGCCGGGCTTGCGGAACTCATAGCGTCGCATCCCTCCGGCATGCTGATGGAAATCGGGGAGCGCGGCAAGAGTCTTTCCGGTGGCCAGCGGCAGGCCGTGGCCATCGCCAGGATCCTTTTGAGGGATACCAAGATTCTGTTTCTCGATGAGCCGTCAAGCGCTCTGGACTCGGTCTCGGAACTCTCCTTAGTCAAGCAACTGACGAATTGGTCGGAAGCGCCGGGGCGCACGCTCATCATTTGTTCGCACAGGTCCGCAATGCTCAACGCCGCCGATCGCCTGCTCGTCATCAATGACGGTGCGCTGATAGCGGATGGACCGAAGGCTGACGTCCTCGACAAGCTTGGCGCCGCCACAGGCAGGGTGACCGCTCCACCGGTCGCGCAGGAGACCCGGTCGTGAAGGATGAACTCGCCTTCGCCAACAACATGCGGGCGATTTCCGGTCAGACGCCATCGGAGTTGGGCTGGCTCTATCTGCTTATACTCAGCATTCTTATCCTGGCTGCGGGCCTGTGGGCTCATTGGGCGGTCCTTGATGAAGTCACGACTGGCGAGGGCAAGGTTGTGCCGACATCGCGTTTGCAGGTGGTGCAGGCATGGGATGGCGGCGTCGTCCGTACGATTCACGTCCGTGACGGCGATCTGGTCGACAAGGGGCAGATTCTTCTCACCCTCGACGACCGGGATGCGCGCTCCCGGCTGGGAGAATTGCAGCAGCGCCGGCTTGCCCTACAGGTACAGGTGATCCGTTTGAGCGCCGAAGCCGACGACAAGACCGAGATTGTGTTTCCGCTGGAGCTGCGGAACGCCGCCCCGGAAATCGTTGCGGCCGAGAAGAATTCGTTTCAGGCACGGCAGGAGGAATTCCGGCAAGACATGGAAGAGCTGCGTAGTGAGGTGCTGCAGAAGCAGCAGGAGCAACTTGAGCTAAAGGCCCAGCGAAACAAGCTTACCGGCTCTCTCGAGTTAATGAGCCGGGAACTGGAGTTGGGCCGCAAACTCGGCAAATCCGGCGCCATTCCTGAAGTCGAGCTGATCAGACTGGAGCGGCAGTCCGTCGACGCGCGAGGTGAACTTGCCGTGCTTGAGGCATCGCTGCCGCGGGCCAGCCTTGCCATCGAGCGCGCGCAGGCAAAGCTGGCGTCCGGCCGCAACGCAATCAAGGCCGCGGCACGCGAGGACCTGGTGAAGTCGATCGGCGAACTTGGCATTCTCGAACAGTCGATCAACGCCGTCGAGCTGCGGGTAAACCGGACAGACCTGCGGGCTCCGGCGCGCGGCATTGTGAACCGGCTCAGCGTCACGTCGATCGGCGCAGTCGTTCAGCCTGGCAGCAGCGTCGTAGAGATCGTGCCGGCCGAAGATAATCTTCTCATCGAGGTAAAAGTTGGGCCGCGGGATATCGGCTTCATACGTAAGGGGCAATCTGCCCGGGTGAAACTTACGGCTTTCGACTATCTGCAATATGGCTGGTTCGAGGGAAGCGTGGAGCGGATTGCCGCTGATACCCTGGTTGATCAGGACAACCATCCCTATTATTTGGTTATGGTGAAGACCAAGGAAAGTACTATCACACGCAATGGTCAATCGATAAGGGTGATACCGGGAATGGTTGCCAGTGTCGACATTCTGACGGGGCAGAAGAGCGTGCTGCAATATCTTATCAGCCCGGTTCTCAGAACCCGCGACGAAGCGCTTCGGGAGCGCTAGGAGTTTGATCCCGGATTTTGATGGTGCAATATTTTCTCTGGAATGGAAGGATGCACCGCGGAACAAATTCTTCACGGCAGCACCACAATGACTGAGGCAGTACCCTGAGAGAAGTCCAGATTGTCATCGAGTCCTGGAGGCGCCAAAACAAAGTGAGGCCTCATGTGTCTGTCGGCTGCCGCGCTCAGCGCCGGTGGTCTCCGCGCTCGCGCAGGCCGCGTGGTTGTCTGCGCCCACCCAAAACGCTCCGCCGGCCAAGCTGTCTCTGGCGCCACGGCCAGCTTTACACTAACATTCAAACTGGACCACTCGAGTGGGGCAGCTCACCAGGTTGTAGGCAGGCGGGTGGGGTTTCATGAAATTAAGGGATATGCTCGGAAGTTCCACAGCAATGTTTGGAAGATCCATTGCGCTGGCGCTTATGACGGCCTTTCTGGCTCTCCGTATCTGGGACCCCCAACTGCTCGAATACTTCCGGTTGCGCACCTTCGATTTCTACCAATCCCTCGCGCCGCGGCCGAATACTGCAGGACAAGTTCTGATCATCGACATCGATGAAAAAAGCCTGAAAGCCGTTGGCCAATGGCCATGGCCGCGGACAAAACTTGCCGAATTGGTCGAGCGTATTGCCGAGAGTGGCGCGGTCGCCGCTGCGTTCGACATCATATTTCCTGAGCCAGACAGGCTATCGCCCGGCGAAGTTGCAAAGTCTGTGCAAGGCATTGATGATGCAACCCGCACGCGGCTTGAGACACTGCCAAGCAATGACGCGATTTTCGGCGGCGCCCTCAGGGCTTTCCGCGTCGTTGTATCTCAGTCGGGGCAAAACAGCAGAATAACGTTGCCGTCTCCCGCCAGTGACGTTGCTCCGGCGCTAGGTGTCGTCGGGCCCGACCCCAGCCCATTCCTGGTTTCCTTCGACAGCCTCCTCACCAATGTCGAAGAGATCGACAAGTTTTCCGCAGGCAGGGGCTTGTTCACAATTAGGCCCGATTCCGACGGAATTGTGCGGCGCGTGCCGATTATCATGCAAGCCGCAGGTAAGATAAGGCCCGCTCTAGCGATCGAATTGCTTCGTGTCGCAACCGGCGGCCAAGCCACGCTTGTACGCGTAAACGATCTTGGCGTGACTGGCATCGTCGTTGGTGGTGTTACTATTCCTACCGATGCCAATGGAAGATTCTGGATGTACTTCAATGCGCATAGTCCGGCTCGCTTTGTCTCCGCATCGGACGTCCTGTCCGGAGCCGCCGGCCGGCAGCAACTTGAGGGAAAGCTCGTTTTCATCGGTACATCTGCCATAGGCCTTAACGATTCAAAGGTTACACCGCTCGATCCAGCCATGCCCGGCGTTGAGGTTCAGGCCCAACTCGTCGAAAACATCATGTCGGGGCATTACTTGACTAGGCCGGCTTATTTAATCGGTGCCGAGGTAGTGCTCGCGGCGGTAATTGCACTCACGATCATCGTGCTCGTGCCCTATCTGGGCGCGCTGGCGGTGCTGCTGATTGGTTTTTTCATTGCGGTAGTGTTGTTTTCGGGCTCTTTCTATTTGTTCAAGGCATATGGCATTCTACTGGACACAGTCTATCCGGTTCTCTCCAGCTTCGCGATTTTCTGGAGCCTCGTCTTCGTCAACTACTTCAAGGAACAGACACAGAGGCAAGTGATCCGTGGCGCCTTCGCACAGTATATTTCGCCTGCCCTAGTGGAGCAGCTGGCCCGCAATCCCGGAAAACTTAAACTCGGTGGCGAAACCAAGGAGCTAACTATCCTTTTTAGCGATGTCAGGGATTTCACTAGTCTTGCAGAAAGCTACAAGACCGACCCGCAGGGACTGACACGTCTCGTCAACCGGCTCTTGACGCCGCTCTCGCGTGCCATAGTCAATCAAAAGGGCACAATCGACAAGTACATGGGCGACAACGTGATGGCCTTTTGGAATGCGCCGCTCGATGACCAGACCCATGTCAAGAATGCCTGCCGGGCGGCACTAAACATGCTGGTGGAGGTCAATATGCTGAACATGGAATTACGCAGTGAGGCCGAAGAAGCCGGAAAGCCTTTTGTACCACTTTCCATCGGAGTTGGAATCAACACTGGCGAGTGTGTTGTTGGCAACATGGGATCGCACTTCCGGTTCGACTACACTGTGTTGGGCGACAGCGTCAATCTGGCTTCAAGGCTGGAGGGACAGTCAAAATTCTATCGCACCCCCATCATAATCGGCGCGCGCACCAATGCGGTCGCAAAGAACAGTTTTCACACTGTGCCCATCGACTACATTCGGGTGAAAGGCAGGTCTGAGCCTGAGCATGTCTACGCCCTGATCAGAAAGAGAAACAAACCAAGGCCCGGGCTGGAAGCAATCGAGTCCCTTCTTGCTGACATGCTGAAGGCCTATCGCCAGAGGCAGTGGGCCAGGGTCAGTGAAATACTGGAAGGATCGCGCAAGGAACTTAAGACTTTTGGGCTTGCCGGACTGGCCGATCTATATCAGCAGCGTGTGGACGAACTTATGCGATCGCCGCCGCCACCCGACTGGGATGGCGTTTATACGGCAATGAACAAATAGGCTGATGCTCGCAGGCCGCCAGGCCAGGCGATTGTAATGTGAATTGCTGCGAGAATTATGCAGTCCAGCAAGATACGCACAGACAGTCAATACGGTTTCGCCATCTCGATGGCGTTTGGGCCGGCGCTGGCTGAAAGTGGGGTATTGGGCGAATGTTCGTTAGCCAAGCTCTCCACAAGAATCGCGGTACAAAACAGGAACACGGATGCGCTGGAGGCGGCTAAAAGTGATCTGGTGTCGATCCGCGGAATGGTGCGTGGAATTGATGATTGCACAAGCATCAATTGCGCCTGCGAAGCGTGGGCATGGTTGCGAAAGGCTGTTAGGGAACTGTTCATGACCGGACCTAAATCAGTTGAGAGGCATCCTGAAGTTACGCCCGCCCTATCAACATTCCGTCAACTGGCCCTAACAATTTGAACTAAATTCTAGCCACTTATCGATCAGTCCAAATTCCCCAGGCCAACTCTATGGAGCGGTTAACCGCTGCAAGGCCAGACGCAAATTACCGTCGGTTTCAGCCAGTAATTGCCGGGCTGCATCAATCGATTTCGCACCCGCACAGAGTATGACCGCCGGTTTTACAGCACCATTGGCTGCTTCGAGTGCGGCGGCGGCTTGGGCATGATCAACACCGGTTATGCGCGAAATCATACTCTGCGCACGCAGCTTGAGTTTAAGATTGCCGGCCTGCACATTCACCATCATGCCATCATACACAGCGCCGAGCTTGATGAAGGTGAGCGTCGAAAGAAGATTGAGGGCGGCTTTTTGCGCGGTACCTGCGCCCATGCGGGTGGAACCGCTGATTACTTCAGGGCCGGAGGCGAGGAATATCTCAATGTCGGCGGCAGCGGCCAATGGCGTCTGCCGATTGTTGACGATGGCGATGACGCGCGCACCAATTTCCCTGGCGCGGCTCGCCGCTGCAACTGTATAGGCAGTCGTGCCCGAAGCGGCGATGGCGATCAGCACATCAACAGACTTAAGCACGGAAACGGCACGGGCACCTTCCGCTGCATCGTCTTCGGCATCGGCGAGGGTGTCGAACATCGCGGCGCGGCCGCCGGCAATCAAATAACCAATACGGTCTTCGGCTATGCCGAATGTTGCCGGGAGTTCGGAGCCATCCTGGACTCCGATGCGGATCGAGGTTCCGGCACCCACGTAGTACAGGTGGCCGCCGGAAGCGAGTTGGCCTGCGACTGCAGTGGCAGCTTCCGATATCTGGGGGATCGCGAGGCGAACAGCGGCAATGGCGCGCTCCTGTCCACCCACCAATGCGCCAAGAATATCGGCATCCGGCCAAGTGTCGATGCCGGTAAATTCCGGCAGTCCGCGTTCGGTATTGGCTGGCAGCGATCCCATGGCACGAAACAATACCAAAGAAATACCACTTGTCCAGAGTAAAATATTAACCACTAATTATGGGATGTTATTGATATTTACATGAGAATTTGTATCGTCCATAACAAAATTCTTCACATTTGGTATTAATTTGGTATCGTACTGCCATGCAAAATGCGCCGCCATATTTCTTGGGCATCGACGGTGGCGGAAGCCGCTGCCGGGGCCGTATCCGTGACCAGCAAGGGCAACTGCTTGGCGAGGCGATCGGCGGGTCGTCCAATATCTATCAGAGTTTCAATGGTGCCCTCGCAAATATCATTGCAACTGCTGCAGAGGCGGCCGCCAAGGCTGGTCTCACGACAGCGGAACTTCATGCAGGGCTAGGGCTTGCCGGACTTGTGACCTCGGTTGGTGCGGAAAAGATCGCCGCGGCGAGTTTGCCTTTTGCCTCGGTTATCGCCGACAATGATGCTTACGCGGCCTGCGTCGGGGCCTTTGCCGGTGGTGATGGCGGCATCGTCGTTGCGGGTACGGGTTCCATCGGCTTTGCCCTTATCGGTGGCGAGCGTCACATGGTGGGCGGTTGGGGTTTTGCCCTCGGCGATCACGGTTCGGGCGCCTGGCTCGGACACCATGCGGTGCGCCGTGCGGCTCTTGCCATCGACGGGCTGCTGCAGCCCACACCACTCATCGAGAAAGTTCTGGCGCGCGTCGGCAGGACCAGGTTCGATCTCTCGCGCTGGTCGGAACAGGCGATGCCCAAGGACTATGCCGAGATGGCGCCGACGGTCTTCGCGAGCGCTTCCAGCGGTGATGTCGTCGGCATGACCATCGTAATTGAAGGAGCAGCGGCGATTTCCAATCTCGGTCGCGGTCTTCTGGCGCGCGGCGCGGGGCATATCTGTCTGCTGGGCGGTCTCGCACAGGTCTACCCACCCTATCTCGACGCCGATGTGAAGAAGGCGCTCGCCGCACCCCAAGCCGATGCGATGGATGGCGCTATCATGATGGCCCGCAAGGCGCAAGGCCTGCCGGAGTGCTGGACATGAGCGGCGTGCAATCGATCTTCCTGCTAAGCCGTTTCGAGCGTGGCAGCAGCGCGCCACTCTACGCACGAGTGAAGAAACTGATACGCGAAGCGGTCGCAATCGGTGACCTCAAGCAAGGTGATGCCATACCCGGCGAACGCGACATAGCCACAATGCTTGAAGTCTCCCGCGTCACGGTGCGCAAGGCCTTCACCGAACTGGTGGCCGAAGGTGTGCTAGTACAGCGGCGTGGCTCGGGCACCTACGTCAGCGGTCCGGCGCGGCGCATCGAACAGCCATTGTCGCGTCTCACCAGTTTCACCCAGGACATGGAACTGCGCGGCCTCAAGACCGATGCCGACTGGCTCGATCGCTCGTCAGGACTACCGACGCCCGAAGAAGCCATGAAACTTTCGATTTCTCCTGGTGAATATGTGTCGCGGTTTCACCGGCTGCGGCGGGCGGACAAGGTTCCCATGGCCATCGAACTTGCAGTCATCCCGCACCGGTTCCTGTCCAATCCCGCAAGCGTCGATGGATCGCTCTATGATGCTCTCGACCGCCGTGGCGTCAGGCCTGTACGGGCTTTGCAGCGGCTGCACGCTACCTCCCTCACGGCGCGGGAGGCAAAGCTGCTCGATCTGCCCAGTGGCAGTCCGGCATTGTTCATCGAGCGTATTTCCTACCTGCCGGACGGCCGCATCGTCGAGTACACGCGCTCGCACTATCGCGGCGACAGCTATGATTTTATCGCTGAACTCACGATCGCGCCGGGGGCCAGGACATGAGCTACATGGCGACGGAAGCCGCAGAGGCACCCGATGCGGTTGCACGGTTTCTTGACCGCAATGCGACCGCCCTTTCCGAAATTGGCGTGCGCCTTCGCTTGCAGCCGCCTCCGGTGGTTCTCACTTCAGCGCGCGGCAGTTCCGACAACGCGGCGGGCTATTTCAAGTACCTCACCGAAATTCTGCTGGGTGTGCCGTGCTGTTCCATCGGCGCTTCGGTGGTTTCGGTCTACGGCGCGGAACTGCAGGTACGCAATGGTCTGTGCATAACAATCTCGCAATCGGGCAAAAGCCCCGACATCGTGGCACTTCAAAATGCAGCGCGGCGTGCCGGTGCCCTCACCGTGGCACTGGTCAATACCGAGGACTCGCCCGCAGCGAAAGCCGCCGACATCTGCCTGCCGCTTCACGCGGGGCCGGAGTTGAGCGTTGCCGCCACCAAGTCCTTCATCGTGTCGCTGGCAGCAGGTGCGGCAATCGCCGCACACTGGCGCGACGACAGGGAGCTTCTCGCGGCGATCTCAGCACTTCCGGAGCGTTTGGCCAAAGCCGCAACCATCGATTGGCCGGAGGCTGTTGCACTGGTCAGGGGGGCCGAGTCGCTCTACGTAGTTGGCCGTGGCCCGGCACTTCCCATTGCGGCGGAAACCGCACTCAAGCTCAAGGAGACCTGCGCCATCCATGCGGAAGCCTACTCCATCGCTGAAGTGATGCACGGCCCTCTCGAGTTGCTCGGCGATGGATATCCGGTGCTTGCCTATTCGCCGGAAGACCAGGCGCGGCCATCATCAATCGAGGCATTCGCAAAACTGCGCAAGACTGGTGCAAGTTTGCTTGTGGCAGAAAAGGGCGGACTGGCATTTGTGCCTACCGGCAACGCCCTGCTTGATCCTATCTCGATCATCCAGACGGCCTATCGGTTTATTGAGGCGACGGCACAAGCCCGCGGCCGCGATCCCGACAGGCCGCGGTTGCTCAGGAAAGTAACGGAGACGGTCTGATGGCTTTTGCACTCACCGGGGCCCGGGTTTTCGATGGCGATGCGGTCCGTGAGGGACTCGCAGTAATTATCGATGGTGCCCGGATCGCCGATGTCAAACCAGAAAGCAAAGTTGCAGCGGATCTCGAACGGCGGGCCTTGAACGGCGGGCTTCTGGCGCCCGGCTTCATCGATGTACAGGTGAATGGCGGTGGCGGCGCATTGCTCAATAATGATCCAAGTATTGAAACGGTGCGCCGGATTGCCGGCGCCCATCGCGCGTTCGGAACGACGGGCATGCTGCCGACGGTCATCACCGATGCGCCGAGTGTTCTTGCCAAGGCCATTGCGGCGGTCAAGGCAGCGCGTGATGCTCATCATCCGGGCATTCTCGGCATTCACATCGAAGGACCATTTCTCGATGTTGAGCGCAAGGGTGCCCATGCGGCCCGCTTCATCCGCGAGATGGGTGAAGCCGACGTAGCGCAGCTTGCCGGCATTGAGTGTGGCGCGGTGATGCTGACGTTGGCACCTAACCGCGTGCCACCACAGTTGATTGCGGCACTGGTGAGGCAGGGTGTTCTGGTGAGCCTCGGTCATTCCGATGCAGCCTACGCTGAGGTGCAATTAGCACTCATTGCAGGGGCCGGCGCCTTCACCCACATCTTTAACGCGATGAGCCAGATGAATGGCCGCGATCCCGGCATGGTGGGCACTGCACTTTCAGACACGCAAAGCTATTGTGGCCTGATCGCCGATGGTCACCATGTCCATGACGCCGCCATGAAAGTGGCGCTGGCAGCCAAACCCCATGATCGCATGATGCTGATTTCCGATGCGATGCCGGCTGCCGCGGGTGGTCCTGATCACTTTGAACTGCAGGGGCGCAGCGTGCGGTGCACCAACGGCCGGCTGCTGCTCGAAGACGGCACCTTGGCGGGGTCGAACCTGACAATGGATGAGGCAGTGCGACATTGCGTGAACCGGCTGAGTGTCAGCCTCGAAGATGCATTGCGCATGGCGGCGCTTCACCCCGCAGCTTTTCTGCGGCTTGACCACGAGCTCGGCCGCATCCAACCGGGATTTCTCGCCAGCCTCGTGCATTTGAGCGATGAACTGACCGCGCTTGAAACCTGGATCGATGGCCGATGATGAAGGCAGTTTTTCATGCCCGCCACCGGTTTTCAATAGCCACACTGCCTGGCGAATGACGTTTGCTGGAAGCCGTTGGCGGAGAGCCGGTATCGCGGCCATCAATGACACCGGCAACGGGCTCGACAACGTTCTGACAGGCAACTCCGCCGCCAACACTCTCACAGGTGCCGATTTCCTGTTGTAGGTTGGTAGCGCTGAACGCTCAAATCCAAGCCGGCGGGCTTCAATGACCCATTGATTGCCCGCCGGTCTCCTGAATTACGCGGGTCAGGCTGCCGGTTGCCGGGAACAGTGGAATGAGGCAGGCCTGCAGCGCATGATAAATGTCGGGCTTGCCGGTGAAGAGGTCGTGTGCGGGCTTCAGGTCATGACCCAGCTCGTGATGCCATCCACCGTGCTGATGGTCGATCAGGTGATTGTTGCAGAAGCCCCAAATGCGGCGATACCATTCTTCGTAGAAGGGATCAGCAGTGTGAGCCCAGGCCCAAGTGGCCGCGCCGATAGCCTCGCTCGCCGGCCACCACAATTTATGGCGAAGCAATGGCTGATTGTCCCAATCGAGGGTGTAGAAGAAGCCGCCGCGATCCTTGTCCCAGCCAAGATTGACGGCGTTGCGAAAAAGTTTCGCCGAAGCGCCGGGGAGCCATGCCAGCTTCTTGCCGCCCAAGACCCACAGCTGCAAGAGAAGCCTTGACCACTCAAGCCAATGACCCGGCGTGGTGCCCGATGGACGAAAGATATCAGACCCGCGATAAGCATGATCGAGTTGCCAGTTGTGGTCGAAATGTTCAGCCACCCGGTAATCCATGCTTGCGGCGTGGCGGTTGATAATCAGGTCGGCGATGCGCTCGGCCTTGCGCAGATAGGTTTGGTCCGCTGTTGCCTCGAAGGCTGCCATCAGCGCCTCCGTCAGGTGCATGTTGGAATTCTGCCCGCGGTATAGTGTGAGCGGCGACCAGTCCCGGGCGAATTCCTCGGCGACAGCACCGTGCTGTTCTTCCCAAAACCTGCTCTCAAGAATGCCGGTGATATCAGCCAGCATTTCATCGGCGAGAGGATGGCCTACGACTTTCGCGCCCGATGCGGCCAGAAGCACGAAGGCGTGACCATAGGCCTGCTTTGTATCGTCTTTGATGCTGTCATCGTCGAGTGACCAAACGTAACCTCCATGACGCTGGTCGCGGTGCCGCTGCCATAGAAAATTCATGCCGTGATCGACAATTGCATCCGCGCCCGGTAGCCCAAGCAAATGGCCGATGGAAAAACAATGGACCATCCGTGTCGTCGCATGCAGCTGGCGGACATGGCCCGCTGGTTGACCCACGCCGTCCAGCTCAAAAAAACCACCGGCGGGATTGATCGCGCGGAACTGATAGAAATCGAACAGGGCGCCGGCCTGCCGCATAAGCCAAGACCGGTGGGAGGGGAGTTGCCGCCAGTTGCCGGTCGTCATGGATGGGCCCTTCTTTGTTTGGCTTGACCTGGTGAGCAATGCCAGTATTTCAGACCTATGCGCAAGTGGTAACCAGTTCAAAGCGCCGGGTGCTGCCTGCGCCCCAATAATGGCGCCTCACGCTTGCGAAAAACATTTCGCATTTCGAGGCGGATATGATGATATCCGGGCCGGAGGTTGCGCGAACTTTGAGAGGCCAACCTTACAGGGAAACAATTTGGCGGGACTGCCGGAATTCAGAATTGGACGGATCTTGTCGCAGGCAACTCAGGAGGGAATGACATGGTTGGTAATGTAAAGGGAAAGTTGGCTTCCGCATTTATAGCAACGCTGGCTGGCATGGCGATATGCGCGGTGGCCGAAGCTGGCGAAATGCGTCTCGGAATGACAACTTGGGTTGGCTACGGGCCGATGTTCTTGGCTCGCGACAAGGGTTTCTTCAAGGAAAACGGCCTTGATGTGGAATTGCGTATCATTGAGGATGCCGCCATCTATATGGCGGCGGTGGCAGCTGGTGAACTTGACGGTAACGCCTCCACCATCGACGAAATAATGAAATACCGCTCGCCCGATTTCTGCTTCAAGGCGGTGGTGGCGCTCGACGACAGCCATGGTGGCGACGGTGTTATCACCCGCGCCGATGTGAATTCCCTCAAAGACCTGAAAGGCAAGCAGGTCGGCATGAATCTGGGCTCGGTGTCGCAGTTCTGGTTCAATATCCTGTTGAAGCGCGAAGGCATGACCGAAGCGGATCTGGAAATCACCAACATGACCGCCGATGACGCGGCGGCGGCTTTTATCGCTGGCCAAATCCCCGCCGCCGTCACCTGGGAGCCGCATCTTTCGTTGGTGCGTACCAAGAAGGAGGGCAAGGTGCTGATTGATTCATCGGAAACCCCGGGCCTCATCGTCGACGTGGTCGATCTCACCTGCGATTACATCAGCAACAACCCCAAGGATGTCGAAGCCTTCGTGAAAGGGCTCTACAAGGCGGTTGATTTCATCAAGACCAATCCTGATGAAGCCAACGCCATCATGGCGAAAGGTGTGGGTGGGTATCTTGAGAAGCCCGAGGATTTCGCTGAAGCGGCCAAGGGTGTCCGCTATTACGACCATGCGCGCAATATTGAATTCTTCGGCACGCCGGAAAAGGGCGAAGCCAAGGATCTGATGGATCTTGGCAACCAGATATGGGGCAGCTTCCAGAAACTCAAGATGACGGTTGATTATCCAACGCTGGTAGATACCACTTTTATCGATCCGAAGTGACCGGGTTTCCGGTAATCGACCGGTTCCGCGGAATTGAAATTTTGCGGAACCGTTTTCGTATCGTGGTGGTTTGGCGATGAGTTCCGAACGGACATTTCTGCAAAAACTGGCAACACCTTTCGGCGATATCCCGCCCGTTGCCGCAACTGTGGCGGGCGGTATCGTCTGGCTGATTGTGCTGGGCACCTGGGCGATTGCCTCCTATGGCGGGTTCGTTAAGGACATGTTCCTGCCCGTTCCCGATGCCGTATTGCAACGTGGTTACAGTATGGCCGCTGATGGCACATTGATCGTGCATATCTGGTCGAGCGCGAAAGTAGTAATTCTCGGATTCTTCATTTCGGCCGCCATCGCCGTACCACTTGGCCTTTACATGGGCACCTACAGGATCGTGCAATCAGCGCTCGAACCCCTGGTAAATTTTATCCGCTATCTGCCCGTCACTTCATTGGTGCCGTTGTTCATCCTGTGGATCGGCATCGGCATCGAGCAGCGAGTCACCATCATCTTCTTCGGGACGTTCTTTCAACAGCTGGTGATGATTGCCGATGAGGCGCGCGGGGTTTCGCGTGATCTCCTCAATGCCTCCTACACGCTGGGCACCAGGCGCGATCAGGCGGTGTGGCATGTAATTTTTCCTGCGACTCTGCCCGGCATCCTGAATACCTTGCGTGTCACCATGGGCTGGGCCTGGACCTATCTGGTGGTTGCGGAACTGGTCGCCGCCAACAGTGGCCTTGGCTACATCTCGATGAAAGCCATGCGCGGCTTTCAGGTCGATATCATTTTTCTCGCCATCATGTTAATCGGCCTGCTCGGCCTGATTTCCGATGTGAGTTTCCGTCTGGTGCGAAAATGGGCAGCACCTTGGGCGATCTGACATGAACGCAGCAACGGGAAAGCTTTCTGTCGATGCCGTGTCACTCACCTACGGCACCGGGGCAAAGCGTGTTTTGGCGCTCGATGGCATTTCTTTCGAAGTCAGGCCCAATGAATTCACGGTGATTGTCGGCCCTTCGGGCTGCGGCAAATCGAGCCTGCTTTATATCGCCGCCGGACTGACCGAAACCACCGGCGGCGAAATCCGCGCCAATGACCGGCCAGTGAATGGCCCGGGTGCGGACCGTGGCATGGTGTTTCAATCCTACACGCTGTTCCCCTGGCTCACGGTGCGCAACAATGTTGAGTATGGTCTGCGCCGCAAGGGACTTGCCGCTCCTGAGCGGCGCGGCATCGCCGAACGCTACCTCCGCGAGATAGGCCTTACGGCTTTTACTGATCATTATCCCAAACAACTCTCTGGCGGGATGATGCAGCGCGTGGCCATTGCGCGTGCGCTTGCCAATGATCCGGATATTCTGTTGATGGATGAACCTTTCGGCGCACTCGACAGCCAGACGCGCCATAGCATGCAGAAATTGCTGCTGCGTGTATGGGAACAGTCGCACAAGACCGTGGCATTCGTCACTCATGATATCGACGAGGCCATTCTGCTTGGCGACCGGGTGATCGTGATGACGGCGAGACCCGGACGCGTCAAGGCTGACATCACCATCACCATTCCACGTCCGCGCCATCCGGAAATAGCGCTTGAACCTGAGTTCATCGCACTGAAACGGCGCATCATCGAAGAGCTGCGCGACGAGATTGATGAGAACCATTGAGGGTATGAGAAATGAAAGCGGTGCGCTTGCATGGCAAGGGAGATTTGCGGGTTGAGAATGTGCCGCTTCCAGCCGCGCCGAAGGCAGGCTGGGTGCGCTTGCAAGTGACGGTGGCGGGCATCTGTGGGTCTGACCTGCATAATTTCAGCACTGGGCAATGGATTACCCGAGCGCCCTCCATCGCCGGGCATGAATTCACCGGCGTGGTGCGCGAAACGGGAGCTGGCGTGAGCAGGTTCGAACCCGGTGACACGGTTGTGGCGGATTCGCGCTTCTGGTGCGGCGAATGTGGCCGCTGCCGCGATGGCCAGCATCAGCTCTGCTTCAAGCTTGGTTTTATCGGCGAGGCCTGCGATGGGTGTTTTGCCGAGGAAACCGTGCTGCCCGAAAAACTTCTGCTGAAGGTTCCGGCAAATTTGCTGCCACAAGTGGCGGCAACCGCCGAGCCATTCGCCGTAGCACTCCACGCCGTCAAGCGTCTGCGCCTTGCAGCGAATGAGCCGGTGCTGATTGCGGGCTGCGGCCCCATCGGGGGCTTTGCGGCGGTGATCCTGTCGCATTTGGGGCTGGGACCCATTCTGGTCGCCGACATGAATGCGGCGCGGGCGCAATTGGTGGCGCGGGTGACGGGTGCCACGGTGGTGGCGTTGCAAGCCGATGCGGTTCGAGAGGCTTTGCATAGGCGCAGTTTGCGGGCGGCAATCGACGCGACTGGTAGCATCGCCGCCCTGCGCGCGCTGATGGCCTGCGTTTCCGGCGGCGCCAGCGTGGCACTGGTTGGCATTTCGCACGGCACGCTGGAGCTTGACCCCAATTTGCTGGTGGAGCGTGAATTGAGCCTGATCGGCTGCCACGCCTTTCAAGGTGAAATGCCCGAAGTCATCGCCGCGCTGCCAGCCTGTGCGGCGGCGATCATGCAACTTGTCGACCGGGAAATCACCCTCGATGAGGTTCCCGAAGCCTATGCGAGGCTCGCGGCCGGAAAGTGTGCCGGCCTCAAGACCCTGATCCGCATGTGAGCGGGCTTGCAGTCTCCGCGCCGGGTGTTTTGAAAGCCGATTTGTTGACTTCATGGCTTTCATCGAGTGTAAGTGCGGTGATGAGCTCCAAGGCATTTTCACTCGACGGAAAGCGGGCGCTGGTGACCGGCGCCAGCCGTGGTATCGGGCGAGCGATTGCGGAGGGATTGGCGGCGGCGGGCGCCGAGGTGGCGGTTGCGGCGCGAAGTCTGGACCGGCTTGGTGACACCATCGCTGTAATCCATGCAGCGGGTGGCAGAGCCGAACCCATCGCCATTGATGTGACGCGGGTCGCCGACTGCCGGGCAGGGGTTGCACGGGCGGTAGTTGTGCTAGGCGGGCTGGATATTCTCATCAACAATGCCGGCGTTGAGCAAGTGGGTCCCTCGCTTGAACTTGAGGAGGATACCTGGGATATCATCCTCGATACAAATCTCAAGGGCGCATTCTTCATGGCCCAGGCGGCGGCCCGCGCCATGCGGGGTGGTGCCATCCTCAATCTGTGTTCACTCACATCCGAGCGCGGTATAGCTACCGCTGTTCCCTATGGTTCTTCAAAGTCGGGACTTCTCGGCATGACGCGCGCCCTTGCCGTTGAGTGGGCACCACTGGGTATTAGGGTCAATGCCATCGCACCGGGCTATTTCCGCACGGCGCTGACTGAAGTGTTCTATGGCAATGTCGATTGGCAGGAGGCTATGCTCTCCAATATTCCGATGCGGCGCTTTGGCGAACTTGATGAACTTGTCGGCGCTAGCATTTTTCTCTGCTCCGATGCGTCACGATATGTGACAGGCGTGTGTCTGCCCGTCGATGGCGGAACGCTGGCCTCACTCTGATAACGGACCGCCTATGACAAAGACCATCAATCTCCACGAACTATCGAAGCTCTCGTC
>JANLWG010000328.1:0-1890 GCA_031364405.1 Hyphomicrobiales bacterium
CAATGCCTCCCACTTGTCGCGCGGCGGCGGCCGGGCGGGACCGTTGGAGGGGCGGAGGCTGAACCACTTATAAGCGGCAATGATGACGAGAGTTCCGGCCAGAACAATAAGCAGACGGCGTAACATGGGATCACTTCTGCCCTGTTATATGAAAACCGCAAGGGTTTGGACCCATGCGCCCGCTTTTGACTCCGTGGCCCACCCTTCGAGGCCCGGCTGCGCCGGGCACCTCCGGGTGAAGATTTAAGAGCAGTGCAAGCATCCCACAACCCTCATGCTGAGGTGCGAGCGCAGCGAGCCTCGAAGCATCGCGTCCGGGCTCAATTCCCACCACCGCGCCGTTTCGATAGCTGCGCAACCCTGTCCCAGTCGCCCGCCATCAGAGCCTCCTTCTTGGCCCGTGACCAGCCCTTGAACTTACGCTCTGCCGCAATCGCATCAACCACCATGTCGAAATGTTCGGCATAGGCGAGTGTGACAGGCAGGCGCTTAGCCGTGAAGCTTCCGGGGGAAATTCGCAAGTTGTGTTCGGACAGGCGTTTTTCAGGTTCCGCCGAGCGTGTCAGGCCAGTGTAATAACTCCCGTCATTGCAGCGAAGAATATAGACCCAAGCTCCCATGCCGCACCCCGCTGCCGACCCTTCGAGGCCCGGCTTTCGCCGGGCACCTCAGGGTGAGGACCTAGGACAAGTGCGAGTACCTCCGCAAGCATCCCACACCCCTCATGCCGAGGTGCGAGCGCAGCGCGCCTCGAAGCATTGCATCCGGGTTCAGAACAACCCGGCGATCTGGCCCTTGGCATCCAGCCCGATGACTTCCGCCGATGGCACTCGGGGGAGGCCCGGCATGGTCATGATGTCACCGCAGACGACGACGATGAATTCCGCGCCGGCTGAAAGCCGTAGCTCGCGGATCGGCACCACGTGGTTGCTGGGGGCACCCTTGAGGGTGGGGTCGGTCGAGAACGAGTATTGCGTCTTGGCCATGCAGATGGGGAACTTGCCGTAGCCTTGCGCCTCATAGGTCTTGAGCTGGTCGCGAATACTTTTATCGGCGACGATGTCGTCGGCCCGGTAGATTTCACGGGCGATGGTTTTGATCTTGTCCCACAAGGGGATCTCATCGCCATAGATCGGCTTGAACTGCACCGACGACCGGTCGGCCAATTCCGCCACATGGCGGGCCAAGGCCTCGGTGCCCTTGCCGCCTTCGGCCCAATGAGTGCATTTGAAGGCTTCGACACCGTGGTCCTTGCAATAGGCCTTGATGGCATCGACTTCCGCCTCGGTATCGCTGACGAAGTGATTGACCGCAACGGCGATCGGCACGCCGAACTTCTTCAGGTTCTCGATATGGCGGCCCAAATTGGCCAGGCCCTTTTTCAGCACCTCGACGTTTTCGTTTTTCAATTCTTCCTTGGCCGCGCCGCCGTGCATCTTCAGGGCCCGCACGGTTGCCACGATCACTGTCGCAGCCGGGGTGAGGCCGGCCTTGCGGCACTTGATGTCGAAGAATTTTTCAGCCCCCAAGTCAGCACCGAAGCCAGCCTCGGTGACCACATAATCGGCGAGCTTCAGGGCGGTCTTCGTCGCCATCACCGAATTGCAGCCATGGGCGATATTGGCGAACGGGCCGCCATGGACGAAGGCCGGATTATTTTCCAGCGTCTGCACCAGATTGGGCATCAGCGCATCCTTGAGCAATACCGTCATGGCGCCCGGCGCCTTCAGGTCCTTGGCCAACACCTGGCCCTTGTCGCGCTTGGCGGCGACCACGATCTGGCCCATGCGGCGCTCGAGATCGGCAATCGATGTGGAAAGACAAAGGATCGCCATGATCTCGGAAGCCACCGTGATGTCGAAACCGGCTTCACGGGGATAGCCATTGGCC
>JANLWG010000146.1:0-2878 GCA_031364405.1 Hyphomicrobiales bacterium
GGTTTTGAAGTGAAGGAGCTTGAGAATGCCGACAAAGTGGCGTTCGAGGCGGCGTTAAGTGATTTCTCCGATGCGGCGGCGGGCGCGGACTTCGCCATCGTCTATTACGCTGGCCACGGTATCGAGGTAGACCGTCAGAACTACCTGATCCCGGTCGATGCCAAGCTTGCCACTGATAGGCGCCTGCGCTTCGAGGCCCTGTCGCTGGATGACGTGCTTGGAGCGCTCGATGGGGTCAAGGGCATCCGCATGGTGCTGCTCGATGCCTGCCGCAACAATCCATTCTCAGCCTCGATGACCATGACATCTGCAAGCCGCTCGATTGGCCGCGGCCTGTCGCGGGTCGAGGCAGCGAGTGGCACGGTCATCAGCTTTGCCGCCAAGGAGGGCACCACTGCTTCTGACGGCGATGGCCGCAACAGCCCGTTCACCGCAGCACTTCTGGCCAATATTTCTGAACCTGGCCTTGAGATACAGTTCCTTCTGCGAGATGTGCGCGACCGGGTACTTAGTGCCACCAACGGAGCCCAGGAACCCTTCATCTCAGCTTCACTGCCGCGCGAGGCGGTCTATTTGGTGCCGCCGCTGACGAGTGGCATTTCCACCGGTGTGAGTGGCAACGTAACCAGCCCGGCAAGCGATCCGGTGGCGGTTGACTATCAATTGGCCGAGCGTGTTGGCAACGCGGAGGCCTGGGAAGCGTTTCTGGCAAAGCATGGTAGCGAGACCGGAAACTTCTACGTTGACCTCGCCAAAGCGGCGCGGCAGAAACTGGCGACGGCCAACTCCTCTTCTGGACAAAACCCCGCGGCCGAGCCAGAACAGCAGCAAGTGGCTGCAGTTGTATCCCCGGCTGCTGGCGTCGAAAAAAACCTTACAAGAGATCTACGATTGCGGATCGAGATAGCTCTCATGAAGCAAAGCATAGAACCTGGCAACATTGATGGTGAATTTGATAGGGATACACGAGCCGGCATCAAATCCTGGCAATATGTTTCGGGTTTCGAGCCGACAGGTACACTTGAACAATCACAGATAGACAATCTGCTCGGCACCGCAGGGAGCAGAGACGTAGATACCAGCAGAATTGCCATGGCGTATAAGCAGCCTCCTGAGGGGGCGGATGGGAGGCTGATTCATGCTATCAATGAGTTGAGAGGACTTTCATTCACACATGGATCGTTCGGTGGTCACTTGTATCTTGCGGTTATCGACAACGGCGATATTTCGTTCAAGGATGCCCGCGAATTGGCAAAGCGTGCGGGTGGTGCACTGGCGTGTGTTTCATCAGCAGCGGAGAATAATGCGATCTTCGATCTGATTAAAGAGGATCTTCGTTTCTGGCGGATCGACAACAAGTATGATTTCATTTCTGGTCCTTGGATTGGGCTTTACCAGGCGCCGGGCAGCCGCTCGTCGAAGCAGGGATGGGTCTGGGTAGATGGTTGCAAGAGTAGTTACCGGAATTGGAAGGGGGGCCAGCCTAATGAAATCGATCTCAACGCCGGTCCGGGTGCGGCAGCTTACGGAGGCAATGGAAAGAAGGCCACAGCGGCCTGGCAGGATCCCATTCTCTTCAAGCAACCGGCGCCTGGGTTGATCATTGAAATCGAATAATACCTATTTGTACCGGTGGTAACGTACCAATGAAAATGAAGGAGAAAAGAAATGTTTCGCAATGCTGCGCTGAGTACCCTGCTGGTGATCGGATTGTCCGTCGCCGCATCCGCCGCCGAGGTGGTTGCGCTGCCGGCCTCGGCCAAGAAAGTCACGAAGGATGAATTCATTGCCTTCATTGATGGCAAGTCAGTAGAAGTCGTAATTTACGATTTGGAAAAACCGGTTACGGCGATGTTGACATGGAACTGGAAGAAAAAAACTATCACCGGTGCTGCACTGGTCGACGGCACGAACAAAGTCAAGGTCAGCACCAAATGGTCGTTCGAGGGTGATCAGGCCTGTTCCGACGCGGGATCCTGCCACGATATTTATGTCGACGGCAACAGCTTCTATGAAGTCCGGCCCGATGGTGCCGTTCATGCCTTCTCGACAATCAAATGACGCTGCTTCCTGAAGCGCCCCGCGCATCTTGCATTCAATGATTGCCCGTGGAAGCTGAAGGTCACGAAGCTTCATGAAGTGCCGTCCGAAAATCCTGTTGGTATTAATCCGTGCGCCTGTGAAGCCGCTCACTTTACTTTGCCGGGCTGGGCGCTAAGCTGAGATATGGGATTATTCCCCGGAGAATGGCGATGCCGCGCTGGTTGATCTGGTTGGTGGCTGTGCTGGTGGTCTGGTGGTGGGCGGCTGATCCGGCTTTTGCCGGCAAGCGTGTAGCACTGGTCGTTGGCAATGGCGCCTATCAGCATGTGGCGGGCTTGCCCAACCCCACCCTCGATGCAGCCGACGTGGCAGAAGCCCTGCGCGGTATCGGCTTTGAGGTGAAGGAACTTCAAGATGCCCGCCGGAACGACTTCGCGGCGGCGCTCAGTGATTTCTCCGACACGGCGGCGGGCGCGGAGTTCGCCATCGTCTATTACGCTGGCCACGGTATCGAGGTGGACCGCCAGAACTACCTGATCCCGGTCGATGCCAAGCTTGCCACCGATCGGCGCCTGCGCTTCGAGGCCCTGTCGCTCGATGACGTGCTGGGGGCACTTGACGGGGTCAAGGGCATCCGCATGGTACTGCTCGATGCCTGCCGCAACAATCCATTCTCAGCCTCGATGACCATGACATCAGCCAGCCGCTCGATTGGCCGCGGCCTGTCGCGGGTCGAGGCAGCAAATGGCACGGTCATCAGCTTTGCCGCCAAGGAGGGCACCACTGCGTCCGATGGCGATGACCGCAACAGCCCGTTCACCGCGGCACTACTGGC
>JANLWG010000351.1:0-2923 GCA_031364405.1 Hyphomicrobiales bacterium
GCATCATGGCGAGCAGGGCCCCTTTGCTGGCATTGTAGTCGGCATAGCGCCGGTAACCGACGACGCCCGATGTGGAGGCCGTCATCAAAATGGCACCGCCGTTTCCCGGCATCATGTGGCGGGCCGCGAGCTGGCTGGGATAGAATACACCATGGACATTCACCCGCATGATGCGGTCAAAATCAGCGCGGTCAATATCGAGAAAATTTTGGCGCACCGAAATTCCGGCATTGCAGATCAGCACATCAAGGCCGCCGAGTGCGGCGAGCGATCGCCGAAAGGCCGCATCGACTTCAACGGGATCGGCCACATCCACGCAAACGACGGCCGCGAGTGCAGGAAGTTCCGCTTCAATCGCCGCGGCGTTTTTCCTGTTGTGGCACCAGACGCAGACGGTAGCTCCCTCGTCGAGAAATCGCCGGGCAATGGCCGCGCCAATTCCGGTGGAGCCACCCGTAATGATGACTCTCTTACCTTCCAATCTTCGCATGAGTATATTCCTCCCGGATAACGTAGCCGCGCGGTGCCGGATCAAACATGCGCAGCACTTGTTGCCCGCTGCGGCATTCGACGATTGCCGAGAGCGAGGGGGCTGCCGCGTTGGTGACCACGATGTCGAGGTTCAATATCCGGTAAATATGGCGCAGCCTCTCCGGCTCGGGCGAGCCGGCTTCGAGCTTCATGAGCCGGCCGCCGCGCGGTGCTGTTTGCGCCGGGTGCTCGCCGTTCATCCAGTCGATGAAGAAAGGGACGAGAGCTCCAAATCCATGATTCCTAATGCCAAGTAATTTCCAACCAAGCCAATTGCCATTCGGCAAAGTCCGTCCGCCGGTCACCAGTTCGCCTGCATCCAGACCACCGGCTTCCGCCTTGCTGCGCAACCCAGCCAGATCGGCGCCACTGGCTGCCCAGTGGTAGAGTCCGGAACCGTTGAGCGACCGGATTTCCGCATCGAGGCAAGCCTCCGATTGCGCCGGATCGCGGGCAAGAATTTCCAGGTAAGTGGTATCGCCAAGCGCAAGCAGGCTGTTGCACGTGCCCTCGCCAGGATGGACTCCACCGTACATGGGCCGGCAATCCATTCGCCCTGCAAGGTTTTCTTCGCCTTCAGCAAGATCAGCGCAGTACCAGACGAGATGATCAACCCACATTCGAAAAAGATTGCATATCGGATCACCACCGTCCAGCCGCTTCCGCGCCATGGACCAAGCTTGCAATGGAGCGATGTGCCTGAGGAATTGAGCCGCAAGAACCGGAATAGGCCTTGCTGATTTGACCAATTTTGCCGATTGTTCGCCCCATGAGACTCCCTCGTGCTTTCCCCCTTTCGCGCAAAAGATCGAATTGCCGAAGATGATGCCATGCTCCTGTGAAGTTCAGCGTGGCACAAGCCACGCGCCTCGTTCCGGGCTGGCCCGCGGCAAGCCGGTTGATCTTGTCTCCGGGCTAAGTGCTGATCTTCTGCGGCGGCTCATTGAGCGCATCGACACAGCGCCGCTGTTTGCCCATACCTATGCCCATCACCTGAACTTGCGTTTCGGCTCGATCACACCCGTTGACCTGCTCCACTCCGCTCACCAACACGGACTCTCCGGCCTAAAGATTCATGTGGAGGATGGCGAGGAGCGCAGTCTCTTGAGCATGAACAAGAGCGAACGGCGGCAGTTCCGCCAGAGTGCCGCGCAGTTTGGGCTGAAGGTCCATGTCGAAACCAGCTCCACGGCACGACACGACCTCGATGCAGCCGCAGCCATTGCGCGTGACATCAAGGCGGAGTCGGTGCGCTGTTACTCCCGTTACGAGGGACGTGTTTCCGAAATCATCAGGAAGACAATTGACGACCTGCGGGCGCTCCGTGACATCGATCCCGAAGGACAGTTCCTGTTCACCCTGGAACAGCACGAGGACCTGAAGTCTCATGAACTGGTGGAAATCATTACGACCGTCGGCAATCCCCGCCTGACGCTGCTTTTCGACTTCGGAAATATGATAAACGCCTATCAACGGCCCGGGGACGCACTCGCCACGATGACGCCTCTGGTGACGGAAGTGCACATCAAGGACGTGCGGATTGTCGAAGATCGCGGGGGGTGGGGGCATCTTGCTTGCAGGTCTGGCGAAGGCGACATCGATTTTCATGTCCTGCTGCGCGATCTTCTGCTTTTAGGTGAAGATGCTCCGCAAGTGACGGCCTTCGGGCTAGAAGAAGAAGTTGGCAGGTATGCACCGGCCTATCGTTTTCCAGACGAGCCCGCCGATCCTTTCACTCCGGCGCGAGACCCGAGCACCACGGATTTGCCCGCGAACGAAACTCTGGAAGATCGCCTGGCGCGCGAGCGCAACGATGCAGCGCGGCAGGTGCATTATGTGAGGTCGGTACTTGCCGGGCTGCGCCGCCTTGCTGCGGAACAACTTAACCTGTTGACCACGAAACGACCCTCTGCTTCAACTCAACGGGACGGGATCATTTGACCACGACATCACCGGCAACCGGCAGCACTCCGCCAACCTACTGGCCGCTCGATTCCTCGGCCAATCCGTGTTTTGCCGGGTGGCGGACTTCGGCGACGCACCGGTCAATCCCGTCGACATCAACGACACCCTGGGCCGGGTGGAGCAGTTCTACCGCACCTTGCACGATGCTGGCGTTGTGCCTGTCACCGCCGGGGGTGACCACCTCATTACACTTCCGATCCTGCGCGCGATTGCCAAGAATGGCCCCGTCGGGCTGATCCAGTTCGATGCCCATTCCGACACCAATGACAGCTATTTCGGCGGACACAAATATACCCATGGCACCCATGTTCGCCGTGAAATCGAGGAAGGCCTGATCGATCCCAAACGAACCGTCCAGATCGGTATCAGGGGCACCCGCTATCGGCCCGATGGCGATGATTTCAGCCAAGCCCAGGGTATTCGCACC
>JANLWG010000369.1:0-15560 GCA_031364405.1 Hyphomicrobiales bacterium
CCGTGGCGCACGGCACCGGCTTGCCCCGAAAGACCGCCGCCGACGACGGTGCAATCGATGTCGATCTGGGTGGCGCGGTTGGCGGTTTCCAGCGGCTGGCGCAGCAACATGCGCAGCACTGGGCGGGCGAAATAAATATCAATCGTTTTACCGTTGACGGTAATTTTGCCCGAGCCGCGCTTGACCCAGACGCGGGCGATGGCATTCTTGCGGCGGCCGGTGGCATAGGCGCGGCCCTTGGCATCAAGCTTGGGCTTGACGGGAGCAGCAATGGCGCCCGCAGCAGTGGCACTGGCGAGGCCCATGGCCTGGCCGAGGTTGGCTAATGTGGTTGGTTCAGCCATGTGGGTCAGCCTCTCGCCGTGTTCTTGGGATTCATCGCCTTGATGTCGAGCAGCACCGGGCTCTGGGCCTGATGGGGATGTTCGGGCCCCTTGTACATCAGCAGATGGGTCATCTGCAGGCGCTTCAGGGAGTTGCCCGGAAGCATGCGCTTGACCGCCGCTTCGAGCACGCGCTCGGGGAACTTGCCGTCAAGAATCGTGTTGGCCTTGCGTTCCTTGATGCCGCCGGGAAACCCGGTGTGCCAGTAATAGGTCTTCTGCTGGCGCTTGCGGCCGGTGAGAACGACCTTGTCGACATTGATGACGACGATGTTGTCGCCGCAATCCATGTGGGGCGTGAAGGTGGGCTTGTGCTTGCCACGAAGGCGGTTGGCGATGATCGCGGCTGCACGGCCGACGATCAAACCTTCCGCATCGATCAGCACCCAGTTCTTCACGATGTCCTTGGCTTTCGCCGAATAGGTTGTCATGTGAGTGTCTCAGGCGTTGGAGTTTGCAAATGAAAGGGCGGTGAAAGTTGAATTCCAACCGCCGTTCCGGTGCGCGGTGAATAGGGCTCAGCCTGCCAGCTGTCAAGAAAAAGCCGCTAAATTACGGACGATTTCACGTGTGGTATTGTGTTACCTCGATTGTTGTATATTGGCAACAGGCATTCGATTACATGGTTTGACACTTTTCTGCCAACAGCCTGTCTCATAGTCTCATTCCCAACAGGGATCTGCGGATGGCAAAGCATATTGGAATAGCCATTGTTTTCAGCGTATTGGCCACAGTTTCGCAGGCAGCGCCGGGCGCCGCCAAGGATGAGTCCCGGCTGCTGACGGCGGATCAACTGGCCCAACAGCCGCCAGCCAGCGAACCATTGAAACTTCCGGAATCCGATAGTGCTGCACCCCCTGCGGGCGAAGACCTTACAAAACCCGACGCCGGCGAGCCCGACGCTCCTCCCAGCGAAGCGGCGCCGGATGAAATGAGCATAGGTGAAATCCCCGACATAAAAAGCATTGAGCTCACCGCCGATCTCGCACGGCGAGCCATCGATTCCTATCTGCTGGTAAAGACAAAATACGCCGACACAGATCTTGAAAGCGCTGACAATCTGCAGGAGTTCGTTGACAAGAGTCCGGCGGGCAAAGACTTCGAGGCCGATGTCAAGGCGGCGGGCTTTGCCAATGTCGATGACTGGAATCTGGCAATCACGTCGCTGGGCTTTGCCTATTCCGGCGTTACCGATGATCCCACTGCCGACATCAAGCAGCAGATTAGCGAAATCACCGCGGACACTTCGCTGGCGCAAGACATGAAGGACCGGATGATTACTTCGCTCAATGCGATGATTCCATCGGACAACAATCGCACGGTTGTGGCCGAGATGATGAAGGATCCGGTTTATGCCGAAAAACTGAAGCAGCTTGAGATCGAGGAAGAATGACCGGCCCTCTGACCGGCGAACTGGCGGACGGCGTGCTGCGGTTGACGCTTAATGATGCCGCCTCGCGCAACAGCCTTTCGGATACCATGATGGCGGCACTGCATGAGGCGCTAAGCGATGCCGCTGCTGATCCAGCGGTGCGCGTCATCGTCATCGCCGCCACCGGGCCGGTTTTTTCCTCGGGGCACAATCTCAAGGACGTGACGGCCCATCGCGCCGATGCCGACAAGGGCGAGGCTTATTTCACCGCCCTGTTCGCGGCCTGCACCCAACTGATGCTGGCCATCGTGCGCCATCCCAAACCGGTCATCGCCGAAGTGCAGGGTCTGGCCAGTGCTGCGGGTTGTCAGTTGGTGGCGAGCTGTGATCTTGCCGTCTCCTCCACTGCCGCCACGTTCTGCACGCCTGGCGTCAACATTGGTTTGTTCTGTTCAACGCCGATGGTGGCTCTGTCGCGCGATGTGGCGCCCAAGCATGCGATGGAAATGCTGCTGACCGGCGATGTGATCTCCGCCCAGGATGCCGCCCGCATCGGGCTTATCAACCGCGCCGTAACACCCAATGAGTTATCCGAGACGGTAACGGCGCTGGCCCTCGAGATCGCGTCGAAATCCCAGATGACCATCAGGATGGGGAAACAGGCGTTCTACCGGCAACTGGATTGCAATCTTGATGATGCCTATGCACTGACAGCGCGGGTGATGGTCGACAATCTGTTGCGCCGCGACGCCCAGGAAGGTATTGCCGCCTTCACCGCCAAGCGCGATCCTCAGTGGACGGATCAATGATGCGGCCGCGCATCAATTTCGTGACGCTTGGCGTCGCCGACATGGCGCTGGAGCGCGGTTTCTATGAACGCCTGGGCCTGGTGGCTTCATCCGCCAGCAATCCGCAGGTTACGTTCTTCAATGCCGATGGCGTGGTGCTGGCGCTGTTCGGGCACAATGATCTTGCCGAGGATGCGCAACTGGAGGCTTCTCCCGCGCAAGTATTCCGGGGAACGGCAGTTGCGTGGAACGCCGCCAGTGAGAAAGAGGCTGATCAAATCCTTGCCCATGCCAAGGCTTGCGGCGCAACCATTTTAAAGGAAGCTCAGAAGGTATTCTGGGGCGGTTATTCCGGTTATTTCGCCGATCCCGAAGGCCATCTGTGGGAAGTCGCCTACAATCCGTTTTTTCCTCTTGATGCTGCGGGCCGGTTACAACTGCCGTGAACCACGACAGCTACGATGCCTCCTATATCCGAGATATTCTGCGCAGTGTGAAGACCATTGCGCTGGCCGGCGCCTCGGCCAACGAACTGAGGCCATCTCACCTGGTGATGAAGTATTTGCTCGGCAAGGGCTATGAGGTGATTCCGGTGAACCCCAACCTCGCGGGTCAGGAAATTCTCGGGCAAAAAATATATGCAGCGCTAAGAGATATTCCTACCGCCATCGACATGGTCGATGTTTTCCGCAATTCGGAAGCTGCCAGCACCATCACCGACGAAGCGCTGGCACTTGATCCATTACCCAAAGTGCTGTGGATGCAGCTCGGTGTGCGCAATGACGAAGCCGCGGCACGAGCTGAAGCCAAGGGATTGCAAGTGGTGATGGACCGTTGTCCTAAGATGGAATACGGCAAACATTCGGGTGAATGGTCGTGGGTCGGAGGCAACTCTGGCATGATCTCGTCGCGCAAGCAAACCCTGCATCACAGCGGCAAAATGCAAAGCCTCGGTCTGGCTGAGCAGGACTGAAGATGAAATTCAGGCACGATACCGTCGCCATCGGTCTGCACTGGCTCGTCGCCATCTTGCTCATTCCAATGCTGCTGTTCGGCGAGGAATTGATGGGCGATGATGGCGGTACTTTCCTGCCATCGATACATATCTCGCTTGGTGTCAGCATACTTGTACTGTCGCTGTTGCGTTTGGCATGGCGAATGATCAACCCGCCGCCCGATTTGCCAGCGACCATGGCGGAATGGGAAAAAACCGCTGCAAGTGCCACCCACATCCTGTTCTATGTGCTGATGATCGGCCTGCCGCTTACCGGCTGGCTGGCTTTTGACAATTTTCTGCCGCGCCACCCCGGCATGGCGGGGGTCACCATATTCGGGTTGACGCAGGTTCCCTATGCGCCCGACCCCGGCAGACTGGCCAGCAATATCCACAATCTCGCAAGCAAGATCGGCCTTGCCCTGCTGGGGCTGCATGTGCTGGCCGCCTTCAAGCATCAGTTCTACAACCGCGACGGCCTCCTGCGGCGGATGCTGCCATTCTGATTTGCGGCGCAATTGTCGTTTGCGGCGCGGCGGGCTAAGGTCGCCGCCTGATTTCATTTGGGAGAGAATAAATGGCCGACAGAACACCCGGATTTGACACCTTGGCGCTGCACGCAGGTGCTGCCCCCGATCCTACCACCGGGGCGCGCATCACGCCGATTTACCAGACCACCGCCTATGTCTTCGAGGATGTGAAGCACGCCGCCGATCTATTCGCGCTGCGCGCCTTCGGCAATCTTTATACCCGCATCACCAATCCCACCCAGTCGGTGCTGGAGGCGAAAATCGCCGCCCTCGAAGGTGGTACAGCGGCCCTTGCGGTGGCCTCTGGCCATGCGGCCCAGCTCCTTACCTTTCACACCATGATGCAGCCGGGCGATGAATTCGTGGCGGTGCGCCAGCTCTATGGCGGTTCGATCAACCAGTTCAGCCACTCGTTCAAATCATTCGGCTGGCATGTGGTGTGGGCCGATGCCGATGACATGGCGTCGATCGAGAAGGCACTGTCGCCCAAGACCAAGGCCATCTTCATCGAGTCGATCGCCAATCCCGGCGGGCGCATTACCGACATAGCGGCGGTGGCCAAGATCGCGCGCGCGGCCGGTGTGCCGCTGATCGTCGACAACACGCTGGCCACACCATACCTGTGCAAGCCCATAGAGCATGGCGCCAACATCGTGCTCCATTCGCTTACCAAGTTCATGGGCGGCCACGGCAATTCGATGGGCGGCGCTCTGGTCGATGCCGGCAACTTCGACTGGTCGAAGAGCGGGCGCTATCCGTTGCTGTCGGAACCCAACGCTTCCTATCACGGCCTCAAACTGCACGAGACCTTTGGCGGCATCGCCTTTGCCATCGCGGCGCGGGTTCTCGGCCTGCGCGATCTGGGCCCGGCTATCGCACCACTCAATTCCTTTCTGATCTTGACCGGCATGGAGACGCTGGGCCTGCGCATGCAACGCCATTGCGACAATACGCTGAAGGTGGCGCAGTGGTTAAAGCAGCATCCGCAAGTGTCATGGGTGAATTATGCAGGCCTTGCCGATGACAGGCACCACGCGCTGCACAAGAAATACTGTCCACGCGGCGCTGGCGCAGTGCTCACCTTCGGCCTCAAGGGCGGCTACGATGCGGGCGTGAAAGTCGTGTCTTCGGTCAAGCTGTTCTCCCACCTCGCCAACATCGGCGACACCCGCTCGCTCATCATCCATCCAGCCTCGACAACCCACAGCCAGCTTTCAGCCGAACAGCTGAAACAGGCTGGTGCTGGTGCCGATGTGGTGCGGCTGTCAGTCGGCATCGAGGACTTGGCGGATATTATCGCCGATCTGGAGCAGGCGATCGGCTAAGAACTGAACTTAAATTCCACAGGGCGGCGGCAAGCACGATCAGCGCCCCACCCTGGTGGATAAGACCGAGCCATAGCGGCACTTGCCACATGAGTGTCCCGATGCCGAGGGCAATCTGCAGCATGACGGCGGCCAGCAGCAGTGCGGCTTCGCGGGTGTGCACCACATAAGCATAACCGGTCACCATGACCGCGAGCCCATAGGCCACAATCCGGTGGTTGAACTGCACTGTCATGGCGTTTTCGAACAAATTGCGCCACCAAGGCTGAATGATGAACAGACCACGGGGAACAAGCTGGCCGTCCATCAGGGGCCAGGTGTTGTAACCCATGCCGGCATCAAGACCCGCCACGAAGCCGCCAGCGGCGATCTGCAACACCACCAGTGCCACGATGACCAAGCCGCCACGTTCACGTTCATTCGAAGGCATACGGCGCTTTGCGCCAAGACCAAATGCCACCCACAGGATGGCGCCATAAATGATCGTGGCCAGGGTGAGATGGGCGGCCAATCGATATTGGCTGACATCAACCCGGTCAACCAACCCCGAAGCCACCATGTACCAGCCGAGCGCGCCCTGCAGCCCGCCAAGCACAAAAATAACAATGAGACGCGGCCACAGGCGCCGGGCAATACTTCCTGTCACGGCAAAATAAACCAGGGGTACGAAGAATGCCACGCCGACAAAGCGCCCGAGAATACGGTGCGACCATTCCCACCAATAGATGAACTTGAAATCAGCCAGCGTCATGCCTTGGTTAAGGGTAGTGAATTCCGGGATGAGTTTGTATTTCGCAAAAGCTTCCTGCCAGTCCGCATCGGTCAGCGGTGGAATGGCGCCCAACAGGGGTTTCCATTCGGTGATCGACAAGCCGCTATCAGTGAGCCTGGTGGCGCCACCGACAATCACCATGCAGAACACCAGCACGGCGATGGCAAGGAGCCACGCCCTGACCTGCGGCAAGGCTTCAAGCTGGCGCTGCGCAAGTTGATCCATTGCCGCCTGATAGAGCGGCAGCCCCCTGCCCTTCAAGTGCTGAAGCGCCGCATGGCGGAAGGCTTGCTTCGCCGTCGCGTCCAGTCTAGCTCCATTGCCCATGACCCAGCGCACCCGCAAGTTGATCGGCACTCTCGGCACTGCCGGGTTTCTGATCGTCTACAGCCTCGTGGCCATGGCGGCGGGAGGCCAGCTTGTGGTTGGCCGGGGTTTGCTGGCCGAGTTGCCGTTCTTTGCGGCCGCTGGTCTGTTATGGCTTCCGGCGGTCATGGCCATCATCAGGTGGATGAGCCGGCCGGACGCGGAAACCTAACCGGCTTTCACCTGCTTGAAGCCGTTGGACAGCGCAAAGGCCGTGCCCGACAAAAGCACGTCAACGTAGCGCAGCTTCTGAAATTTTCCCGACAGCGAAACCCGCGGCAAGGCCTGCAGATGATGCTTGTGAGCCGCTGTTACCAAACCTTTGCGGGTGGTGACCGCAGCCTTGAATCCGGCTTCGGCAGACAGCCGGAATTCGCGCGTGGCGGCCGCATCCGCGTCACCATAGGGATAGGCAAAAAACCTCGGGCGCTTGCCCAGTTCCACAACGATCCGCTCAGCCGATTGAACCATCTCGTTGAACGCATCGGCTTCCGCAAGTTGACCCAGTGCGTAATGACTGACGGTGTGAGCGCCGACCGTGCACAGCGGGTCGGCAGCGATGATCCGCAGCTCATCCCAGCTCATCGCCTCGGCGCGGCAGATCGCTTCAAGGTTGACGCCCTGGCGCTCGCAAAACTCCCTGATCCACCGGCGTTGCTCAAGCTGCCCAAGTTTGCGCACCGGCCAATAGAGGCGCTGCCAGGCCTCCTGCTTCTGAGCATCGGTGATGGTAACCATGTTCAAACGCTCGCCATTGATTTCAGTATCGACACGCGAAGCATCGGCAATCACCGCTTCAAGCCCGCGCCACCACAGTTCGCAAGTACCATCGGTGATGGCGGGTGTCACGAATATGGTGAATGGACAGTTATGTTTGCGAAATACCGGGCGGGCGTGAATGAGATTATCGCGATAACCATCATCGAGCGTGAAGGCAACGAACGGGCGGGGAGCGGCAAGGCCATTGGATATCCGCTCGGTGGCTTCATCAAGAGTCACCAGATCATAACCACCGGCCACCACATGGTTTATGACTTCATCGAGAAACCCCGGTGTCATTTCCAATCCGGCGTTTGGTGCAAAGCCTTTTTGCAGTCCGCCACCTGGGCGGACGTGATGGAGCATGAAAATCGCTCCGCGGCCACCGAAGATGCCACGCAGCACCTGGGATGCCCCAGAATAATACAAGACATCGAGACCTGACTTGAGTATTGCCGAATTTGGCATGAAGAGGCGCCCGGAAGCCGTGGAAACTTTGCAACCATACGCGCCGGTCCGTGAAAAAACTGTTGCGCCTCAATGCTGGTTTGTGCCGGCAGGTATCGGCGGGCAGAACCAAACCTAGGCGTTCACCGCCCGCTGGTTGATATCGACCGCTGGAGCGAAGGCCGGCGAATGGCCGATCAACACATGGCGTACCGCCCGCAGACCAGATGACTGGAGGGCCCGCACGGTTGACGCCGCATCGGTCAACCGCTGGGCGGGCGCCATGATCAGAGCTGCCTCGCACTTGCTCAGAAGCGCCGAAGTTTCACTGGCGGCCTCGCCGGCATTGACAATCACCACCTCGTAGGACTGAGCCAAGGCTGCCAGCACACTATCGAGTCTTTCGGTGAGAAGCGACAATGTCCTGGGCGAGCGGCCGTTGCCAAAGCGCAACAGATGAACCGCCGATGCCATGTCGCGGCCGATGACTTTGGTGAATGAAGCCTCCCCCGACACCAGATCGGATATGCCTGGGCCAGGCTTGACACCACAGAGGTTTTCCAGCCACGAGCCCCTTTGCGCCAGATCGGCTACGATAACCCGCCGGCCTGATTGCGCCATGGCCCGCGCCAGTGCCAAAACCGCGACCGATGTATCGCCAGTGCCACCGCCGATCGAAGCCAAGGCAAAATGCGTTATCTTTGAATCGCGCTGCACGGCCTTGGCCCAGGCCGATATCAGCTTCACCGCGGTGTCCGTCTCCACGCCGTTCAACGAAACAGCACCGTCGTAGTGGGCCGGCGCTCCTGGGAATACCGCCAGGTATTGGGGGCCGGCTGCAGCGAACGATGGCTGAACTGACGGCTTTGGCTCCCCAGCAGGCTCAGGGGCCGGTTCAGACTTTGCAAATGCTGGAGACGCGGCGGGTTGCGCAATAGCTCCCTGGGTGATGCGCTCGGTCAGACCAGCCGCGGCTGCCATTACTTCCATGAGAAATGCCAGACCCAGGCCAAGTGCCAAACCGGCCATGGTGATCAGCAGCACCATGGGACCGCGCTTGGGAAACGACGGTGAAGTGGGCGCGCTGGCGCTTTGGATAATGCGTGCGAGGCCAGGCTGGGCTGCCTCATCCTGGCGCGCGCTCGCCTCGGCAAAACGGCTCAGCATGGTTTCGAGAAGAATACGGTCGGCGCCAGCATTACGCTCCAGTGCTTTAAGTTTCACATCGTCGAGATTGGAATTCGATGCTTTCGCCTTGAGTTCTTCGAGGCTCGAACGAAGAGAAGTTTCGCGGGCTTTGGCAATACGCGCCTGTTCCTCCAACCCGCCGACGATTTTCAGGGCCTCGCCACGTATCTGGCGATCAATATTGGCGATCTGGTTTTTTGCCGCGATCATCTTGGGATGGCCAGGCAAATATGTGGCGGAAATTTCTCCAACGGCGCGAGTGGCCTCGGTGCGTTGTTCTTTCAACCGCTGGATAACCGGTGAAGCAAGAATCTCCGGTGAAGATTCGACCGAGCCTTTGGATTTCAGTAGCTGGCGGATTGCATCGGCACGGGCCTTGGCCTCCGCACTGGCGGCCTGAGCCACAGTGATTTGGCTATTCAGCTCGGAAATTTCCTGGGTACCCAATGTCATCGTCGCACCTTGCAGGAGCCCCGCCCCGGCGCGAAATTTTTCGACCTCTTGCTCGGAGGCGGCGAGCTTGGTGCGCAGCGCCTCAATCTGGATCGACAGCCACTCGCGGGCGCGTTCAGTGGGTTGCGACTGGCTCTCGCGCGTTGCCGCAATGTAGGTGTCGGCCAGTGTATTGGCGGCCAGTGCGGCGATTTCTCCTTCGCCCGCGGAGAATTTGATGGCGATGACATTGGAGTTTGGCTGCTGGGAAATAGACAGTCCTTCGAGGTAACTTCCCAGAGCCAGCTGTTCTGGAGTCTTGAGGCGCGGATCTTCGTCAAAGCCCAGGGTTATCTTGATCTTCCTCGGGAAACTCATGCCGGTGAGCATGACATTGAATCCGGGATCATCCTGGAGGTTGAGTGCCGCCACCACCCGGCGTCCAAGGTCTTCGGATTTGAGCACGGAAATCTGGCTTTCCACAACCCGGTCATCGATACCGGGTGCCGCCTGATTGTCGAGGGACTGCACCCGGTCGAACGGAGTTTCAAGATTGCCGATCAGAACCTGCGCCTCAGCCGAGTAGACCGGCTTCAGGTAGTTGACCAGGGCAAGTGCCGCGGCAAAGGAAACAGCCGTAAAGCCGATGATCATGAACTTGCGGCGCTTCATGCCACCCAGCACATCGAGCAGATTGATGGCGGGCGAAATCGGGCCTGCAAAAGTTTCGTTTGAGAGGTTCATGAATCCAACTGCGCGCGCCGAGTGAGGGCCTCGCCGCAAAATGGCTTGCTTATGGTAACCAATCTCTTAACGCCGGAAAGACGGTAAACCATTTTGAACCGCTGTTTAAGTTATTGCTAACCATGTTTGCCTATCGTGAGGCTGGCCGTACCTGCCCGGCCGGGCGCTGAACCTCTGGAAATTCGCACGTGCGTATGCGTTTTGTCATCTCCCTGCTCATCATCCTGCCGCTGGCCGGTTGCGCCCAGACCTGGAATGAGCAGCAACCTTCGGCACCTCCGGGCGGCACCGGCCTGATGATCGATGGCACCGTCGCCGAAGGAAGTGCCGCCGTCTCGAGTGTATCGCAACTGCCAACCCGCGATGCGCACGGCGCCATTGAGCCCTACGGCACCCGGGGCAAGACCGCGGCTTACGAATTTGTCACCGGTTACCGCGTTGGGGCTGGCGACCGGCTGACGGTCCGGGTGGCGGGCGAAGCGGACCTGACCGCCGACTATCTCGTCGATGGCTCGGGCAATATTTCCATGCCCTATGTGCAGACCATGCAGGTTGGCGGCCTGACCACCCAACAAATCGAGCAGAATGTTGCCGCCCGGCTGCGCCAGGGCTATCTGCGCGATCCCCATGTTTCGGTTCAGGTTACAACGCTCCGGCCATTTTATATTCTCGGTGAGGTCACCAACGCCGGCAGCTTTGCCTATCAGCCCGGCATCACCGTGCAAAATGCCATTGCCATTGCCGGCGGTTATGGCGCTCGCGCCGATCAGGTTTTGGTGCTGATTACCCGCAAGAATGCCACAGGGACAGCCACCTACAAGGTGCCAGTCACCACGCAGGTTTATCCCGGTGACATTGTTTACGTGCGCGAACGCTGGTTCTAGACCGGGCATGCGCATCCTCCATGTGTTCCGAACCCCGGTCGGCGGCCTGTTCCGTCATGTCCGCGATTTGACACGTGGCCAGCACGCACTTGGTCATGAAGTCGGTATCCTGTGCGACTCGACGACGGGCGGCGGCACTGCGCTGCAGCTTTTGCAGAGTGTCGAGTCCAACTGTTCGCTTGGTGTCAAGCGTACGCCGATCTCGCGGTTTCCCGGTTTGGGCGATCTTTCGGGCGCAACAGCCACACTCCGGCACGCGCGCGCCATACGCCCGGATGTGATCCATTGCCACGGCGCCAAGGGCGGCCTCTATGGCCGGCTGGCCGCGCGCTGGCTCGGCATCGCGTCAATCTACACAGCCCATGGCGGCAGCCTGCATTACAATTGGACCTCGGCGTCGGGTGCGGCGTTCCTTGGTGCCGAGTGGCTGCTGGCGCGCATCGGGTCTGGCCTGCATTTTGTTTGCCGTTTTGAGCGCGATGCTTTCGACGCCAAGATCGGCATCGGCCGCAAGCCGCATGCCGTCATCTACAATGGTCTGTGGCCGGAGGAATTCACCGACAACCGGCTCGACGCCGATGCCGCGGATATTGTGTTCATTGGCGACATGCGCTTTCTCAAGGGTGTCGATGTGCTGCTCGATGCGCTGGCTCTGTGCAACAAGGAACGGGCGACGACTGCGGTGCTGGTTGGTGACGGGCCTGATCTGGAAAGCCTTAAAATCCAAATGAACGCATTGGGCCTTGCCAGCCTGGTGAAATTTCCGGGGCGGATGGCGGCGGCGGAGGCATTGCCGCGCGGCCGTTTGCTGGTGATGCCGTCTCGTGCCGAGAGTTTTCCCTATGTGGTGCTTGAGGCTGGTGCCGCCGGAAAACCTTTGATTGCCAGCAATGCAGGTGGACTCCCCGAAATTCTCGATAAGGCCGCACTGGTGCCGCCCGGCGATGCCCCGGCACTGGCTGAGCGCATCAAGACCCTGCTCGGCAATCCCACCCTGATGGCCAAGGAGGCATCTACTGCCCGCGATAACATCCGCAACAACTTCCAGGCCGCCGTCATGGTCGACGGAATTATTGAATTCTACCAGAAAATCTTGGACGCGTGAGCGTTCACGGGACACCTGGTTAACCGGCTATTAACCCTGTTTGGGCACACCGTCCATGCACTTGCGCACGAGGCGCGGGGATTGCTCTGGAGGTACTGGAAAACCACCTTCGTCCAGCAATGGAACACCTCTACCGATGCGCATGAACTTGGAAAAAATAGGCCGGGTCGTTCCATCCGACGTCTTGGAACTGCTGCAGCCCGCCCTCATCCGCCAAACGGCGGCTCAACGCGAACTGACAATCGCCTCGCTGTCGCGGGCACCGCATGTCTCGGGCCGGGTCATCTCGAGTTGTGCACGCATTGCCGAGGGCATGCTCGCGGGTTTGCTTGGCCTGCTGCTGGCCTATGCCAACCCCGCCATTTCGCCAATGGGGAAAGACAACCACTACCTGTTGCTCATTGTTGCTGTCTCTGGCGCGCTCCCGCTGATCGCCCATCTGTTTGGCCTCTACTCGGTGCAAGCGCTGTTGCGCCCGGCGGATCACGTGGCCCGTCTGGCCAGTGGCTGGACGGTCATCTTTGCGGCAATTGCCATCGCCGTATTTCTCGGCAAGGCCGGTGACAGTTACTCGCGGGCATGGCTTAGCCTGTGGTTCATCGGCGGGCTGCCTTTACTTATCGCGGCGCGTCTGGCGGCGGCCACCCTGGTGCGGTTCATGAATCGCAAGGGCCAGCTTGACCGTCAAGCGGTGCTGGTGGGTGGGGGTGCTCCGGCGGCCAGTCTCATGGCGGCACTGGAGCGTTCAAACAATAGCGACGTTTCGGTGGTTGGCATATTCGACGACCGCGATGACCAGCGCTCGCCAACTTACATTCACAAACTTCAGAAGCTGGGAAACGTCGGTGAGTTAATCGATTTTGTCCGCCGGGCCCGCATCGACATTCTGATTGTCACCTTGCCTCTCGCCGCCGAGGAGCGTCTGCTGCAGATACTCCGGAAACTTTGGGTGTTGCCGGTTGACATACGCCTCAGCGCCTATGCCCAGAAGATTCACTATCGCCCGCGCGCCTACTCTTATATCGGCAATGTTCCCTTCCTCGACGTTTTCGATAAGCCGCTGGGTGATTGGGGGCCGATACTCAAGGCCCTCGAAGACAAGATCATTGCCACTTTTGCAGTTATCATGCTGTCACCGGTAATGCTGCTCATTGCGCTCGCCATCAAGCTTGAAAGCAAGGGACCAGTGCTGTTCAAGCAAAAGCGCTACGGCTTCAACAATGAACTGATTGAAGTTCTGAAGTTTCGCTCGATGTATCACAACATGGGCGACGCCGACGCTGTAAAACTGGTGAGCAAGGGCGATGCCCGGGTAACCGGTGTCGGCCGTTTCATCCGCCGGACCAGCCTCGATGAGTTGCCACAGCTTTTCAATGTGCTGCGCGGTGAACTTTCGCTGGTGGGACCGCGCCCCCACGCAACCAAGGCTAAGGCCGCCAATCAGCTCTACAACGATGTGGTCGATGGTTATTTTGCCCGTCACCGGGTGAAGCCCGGCATTACCGGATGGGCCCAAATCAACGGCTGGCGCGGTGAAACGGATACAACCGAGAAGCTTCAACGCCGGGTTGAGCATGATCTCCACTACATCGAAAACTGGTCGCTGGCATTTGATCTCTATATTCTGGGGAAAACGCCGTTCGCGCTGTTCAACACGGAGAGCGCATATTGACGAGTGCTGCCTACCCCCGGCAACCCCCAAGGATAACGCTTCTCGGCATCTCTCTCGATCATGTGCAGGCAGCGGCTGTCTGGCTGATGATGGTATCGAGTTTTCTGGTGATCATCGAACCAGCGCCCTGTGACCTGCTGTTCATCGTGGCCCTCGTGCTGTTCGCGGCTTCCGGCCTCACAATATCGCTTCTGGTAATTCCGCTGATTTTCTATCTGCTGCTTTACAATCTCGGCGGCTTCATCGGCTTTCTGGAAGTTTCGGGCGAGAGCAAGGCGGGCATGTTTATCGTGACATCGGCGTACATGTCGGTCACGGCGGTGTTTTTCGCTTTCTACGTGGCGCAAGATCCGGTGCGGCGGATGGCGGTGTTCGCCAATGGTTATGTGTTGGGCGCGGTGATTGCCTCGGTAATCGGATTGATCGGTTATTTCGATGTGGCAGGCCTTGGTTCAACCCTCTCGCCGATTCAACGCGCCCAGGGTTCGTTCAAGGATCCCAACGTGCTGTCAACTTACCTGATCCTGCCTGCCATTCTGCTGACCCAGGGATTTATGCTCGGCAGTCCAAGGCACCGGTTGATCAGGCTGGTTGCACTCTTCACCGTTCTGGCCTGTCTCTTCCTGGCCTTCTCACGCGGCGCCTGGATAAGCTTTATCGGCGCAGCCACCCTGATGGGAATTCTGACATTCGTTCTGACGCCGTCAACCGGGCTGCGCAGCCGCATCATTCTCCTGTCGATCGTTGGCATCGCCGTCAGTGCCGTGCTGCTGATGTTTCTGCTGTCAATCGAAAGCGTGCGCGATCTGTTTCTTGACCGGCTGACGCTGACCAAGGATTACGATACGGGCGAGCACGGCCGCTTCGGAATCCAGGTTAACTCCATCCACTATCTGCTGGATCAGCCGCTCGGATTTGGACCAACGCTTTTCCGCAAGCTATTTGGCCAGGACCCGCACAATGTTTATCTCAACGCATTTGCCTCCTACGGCTGGCTCGGCGGCTTCAGCTATATTGTGTTGATCATCAGCACCATCGTTATCGGCTTCCGCACAATACTGATACGCACGCCCTGGCAGAATATCGCCATCGCCGTGTATTGCCCGCTGCTCACGACGATGCTGCAAGGCATCCAAATCGACACCGATCACTGGCGCCACTTCTATTGGTTAATGGGGTTGATGTGGGGTTTGTTCGCAGCCTCGGCAACTTATGTGGCCACGGCGGCCGGCGGCCCTGACGCGCGCGGTTGGCGGCACGTCACTCCATAATACCAACGGCCCGTCACATTGACTCTGGCAGGCCACGATTTCCCATTTTTGTCATCCCCGGACGTGTCCCGGGGACCCCTGGTGCAACAGGCCCGGCGTTGGAATTTGCAGCATCATGGGCCAGCGGAATCGTCGGTGCCGATGCCTCGACCGTAGAGCGTGTTTATGGGCATCACAGGCAGATTGAGCAACCGGCACGGGCGCGCGCATGACCTTCAATCTTGGGCCAATCTTGGGCGGACAGGTAAAAAATGGTCGGAGCGGCGGGATTCGAACCCGCGACCCCTATCCCCCCAGAATAGTGCGCTACCGGGCTGCGCTACGCTCCGACTTGAGGCAGGCTGTAGCATTCTCCATGGTAAACCGGAAGCCCCGTTTTGCAATGAGCTATTGATGCTGCCGAAGCAGCGCCAGAATGTCGCCGCGGCGGCCGGTATGCTGCCGGGCCTGGAATGCCAGCAGCAGGGCCCATATCGCATCCGCCGCAATCGCCGCAATCGCCATGCCCATGACGCCGTAGCGCGGGGC
>JANLWG010000376.1:0-2689 GCA_031364405.1 Hyphomicrobiales bacterium
CAAGGCCGATATCGACAAGGCCAATATCCATGTTTGCGGGCGATGAAGATTTCGCCGAGCTTGCCGTCATCATATTCGCCGGTGCGCAGATAGACCTTGTGGCCGCCGACGACAGCTTTCTGAGTGTATCCCTTGCGCCTCCCGGGGAGCTTGTCGCGCCCCCGCGCCACTTCGATGATCTTCTCGACGATGGTTTCGATGCGCTGCACTTGCGGCTTGGCCATCAGCGCCTCGACCGCATCCTCGGAGTCGTCCGCCTCATCGGCGATCAATTGCGACGATAGGGGCTGCGACAGTTTCGAGCCATCGCGGTAGAGGGCGTTGGCTTTGATGGCGAGCTTCCACGACAGCATGTAGGCGGCATTGCAGTCGGCCACCGTGGCATCATTGGCCATGTTGATGGTCTTGGAGATGGCGCCCGAGATAAACGGCTGGCTCGCCGCCATCATGCGGATGTGGCTGTCGACCGACAGGTAACGCTTGCCGATGCGGCCACAGGCGTTGGCGCAATCGAACACCGGCAGGTGCTCATCCTTCAGCAGGGGGGCACCCTCCAGCGTCATCGCCCCGCAAACATGGATATTGGCCTTGTCGATATCGGCTTTGGCAAAACCCAGGTGAGCCAGGAAGTCGAAACCAAAATCATTGAGCTGGTCTTCGCTGATGCTCAACACGGCCGTGCAGAAGTCCTCGCCGAGCGTCCACTTGTTGAAGACGAACTTGATGTCGAAGGCCGACGCCAGGCCCTGCTCGATCTTGTCGATCTGCGCATCGCCGAAACCCTTGGCGCGCAGTTGGGCATGGTTGATGCCGGGCGCATCGGCAAGCGTGCCATGGCCCACCGCATAGGCGATGATCTTTTCGATCTGCCCGGCCTCATAGCCCAGGGTGCGCAAAGCCTCGGGCACCGCCTGGTTGATGATCTTGAAATAGCCGCCGCCCGCCAGCTTCTTGAATTTGACCAGCGCGAAATCAGGCTCGATGCCGGTGGTATCGCAATCCATCACAAGACCAATCGTGCCGGTGGGGGCAACCACCGTGGCCTGCGCATTGCGGTAGCCGTGGGCCTCGCCCAAGGTGAGGGCAATATCCCACGCCCTGCGGGCATGGGCGATCAACTCCTTGTCCTTCAACTCGGACTCATCGATCGGTACGGGCGGAGTACGCACCCCTTCATAACCGACGGCGGCGCCATAGGCGGCGCGGCGATGGTTGCGCATCACCCGCAACATATGTTCGCGGTTCTTGGCAAAGCCCGGGAAGGGGCCAAGCTCCCTGGCCATTTCAGCCGACGTCGCATAGGAAACGCCGGTCATGATCGCCGACAGTGCCGCGCAAATGGCCCGGCCTTCATGGCTGTCATAGGGAATGCCCGCCGTCATCAGCAATCCGCCGATGTTGGCAAAGCCCAGGCCAAGCGTGCGGAACTCGTAGGACAGCCTGGCGATTTCCCTGGACGGGAATTGCGCCATCATCACCGAGATTTCCAGCACGATGGTCCACAGCCGCACTGCATGTTCATAAGCCGGGATGTCAAACTTGGCGGTGGCCACATCGCGGAACTGCAAGAGGTTGAGCGACGCCAGGTTGCAGGCGGTATCATCAAGGAACATGTATTCCGAGCACGGGTTCGAAGCGCGGATTTCACCAGAGGCGGGGCAGGTGTGCCAATCATTGATCGTCGTATGGAACTGAATGCCAGGATCAGCCGACGCCCACGCGGCATGACCGATCTTGTCCCACAGATCGCGGGCTTTGAGCGTCTTGACGGTCTTGCCGGACAGCCGGCCCTTGAGGTTCCAGTCGCCATCGGTTTCAACCGCGCGCAGATAGTCATCGGTCACCCGCACCGAGTTGTTGGAGTTCTGCCCCGACACGGTGCGGTAAGCCTCGCCATCCCAATCGGTGTCATAGGCGTCAAAGGCGATGTCGCTATAGCCCTGCTTGGCGAACTGGATAACCCGCTTGATGTAATTGTCAGGCACCATGTTGCGGCGGGCGTCTTTCACCGCGCGTTTCAGCGCCGGATTCTTCTCAATCTCGAAACAATCACCCCCTGGGCCTTGGCAATTGACGCAAGCCTTCATGATGACGGCAAGGTGCTTCTTGACAATCTTCGAGCCGGTGACAAGGGCCGCAACCTTCTGCTCCTCCTTTACCTTCCACTCGACATAATCCTCGACATCGGGGTGATCGACATCAACCACCACCATCTTGGCCGCGCGCCTGGTGGTGCCGCCCGACTTGATGGCGCCTGCCGCGCGGTCGCCGATCTTGAGGAAGCTCATCAGGCCCGACGACCTGCCGCCACCTGAGAGTTTTTCGTTCTCGCCGCGCAAATAGGAAAAGTTGGAGCCGGTGCCCGAGCCATACTTGAACAAACGGGCTTCGCGCACCCACAGGTCCATGATGCCGCCTTCGTTGACCAGATCATCGGCCACCGACTGAATGAAACACGCATGGGGCTGGGGATGCTCATAGGCCGACTTCGACTTGGTAAGTTTGCCGGTCTCGTGGTCGACATAATGGTGGCCCTGGCCCGGCCCATCGATGCCGTAAGCCCAGTGCAGTCCGGTGTTGAACCACTGCGGGCTGTTGGGCGCGCACTTCTGGGTAGCAAGCATGAAGGACAATTCGTCATAAAACGCCAGCGCATCTTCCTCAGCGCTGAAGTAGCCGCCCTTCCAGC
>JANLWG010000394.1:0-8043 GCA_031364405.1 Hyphomicrobiales bacterium
GCAATCTTGCGGTTGGCACCTGGCACCACCACCGCACCATAATCGCCGTCAGCGGTTTCGATGGCAACGCTCATGCCAGAGCCCGCCGCGCCGTCGACAACAATCCGCGTGCGGTCGACATCGGCATCGTCAAGATTGGTCAGCAGCCGCCTGCCAAAATCATCATCACCCACGCAGCCCACAAACGCCGTACGCGCTCTCGCCCGCGAGGCGGCAACAGCTTGATTGCCGCCTTTGCCCCCGCACTTATAGCCCCAGCGCGAACCCATCACCGTCTCGTCGATTTGCGGCAGATGTGGCCCCTTCACCATGATATCGAGATGAAGCGAACCCGCCACCGCTACATCGAAACGCTCAACCATAAAGCGCCCCGTTGACAATCAGCCGCGCCGCTACCGGATCCTGCGCCGCAATCGCCGCCGCCAACCCTCGGTTACCTTTGAGCTTCGCCGAAACTTTCTGCATTCGCCGCACGGCGTCAATGTTGGCAGCACACTCCGCCACCGGATCAAGTCCGCTGGCATCGGGGAAGGTGTCGAAATAAATCGCACTGTCATAACCGAGCGCTCCGATCACATGCAGCAACTCGATTGTTTCAAAAACATGCACCGAACCCGCCATCAACCCGTCGTCGCGCTTGCCATAACCATCGTTCAGGTGAACGCCAAAAAGTCTCGCATGGCGTGCCACCAGCATGGCGGCGAAAGCCGGCATTTCATCAGCATAAAGAACATGGGCGAAATCGAGCGTAACCCCGAGATTGGCCGCCCCCACTTCCTTGATCGCCACCAGTGTGGTCCCCACATCGGGCAGCAAGGCAAATGCGCGGGGCTCATTCGGCTTGTACTCAAGACTGATATTAACCGATCTATCATGAGCGCAAACTTCCGCAATAGCTGCAAGCTCCATGTCCCACGCCCTGGCGTAGTCAATCTGGAAGGCATAGTCGAAACCATCCTGGCCAAGCCACAGGGTCATCAATTCGCCGCCGGCCTCGCGCAACGCATCTATACCGCGCTTGGTCAGATCAATCGCCTTGCGCCGCACGCTGGCATCAGGGTTGGTAAAGGCCCCAAGCTTGAAGGCCGGCTCGCTGTAGTAGCGCATGGCAAAACCATTGAGCCCCAGCCCCAGATCTAAAAGTTGTTGTGCAAATTCGCGGGCCCTTACAGCCTCAAAGTGATCGGGATAATTGAGGTCAACAGCATTCAGCCCCGGCACCGTCGCGGCGCGTCTTGCCAGATCGAGCGCGGCAATCCGGTTGTTTCCCGGCCAATAGCTTTCGTGGCGGGATTTGAAAGAATTAAGCCGCGCGGCAAATTTGGTTGGCTGCAAATATTCCTCCCTGACGCAAGCACTGGCTGACTTGAGCCAACTCCGATCCTTACTCTAGCTCAACTTTTGTCATTTGAAGATGACAAAACTCATGACCTGAAAACCGGGCCGGTGGTGGAAGCCACCTCCACATTTTGAAACTGGTAATGCTATGCTTGGCAACCTCGTAATCGTGACCCGCCCATAAGAATTTCCTCCAGATGGAGTTTCCGCCGACCACGATCCGGTAAAGCTCAAACCTTAACCCGATTACTGGATGAAGACTTTCGAATGGTAGACCCCTACGGCAGGCGGCAATTCGCCACTCATAGCTTGAGCAGCCATTCATGCTCCACGGCGGTGTGGAATTTCCACGCCCGCTTTGGCCCCGCCATCACGTTGAGATAGTAAAGATCATAACCATGCGTGGTGGCGCAGGGGTGATAGCCCTTGGGCACCAGCGTCACGTCACCATCTTCGACAGCAATCGCCTCATCGAGCGAACGGTCATCGGTATAAATCCGCTGAAAACCAAAACCCTGCGGCGGATTGAGCCGGTGATAGTAGGTCTCTTCCAGCAATGTCTCGTTGGGAAAATCATCTTGATCGTGTTTGTGCGGCGGATAGGACGACGTGTTGCCGGCGGGCGTTATCGCTTCGACAACCAGCAGGCTTTCGGCCCGGTCCCATTCCGGCAATATGTTGGTCACATGGCGTATGTTGCTGCCCTTGCCGCGCGTCTCCTTGATCAGACCCACCGGCGGAATGATCCGCTCCGCAACTGTTCCCTTGGCTGGTGCCGAACACACAGCCAGCGTCAGATCGGTGCTGGCGGTAACCGACCACGTCATGCCGGCCGGCACATAGACCGACCACGGGCTGCCCTCGAACGGCGACATGCGTTCGCCAATCTCGCCGTAATCGTTACCGCCCGCATGGGTCCGCCCCCGGCCCGAAATAAAAACCAGGCAGCTCTCCCGGTCACCATCGGTGCCAAGGGCGATCCCACCCGGCTTCAGGTTCCATAGATCGAAGCCCACATAGGTCCAGCCCGCCGACTTGGGCGTCACATGAATAATGCGGCCCTCGCCGGCCTTGGGGCTAACCTTGAGGTGCGGCATGTTAACTCAGTCCCGCTTCACTTAGAAATTTCTTCAAATTATTGACACCCATGGGAACGTATTTTTCCGGCGGCGCCTTTCTCGGATCCTGCTCGGCCTCAAGCACGACCCAGCCCGAATAGCCCTTCAATTCCTTGAATACCGATACATAGTCCACAAGGCCATCACCCGGAACAGTATACACGCCTTCGATCACCGCGTCGAGGAACGACCAGTCACCGGCATCAGACTTTGCCTTCACATCCATGCGAACATCCTTGCAATGCAAATGCCCGATGCGGTGTCGGTAGGTGCGCGCCAGCCGCACCGGATCATCGCCGCCCCACGTCGCGTGTCCGGTGTCGAGCAGCAATTGCACCGCCTCTCCCGTGCCTTCCATCAGGCGGTCGATTTCAGCCCCGGTCTGAACCACTGTTCCCATGTGATGGTGATAGACCAATTGCAGCCCGTCATCGCGCACCATGCCGGCATACTGCGTCAGTCGCGCATTGAAGAGATCAAAATCGCCCTCTTTCATCACCGGCCGTGTCGACAGTGGTGCCGATTTGGTGCCATGCACCGTGCGGGTGCATTCAGCGGCGATCAAAACATTGGCCCCCAACACATTGAGCAGATTGCGGTGCGCCGCCGATTCCGCGAACTCGGTTTCCGCATCACGTTCCAGCAGATGGGTCGAATACCAGCCGCTGACCAGATCAAGCCCATGAGCTTTAAGGATGGGTCCGAGCTTGGCTGGATCGCGGGGGAACTTGGTACCGAGTTCCATACCTTCGATGCCAAATTGCTTGGCCTGGGTCAGGCACTCCTCAAGCGTGATCCACCCACCAATTTCCGGCATATCATCATTGGACCAGCAGATGGGATTGGCACCGATACGGATCGTCATAAATAAACCTTTCGTCTTTGTTTCGCCGGAATGATGGACGCTTGGATCAACTCCATTCCTCAATCACCAACGCGTTGCTGTGACAATGCCTTTTCATACTTCTTCCGCGCCGCCACCACCTGCGGCCTCGCCGAAACCTCGGGTATGGCAACGTCCCACCAAAAGCCGCCCGCGTCCGTAGACATCATCGGGTCCGTATCGATAACGATCACCGTCGTCCGCGAGTTGGACTTTGCATCGGCCAGTGCCGTTTCCAAATCGGCCAGCGAAGCCGCCTTGAGCGCCACCGCACCCTGTGATTTTGCATGGGCCACGAAATCAATGGCCGGTGAAATTTCCTGCCGGGTGTTGTGATCATAGAGATTGTTGAAGCGTTCGCCGCCACTGGCGTGCTGCAACCGGTTGATGCAACCGAACCCGCGATTATCGAGCAGCACCACGGTCAACTTGGTGCCCAGCATCACCGCTGTAGCCAGTTCCGAATTCATCATCATGTAGGAACCATCGCCCACCATGACGACGACATCCCGGTCCGGTTGCGCCAGTTTCAGGCCGATGCCACCGGCAATTTCATAGCCCATGCACGAGAAGCCATACTCCATGTGATAGGACGAGGGATAGCTCGCCTGCCACAGCTTGTGCAATTCGCCGGGAAGTCCGCCCGCCGCGCCCAGCAACGAAATCTCGCGGCCTAGTGCCCGCTGAACCGCACCCAGCACCTGCGCATCCGATGGCCGTTCGGCATTGCTCGCGGCGGTATAAGTATCGGCCGACTTCATCCACGCCTTGAAGCCCGCCTGGGCCTGGGATTTCCATGCCTCCGGCGCTTTCCAGGAGCCCAGATTGGCCGAAAGTTCTTCGAGTCCCACCTGGGCGTCGGCAATCAGCGGCAGCGCCCGGTGCTTGGTTGCATCGAATACCTGGGTATTGAGTCCGATGATTGTCTTGTCCGGATTCTGAAATAGCGCCCACGATGCCGTGGTAAAATCCTGCAGTCTTGTACCCACGGCGAGCACTACATCGGCTTCAACGCACAACGCATTGGAAGCCTCGGTACCGGTAACCCCAACCGCCCCCATATTCAGTGGATGAACGAAAGGCAGCGAAGATTTGCCGCTCTGCGTCTCGACCACCGGAATACCACGGCGCCCGGCAAAATCCGCCAGCACACCCGAAGCGTCCGAATAGAGAACGCCGCCGCCCGCCACAATCACCGGCTTCTTGGCATTCCTCAGTATACGGACGGCCCCTGCCAGCTCGTTCTCGTCAGGACGCGCCCGGCGCTGGTTCCACACCCGTTCGGCGAAAAAACTCTCTGGGTAACCATAGGCCTCCGCCTGAACATCCTGGCAAAAAGCCAGCGTCACCGGCCCGCATTCAGCCGGATCGGTCAACACCGTCATCGCGCGGTTCAGGGCCGGAATGATTTGTTCCGGCCGCATGATGCGGTCGAAATACCGCGATACTGGCTTGAAACAATCATTAGCCGACGACGTGCCATCGCCAAAATTTTCGATCTGTTGCAACACTGGGTCGGGCTTGCGGTTGGCGAATATGTCGCCAGGAATAATCAGCAGGGGAAGGCGGTTCACATGAGCCACCGCCGCCGCCGTCACCATGTTGAGGGCACCCGGGCCAATCGAACTTGTGCATGCCATCATGCGCCGCCGCCGCATGCCCTTGGCATAGGCAATCGCCGCATGGGCCATCGATTGCTCGTTCTGCCCGCGAAAGGTCGGAAGTTCGTCACGGTGCTGATACAGCGCCTCGCCCATGCCCGCCACGTTGCCATGACCGAAGATCGCCCATACCCCGGCAAAAATTGGCAACTTCTTGCCATCGACGATTGTCATCTGCCGCGTCAGAAATCTGACCAACGCCTGGGCAGCGGTCAGGCGAATTGTCTTGCTCATCGGATATCCTCCAAAATTTCAGGCGGCGCTCCTGGCTTGCGCCCGGTTCCACAATTCTACAAGATTTCCGAAGCGGTCCGCCATATCTTCCGTCGCCGCGGCATCACCCATTTTGCCTGTCAGCCAACCCTGTGCGGCAGTGTTGAAAATCGTCCGGCCAACGGCAAAGCCCTTGACCATCCCATGGCCTGCCGCCACCTCAAAAGCCATCGCCAGTTCATCCGCTGGCGCTTCAAGGCCGAGCACCACAATGCCGCGGCACCAGGGGTCATGTTTCTGAATGACAGCACCAATATTGTTCCAGGCTTTGGATGTAGCCTGCGCTTCAAGCTTCCACCAGTCGGGCTTGATGCCGAGCCCATAGAGTTCATCCAACACCCGCGCAACGGTGCTGTCGTCGAGCTTGCCATGCTTGCCGGCAATGATCTCGATCAAAAGCTCCCGCCCGGCTTTTCGCGCCGCCTCATGGAGCGTCCGCAGTTTTTGTGACTGCTCGGCTTTGAGCCCGGCGGGATCATCGGGGTGATAGAATGCCAGACACTTGATGGTATGTGTCACCGGCCACTCGATCAGCCGCGAACCCGCATCCTGGCCGAATTCGAATTGCAAAGGCCGTGAACCCGGTTTCTCCAGCGGCCGCCCGATCCACAACCCAAGCTTTGCCGCATCGAACATCGCCGCGCGTCCATAGGTGTCGTCAAGCAGCGTGCCAAACCCCTGTCTGCCGGCCGACACTTTGCCTATGGCAGCGATTGCCAGCTGCTTGAACGCGGAAATACGTTCGCGGGCCGCGCCCGCTCTGTCGGCCATGTCCTCAAGCTGCTTGCGGTGATCGATAGCCAGCGCCAGTAATTTATCCGGCTGCCGCCGCCGCGTCGTCGCCCAATGCACATGGTTGATCGCTTCATCCTTGCGCAGCGCCCGGTGCGGACTGCCGTTCTTCAGGAAATACCGCAGTTCGTCCCACGTCGGAATTTCCGGCGAACACAAAAGCCGTGACACCGCAAAAGCGCCGCAGGCATTGGCCCAGGTGGCCGACGTGGCGTGGTCTTCGCCGCGAAGCCAGCCGCGCAGGAATCCCGACATGAACGAGTCGCCCGCCCCCAGCACGTTATAGACTTCAATCGGAAAGCCCTTGCCCACAATGCCCTTGTCGAGACTATCGGGTATCGCCTCAGGATAAACCACGCAGCCCATCGGCCCGCGCTTCAACACGATCACCGCTTTCGAAAGCGACCGGATCATGCGCAGCGCTTCCAGCGTGTCCTCGGTGCCCGCGGCGATATGCACTTCCTCCTCGGTGCCGACAATCAAATCACAATCCGGCAGAATCGATTTCATGTGGGTGGAAACATGGTCCGACTTGATATAGCGCTCCTCGCCCGCACCAAGTCCCGCAAGACCCCAGAGATTGGGCCGATAGTCGATATCGAGAATTACTTTCGCTCCGCCAGCTTTCGCCAGCCGCATGGCCTTGCGCTGGGCCGCGTCCGTATGCGGCTTGGAAAAATGCGTGCCGGTCACCAGCACTGCCGCCGAACGGGCCACGAAACCCTCATCTATGTCGGTTTCGCTAAGTGCTGAGTCAGCGCAATTGTCGCGGTAGAAGATCAATGGAAAGGTCCTGTCGTTTTCAACTGACAACAGCACCAGCGAGGTCAGCCGGGCGGGATCGGTTACAATGCCGTCGAGTGCCACGCCCTCGCGCGCCATCTGCTCTTTCACATAGCGGCCCATCTGCTCGTCACCGACCCTGGTTATGAGGCCGGATTTCAAGCCCAGCCGCGCCGTGCCGATAGCAATATTGGCCGGGCAGCCACCTACTGATTTGGCAAAGGACGCGACATCCTCCAACCGTGAACCAATCTGCTGGCCGTAGAGATCGACAGAGCAACGCCCGATGGCAATGACATCAAGCCTGTGGGCTTCGCCCGATTGCGACGTCATTTCTGCCTCCGGTCAATCATCGAGTGCTTGACAATATGAAACAACAATTCCACTATAATGTCAATTCGGACTGTATGTTCCATTTTTGAACCCAAATTACCCAACTAACATGTTAGCATGTCAGTTGTTTTCGGCCCATGCATGAAATAGCTGTGAGAGAGTCTACTTTTTGCAACCAAAAGCATGCAAAAATCATCCAAAAACCATGCAAAAGGATACCAAAACTATGATCAAATTCGGTGTGCTGGGCGCTGGCCGCATCGGCAAAGTTCACGCCCGCACCATCGCCGCATCGAGCCGCGCAACCGTCGCTTACCTTGCCGACGCCATGCCAAAAGCAGCAGCCGATCTCGCTGCCGAGGTCGGTGCGAAGGTGGCTTCGGTCGAGGATATAATTAGAGCAAAAGATGTCGATGCGATCCTCATCGCCACGCCGACCGGCACTCATGCGGACTTGATCGAGGCTGCCTCCAATGCCGGCAAGGCGGTGCTGTGCGAGAAGCCGGTGTCGCTTTCGGTCGAGCGCATTCTCGGCTGCCTGAAAGTAGTTGACAAAAACAAAACCAACTTGATGATCGGCTTCAACCGCCGCTTCGACGCCAACTTCGCCAATCTCGAACAGCGCATCCGCAACGGCGATATCGGTAGCGTTGAACTTGTGACGATCATCAGCCGCGATCCTTCGCCGCCACCGATCGACTATGTGAAAATCTCCGGCGGCCTTTTCCGCGACATGATGATTCATGATTTCGACATGGCGCGTTTCCTGGTTGGTGAAGAGTTCGCCGTGGAGCAGGCGTTGGGCGCCTCGCTGGTCGACAAGGCCATCGGCGATGCCGGCGATGTCGATACCGCTTCGGTG
>JANLWG010000415.1:0-18278 GCA_031364405.1 Hyphomicrobiales bacterium
GGTGATTTCAGGATTCCCGGGCGCATTTCTCGGAGCATTCTTTACCGGCTCCCTGCTCATCGAGCAGGTGTTCTCGCTCGATGGGCTTGGTTATCTTTTCTACAAGGCAGCACTCGACAGGGATTACCCGATCATCTTCGCCAATCTCTACATTTTTACGCTGGTGGGTCTTGTGGTCGGCCTCATCTCGGATCTCATGTACACCTGGATCGATCCACGCATCGATTTCGAGCGGCGGGACGTCTGAGCCATGGGCAGGCTGAAATTCTCCCGGCTGAATGCGAGGCGCTGGCAGATCTTCCGGCTGAACCGGCGCGGCTACTGGTCGTTCTGGATCTTCAGTGTGTTGTTTCTGGTTTCGGTGTTTGCCCCATTCATCGCCAACGACCGGCCGATCCTCGTCTCCTACAAGGGCGAACTGCTGTTTCCGACTTTTGTCGAATACCCGGAAGCGAAATTCGGCGGCTTCCTGGCGCGCACCGATTTCCGCGATCCGGTCAACCAGGACGAGATTGCGGCCAATGGCTGGATGGTCTGGCCACTGATCCGCTACTCCTACAATACGGTGAACAACGAGCTGCCGAGCCCCGCACCTTCGCCACCGGCTTCCGGACTTGCGCGTGAGCTGGCCTGCACAAAATATCAGGCGGGTGCCGATGATGCCAATTGCATTTTCGGCAACATGAACTGGCTTGGCACCGATGATCAGGGCCGCGATGTCATTGCACGGCTGATCTATGGCTTTCGCATTTCGGTGGCATTCGGGTTGATCCTCACAATCCTCTCGTCGATCATCGGCATGGCGGCTGGCGCGGTGCAGGGTTATTTCGGCGGCTGGACCGATCTCCTGTTCCAGCGTTTCATCGATATATGGACTTCGATGCCGACACTCTATCTGCTTATTATACTTGCCGCCTTCATCACGCCGACATTCTGGATATTGTTGTTCATCCTTGTGTTATTCTCGTGGACCGGACTTGTAGGGCTGGTGCGAGCCGAGTTTCTCCGTGGACGGAATTTCGAATATGTGCGGGCGGCGCGGGCCTTGGGCCTGTCCGACGCGAAAATCATTTTCAAGCATCTGATGCCCAACGCGGTTGTCTCCACCATCACTTTCGTGCCCTTCATCCTCGCTGGCTCGGTGACGACACTGACCTCGCTTGATTACCTCGGCTTCGGTCTGCCAGCCGGCTCACCGTCGCTTGGCGAGATGATTGCACAGGGCAAGAATAACCTGCAGGCACCGTGGCTGGGCCTGACTGGGTTTTTCGTTACCTCGATCATGTTGTCGCTTCTCGTCTTCATCGGTGAAGCGGTGCGCGATGCGCTCGATCCCAGGAAGACTTTCAGGTGAGCGAACCGCTTCTCGAGGTAAAAGATCTTTCGGTGGCCTTTCATCAGGGTGGCCAGGCCACGCTGGCCGTCGACCATGTGTCGTTCTCGATCAACAAGGGCGAAACGCTGGCGCTGGTTGGTGAGTCGGGTTCGGGCAAATCAGTCTCGGCCCTGTCGATCCTCAAGCTGCTGCCCTATCCGACAGCGTCGCATCCGTCGGGCTCGGTCATTTTCAAGGGCGAAGAATTGCTCGATGCCGATGAGAGCGATCTCCGCAAGGTTCGCGGCAACGACATCACCATGATCTTCCAGGAACCGATGACCTCGCTCAATCCACTGCACACGGTGGAGCGGCAGATCGGTGAAATTTTGGAACTGCATGTGGGACTCACCGGCCAAGCCCAGCGGACGCGCGTCGTCGAGCTGCTTGGCAAAGTGGGCATCCGCGATCCTGAAACCCGGCTGCTCGACTATCCGCACCAGCTCTCGGGCGGGCAGCGCCAGCGTGTGATGATCGCGATGGCGCTGGCCAACAATCCCGATCTGCTGATCGCCGACGAGCCGACGACGGCTCTTGATGTGACGGTGCAGGCACAAATTCTGAAGCTGCTGAAGGACCTGCAGGCCGAGTTTGGCATGGCGATGCTGCTCATCACTCATGATCTCGGCATCGTGCGCCACATGGCGGACAAGGTGGCGGTGATGCAACAAGGCAAGATCGTTGAGCAAGGCGAGACCGAAACGATTTTTGCGGCTCCCCAGCATGCTTATACGCGGATGCTGCTGTCGGCCGAACCCAAGGGTTTGCCGCCGGTGTCCGATGCCACCGCGGCGATCGTGCTTCAAACCATGGGACTCAAAGTGTGGTTCCCGATCAAGCGCGGCTTCTTCCGCAAGACCGTTGGTTATATCAAGGCAGTGGACGGCATCGATGCGACGGTGCGGGCCGGGCAAACACTCGGCATTGTCGGTGAATCGGGATCGGGCAAAACCACGCTGGGGCTGGCACTGCTTCGCCTCATCACATCCCAGGGACCAATCGTTTACATGGGCCAGGCGATCGATGGTTTCAATTCGAAGACAATGCGGCCTTTGCGCAAGGAAATGCAGATCGTCTTCCAGGATCCCTACGGCTCCCTGTCACCGCGATTGTCGATACAGCAGATTGTCGAAGAGGGCCTGATGGTGCAGGGTATGCGGCTGACGATTGACGAGCGCCGGGTGCGGGTTGCTACGGCGCTGACTGAAGTGGGCCTCGATCCAGAAACCATGGACCGCTATCCTCATGAATTTTCCGGTGGGCAGCGCCAGCGCATTGCCATTGCGCGCGCCCTCGCATTGGAACCAAAATTCATCATGCTCGACGAGCCTACGTCCGCACTCGACATGTCGGTGCAGGCGCAAATTGTCGACTTGCTGCGCGGCCTGCAGCAAACCCACAATCTGGCGTTCCTGTTCATCAGCCACGATCTCCGGGTGGTGCGGGCGCTGGCCAATGAAGTGATTGTCATGCGCAATGGCGTCGCGGTCGAATCGGGGCCCACGGCGGAGGTATTTGCTTCGCCCAAGACCGATTACACCAAGGCCCTCATTGCCGCCGCTCTGAATCTCAATCCCGCATCCGATGCAGTGGTGAAGCAGTAGTCATGGCCTTCCTGTTCATTCTTCCCACCTGGCCGGTCGATGTGTGGGCCAACGCCATGCGCAAGGTGGCGCCAACGCTCGATGTGCGCGTATGGCCTGATCGCATGGGCGCTATAGACGATATCGAGTATGCGGCTGCGTGGCTGCCGCCACCCGATGTGCTGAGAAACCTGCCGAGGCTCAAGGTCATTTTCTCGCTTGGCGCTGGCGTCGATGCGATCCTGCGCGATCCGACTTTGCCTGGGGATATTCCAATCGTGCGGATCAACGATCCCGATCTCACCGGCCGCATGACCGAATACATCGTGCTCCATGTGTTGCTGCAACATCGCCAGCAGCGCCGTATCGATGAGAACCAGAAGCGCCGGATTTGGGATTCATTCGTAACCCACGCCGCCTCCGGACTCTCGGTTGGCATCATGGGGCTTGGCGTCATGGGGCAGCAGTCAGCGCTCAGACTACGCGATCTTGGTTTCAGGGTGGCGGGCTGGAGCCGGACGCGAAAGGACATCCCCGGCGTTGAAAGTTTCGCGGGACCCGCGGAGTTCGATAGTTTTCTCGCCCGCACCGATGTGCTGGTGTCCTTGCTTCCGGCAACGGCTGACACTGACGGCATCATCAATCGCCAGACGATCCGCAAGCTTTCACGCAAAGGTCCATTCGGCGCACCAATCGTCATCAACGCCGGGCGCGGCCGTCAACAGGTGGCCGGGGATATTCTGGCGGCGCTGGATACGGGCGAGCTTCATGCGGCGACGCTGGATGTGTTTGCTGTCGAACCGCTCCCCGCCGGCAGTCCATTGTGGTCCCATCCGAGGGTAACGGTTACGCCTCATTGCGCCGCCGACAGCGATCCGGAAGTGATCTGCACCTATGTCGCGCAGCAGATCGAGCGCCACGGAAAAGGCTTGCCGCTGGAAAACCTGGTGGACCTTGCTCGTGGATATTAAAGCCGCCGGATGCTGGTGACCGATTTGCCTGAGGCGGCGATGCGCTCAACCGCGGTTCGCAGAGGTTCGGACACAATCTTCATGTGATGACCGTTGGCATGCAGCAGGGTGCGATCATCCTTCATAATGCCGACATGGCCATCCCAAAACACCAGGTCACCGCGGTTCAGGCTGTCGAGATCATTGACCATGAGCCTGTTGCCGAGGCTTGCTTCCTGCATGTCGCTGTCACGCGGGCAAGCAAGACCGCTGGCCTCGAACGACACCTGCACGAGCCCGGAACAGTCGATACCGTGGACTGATTTTCCGCCCCAGTAGTATGGCGTGTGCAGAAACATTTCGGCTACGGCGACGAAATCGCGCTCATACTCGTCCGCCTTTTTCAGGTGCTGCCGATAGACAAAACGCCCGGTGGAGAGCTGGGCAAATTTTTCATCGCCGCCGGTTACGGCGACGGCGGCGTTCATGGTGACGATAACGGCCGGCTGGGATTTCACATCGGGTGCCGGAAACAGAAACGTCGAGGGCACGGCGACGCGGTGAGTGGATTCCGCCACTTCAGCCGAGAGCGCATCGGCGGAGACATAGCCCACGTAACCATCGTGTTCGAGTTGAGCAAAAGCCCAGCCCTCCTGCACATCGAAGACACGCAATTTTTCGCCCATCAGGGCCTGCGATATCTGCATTGCATCGAAGCGCGGTGCCCTGTGGACCGCGACCAGTGGATCAATCACCTGCATCAGATGGCCTTCGACGAAACGCCCGGAAGTAACGCGGTCTTTAAGACGCCTATCGGCGAGATCAGGGCGGTAGGCGTGCAATCGTTTGTCGAGTTCGGTCATGGCGTGACTGTTAAATGCTTCGCGACAAATTGCCAATCGTATCGGCGAACCGTTCCAGAAAAATCGCGCCCTTGACGGTGCGCTGGACCAGCACGTTGCGGCGGTCCTTGTCATCACGGCGGCGCGATACCAGTTCGAGTTTTCCCATGGTGTCGAGCGCCCGGGTAATCACCGGTTTCGAAACGCCAAGCTTGCGGGCGAGATCGCGCACCGTGTGGGGCGGGGCTTCGAGATAAATTGTCAAAAGAATGCTCACTTGGCGCAGTGAAAGATCAGGCTCGCCGCTGCGCACCATGGCGAGGGAAACGTCGTGCCAAAGCTTCAAGGACTGTGCAGGCGTCAGGGCCAGGGGCATTCGATTCGTACCCGCAACGCCATTGATTGTTACGGGCCCGTATCATTCTTGGCCCAAAGACCGGGCGAACGCAAGCTACTTCCCGAAGCGCTGGCGGATCATGCTGAATAGTGCCCTTTGGCCCTGGGCCTCACCACCCTTGGGCCGGCCGGCCCTCGCCTGCGGGGTCCACGCGAAAATGTCGAAGTGAACGTAACACTTCGCCTGCTCGACGAAGCGCTTGAGGAAGAGCGCCGCGGTGATCGAGCCGGCGTAGCCTGACTCGCTGCTGTTGTTCATATCCGAAATCGAGGATTCAAAAAGCCGCGTATAGGGCTGCCACAACGGCATGCGCCACAACGGATCGTTCTCGGCTATGGCCGCGCCGGCGATAGCCTCAGCCACGGCATTGTCATCGGTGTAGAACGGCGGCAGGTCGGGGCCAAGCGCCACGCGGGCTGCACCCGTCAGGGTTGCCATGTCGATCAGCAGGTCGGGCCTTTCCTCGTCGGCCAGTGCCAGCGCGTCAGCGAGGACAAGGCGGCCCTCGGCGTCGGTGTTGCCGATCTCCACGGTGACACCCTTGCGGCTGCGCAAGATATCGCCGGGACGAAAGGCATTTCCGGCGATGGAATTTTCCACGGCCGGGATGAGCACGCGCAGTCTTACCGGCAATTTCGCCGCCATGATCATGTGGGCGAGCCCAAGCACATTGGCGGCTCCGCCCATGTCCTTCTTCATCAACAGCATGCTGGAAGAAGGCTTGATGTCGAGGCCGCCCGTATCGAAACATACACCCTTGCCAACGAGTGTGATCCTGGGAGCGCGCGAACTTCCCCAGGTGAAATCAATCAGGCGCGGGGCCCGCGGGCTTGCCTTGCCTACTTCATGGATCATCGGAAAATTGCGCTTGAGCGCTGCTCCCCGGGTGACTTTGAATTGCGCCTTGAACGCTTTCGCCAGGCTGCGCGCCGCCGCTTCAAGTTCATCGGGGCCCATGTCAGAGGCCGGCGTGTTGACGAGATCGCGGGTGAGCCAGGTGGCTTTGGCCGCGTTCAAGACCCCGGTGTAATCAACACCCTTCGGGCAGCGCAGCCGGGCAGGCTCTCCGGCGGACTTGCCATAGGATTCGAACGCATAGGCCTCGAGGCACCAGCCCAGCGCCGCAAGCCGGGGGTTGGCGATACCGCTGCCAAATTCATAGAGGCCCGGTGGCAGAACCCGCGAAAGCCTGCCCACGGTGAATGGATCGGCACTGGCGCTCACCCCGGCGATGATCTGACTGATGGCGCCCTTTGAATCCGGAATGGCAATGTGCCGGCCCGGCTCCCCAGTAAAGCCATGGGCCGCGGCCCAACTGCGTGTCCGCACCGTCAAGTGCTCCTTGAAATCAGGCCAGGCCGCGGTTGTCACGCCGGCGATGGCGATCGCCTTGGCGCCAGCGGCTGAAGGCAGCAAAATCTTTTCCGGTCTCATCTTGAGCAACTCCCGTCGTTCGGCCTGTTATAGCCGGAACCGCGTTATGGTTAATGGTTTATTGACCACTGCCAACCATGATCCGGGCTTACGGCGGAGTCCGGTTCTGATTTGGAGTTTTAAATGGGGTTCAATCTATCTCGACAGCGCCACAGCCTTGCAACGGCGCTGATGATCATGACCTCGGCAATGGCCCTTGCCGCCTGCCAGCAATCAAGCGCCAACCTTGATAAGATCGACACCATGAGCACGGGCTCGACCACACCGGCCTCATACCAGGCGACATCGCGGCTGGGCAAGGCATGGCAAGCCGACCCTGACGATATCGGCAAGGGTCTGGCCTATGCCAACGGTCTCGAATCACTTGGCCAGAACGACCAGCAATTGAGTGTGCTGAAGCAGTTGTATGAGAAACATCCAGAAAATTCCAAGCTGGCCATCCTTTATGGCAAGAAGCTCGCGCAGTCGGGAAATTCAGCGGAAGCCCTGCCTATTCTGGAGCAGGCGGCTGCGGCGCCAGGAGCCGACTGGCGGGTTCATTCGGCACTTGGCACGGCCTATGATCAGCAAGAACTTTTCGAAAAGGCACAAGCTGAGTATGGCAAGGCCTTGGCGCTTCAACCCAATGAACTGAGCGTGCTCAACAACAAGGGCATGTCATATGCGCTGCAGGGTAACTTGAAAGAAGCCGAAGCAACACTGCGCCAGGCCATGGCGCTTCCCAAGGCCACCAGCCAGCCGCGCCTGCGGCAGAACCTGGCGCTTGTCGTTGGCCTGCAGGGCCGTTTCGACGAATCGCGCAAGATCGCCAGCGAAGATCTGCCGCCTTCCGAAGTCGAAGCCAACTTGGCATACCTGCAGAAAATGCTTTCGCAGCCAAATACATGGCAGCAACTTTCGGACGACGGGCAGGGATAGTATCCAGCCGCCAAATAAACACACAGACCAAAACAATGGGCGCGGATCGGACTCCGCGCGCTTTGCATTTGGACAGTTATGCCGACACTATTGCAGCTTCATCACCAGGATGATCGAGGGGCCGAGAATGATGACGAAAATAACCGGCAGGAAGAACAGAATCATTGGTACGGTAAGCTTTGGCGGCAAGGCCGCAGCTTTCTTCTCCGCCTCGCCCATGCGCATGTCACGATTTTCCTGGGCCAGCACGCGAAGCGCGGTGCCCATCGGCGTGCCATATCGCTCGGATTGAATAAGACTGGTAACGACTGACTTCACCGTCGCCAGTCCGGTACGCTTGCCGAGATTCTCATAAGCCTTGCGACGTTCCTGCAAGTAAGAAAGTTCGGCCACGGTAAGCGTCAGCTCTTCAGCCAACGGTACCGAGGCGGTGCCGATTTCGCGGGCAACGCGTTGCATGGCGGGTTCGACTGACATGCCGGACTCCACACAGATCAACAACAGATCGAGTGCATCGGACCACGCTTTCTTGATCGACTCCTGACGGCGCGAAACAAGATTCTTGAGAAAAATGGACGGCAAATAATAACCCAGGACAAGCCCCATGGCCGTCGCGCCAAGCCGCATGGGCGGGGCAACACGGTCAGCAAAAACTGTCGAGGAGTAAATGAAGACCAAGGCGCCCAGGACCAGAGGAGCAGCAAAACGAGTGGCAAGAAAAACCACGAGGTGGCGCTCGCTGCGCAGGCCGGCCTGACGAAGCAAGTCACGCGAAGCCTCAGCTTCGAAAATACGACGCAGATTCAGAGCTTCAACTAGTTGCGAGGCCAGATCGGTCTTTGGCTTGTCGCGTAACCTGGTCTCACCGGCGACGAGAATTGCCCGCTGGACGGCACGAAGTTTGTCACGCTCCTGGCCCACCGACTTGATGCGCGCCTTAAGCCTGTCATTGTCAAACATTGGAGCGGCGACTGTCAGTACCGTTGCGAATGCCGCCATTCCAATGAGAAGAGTAATCATTATCTCGATCTGAAACAGGCTTTTAAAAATTTCGAACATTGACGATAGTCCCGCCGCTAGATTGTGAAGTTGATCATCTTGCGCATCACCAGAACGCCAGTCAGCATCCAGACTCCGCAAGCGACCAGCATGAGATTACCAATGTCAGTATAAAAAAGCGGATTGAGATACTCGGGGTTCAACACAGTCATCAGGCCCATAATGACGAATGGCAGCGAGCCGATGATGGCGGCCGAAGATTTGGCTTCCTGGCTGATAGCGCGAATTTTCATCTTCATCTTCTTGCGGTCGCGCAAAACCTTCGAGAGATTGCCCAGCGCTTCCGACAGATTGCCACCGGTTTTCGCCTGAATGCCCATGACGATACCCAGAAAGTTCACCTCGGACAGCGGCATGCGCTCATACATGCGCTCGATGCCCTGGTCGATGGTGATGCCGATGCGCTGCCCTTCGACGACTTCCATAAACTCCGGTCCAACCGGCGGGCCGGACTCAGCTGCGATAACCTTCATGGCGTCGGTGACTGGAAGGCCCGCCTTGAGGCCACGTACCATAACGTCGATAGCGTCGGCGAAGTCGTTAAGAAACACGTTCTGACGGCGGCGGCGCAGGAATCCTAAGAACCAGCGTGGGAAACCGAAGATGCCGACGAAGCCGGCGAGAACTGCAACATACCACGGAATGCCGGCAACCAGCGGACCGACAGAAAATATCAGTCCAAGCGCGAATGAAAATATCCAGAATACCCGCGGCTGAATATCGAGGCCGGTTTGCATGAGGAGCATGCGCAGAGTCATCCGGCGTTTGCGCTCGGTTTTCTGACGTTGCTCGATTTGCTTCAGCGATTCCTGAATTTGTTTGCGGCGGCTGTCCTTCTGACCCTCAAATATGCGGCCGGCAACAGCCTGCTTGATTGAAGATGCCTTGCGTCCCTCGCCGATGGCCTTGACCCGCTTCGACGCGCCACCGTCCGAAAGCAGCGGGAAAAGCAAAGCCAGCGCAACACCACCGACAGCGACGACAACCATGGCGACGAACGCCAGTTGGGTAATGTCTTGACCGAAGAGCATTGCGGTTCGTCCCTTTAGAAGCCCGTGCCTATTCGTCGTTGCGCGCTTCGGCCTTCTCCAGCGCCTCGGCGAGACGGCGTTCCTCGTTGTAGTAACGAGCGCGATCCCAGAAATGCGGGCGCGCGATGCCGGTCGAGCGATGACGTCCGATGATCTTGCCATTGGCGTCTTCGCCAATGATTTCGAATACGAAGAGATCCTGGGTAATGATCACATCACCTTCCATGCCGACCACTTCGGTAATATGGGTGATACGGCGCGAGCCGTCGCGCAGGCGCGCCGCCTGAACCACCACGTCGATCGAACCGCAGATCATCTCTTTGATGGTTTTCGAAGGCAGCGTGAAACCGCCCATGGTGATCATCGATTCAAGACGCGAGAGGCCCTCGCGCGGCGTATTGGCGTGCAGCGTGCCCATCGACCCGTCGTGGCCGGTGTTCATCGCCTGCAAGAGGTCGAATGCTTCAGGGCCGCGGACTTCGCCGACGATGATGCGTTCAGGGCGCATACGCAGGCAGTTTTTTACCAGATCGCGCATGGTAATCTCGCCTTCACCCTCAAGATTGGGCGGACGGGTTTCAAGGCGCACCACATGGGGCTGCTGCAGCTGAAGTTCGGCGGCGTCCTCGCAGGTGATCACCCGCTCATCAAGATCGATATAACCAGTGAGACAGTTCAGCAAAGTGGTCTTGCCAGAACCTGTACCGCCGGAAATCAGCACGTTGCAACGTACTCGGCCGATGATTTCAAGGATCGTAGCACCTTCTGGTGTGATCGACCCGAACTTTACCAGGTCGGGCAGCTTCAGACGGTCCTTTTTGAACTTGCGGATGGTGAGTGCTGGTCCATCAATCGACAGTGGCGGCACGATAACGTTGACACGCGAACCATCAGGCAAACGCGCGTCGCATATGGGACTCGACTCGTCAACGCGGCGGCCGATCTGGCTGACGATGCGCTGACAGATGTTAAGCAGCTGGGCATTGTCGCGAAAGCGCACACCAGTCTTCTGCATCTTGCCGCCGACTTCGATAAAAGTCGTATTGGCACCATTCACCATGATGTCGGCAATGTCATCGCGCGCCAGAAGCGGCTCGAGGGGGCCGTAACCCAGCACGTCGTTGCAGATATCCTCGAGCAATTCTTCCTGCTCGGCAATCGACATCACCACATCCTTGAGCGTGATGATTTCGTTGACGATGTCGCGGATTTCGTCGCGGGCCGAATCGCGGTCGAGTTGGCCTAATTGAGTAAGGTCGATGGCGTCGATGAGCGCGTTGAAGATCGTGCTTTTGATGTCATAATAGTTTTCCGATTTGCGGTTGGAGTGCGATGGCTCCGCTTTCGGAGTAGGAGTTTGCAGCGCTGGTTGGGTAGCGGTACCGCCGGCACGCACTGCCTGGTTTCCAAAGCCACCTGATGTTGGCAGCGGTAAATCTGGAATTGAAGCCGACGGTGCGGCCAATGCCGCGGGTGCGGCAACTGGCTGGCCGGTTGGCACGATGCCTGGCTTGGATGGAGTGTCGGTCGTGCGTTTGCCGAACATGCTTACCTCTTCCTCAGCATCGACAACTTGTTGAAGATTGATGGCATGGCAAGTCTTGAGGTTTTGGCGGGTTTTTCAAATCCAACGATCATCTGCGACAGGTTAGCGAGCGCTTCCGCCGCCTTCGATTTCGGCGCCACCTCAAAGACCATCTGGCCATTGCTCTGGGCCGTACCGAAAGTTTGAGCATCATAGGGAATGATGCAACTTATGTCGGCGCCGGCGGCCTTGCCGAACTCGCCGGCTGGAATTTCCGGGCGCTTGACGATCCCGACCTGATTGAGAACGATCTTCGGCGGCGGATCATTTGGCCTGGCCTGCTTCAACATCTCGAATAGATTCCTGGTATTGCGCAGGCTGGCCAGCTCCGGCGTCGCCGTGATGACCACTTGATCGGCGTGAATGAGCGTATATTTGATCCAGGACGCCCACATGTTCGGCACGTCGACGACGACGCAGGGCACGCTGCCGCGAATGGCGCCCAGAATTGTCTCAATGGCATGAGCTTCAATGCTGATTTCGCGATCTACGCCACCTGGTCCACTCAACAGGCTCAGCTTGTCGCCAAGCTTGGTGAGAAGGCGGTCGACAAGAGTCGAGTCGATACGATCAGGCTGCCCCAGGGCATCGATCATGCCGCTCGAAGAATCCTGATTGAAATTCAGGCCGGCGGTCCCAAAGGCCAGATCAAGGTCGGTGATCACCGTGTCGGTCGCATAACGCTTTGACATCTGCCAGGCAAAATTGTGGGCGATGGTGCTGGAACCAACGCCGCCCTTGGCGCCAACAAAGGCGATAACGCGGCCCACGGGGGCCGATTTGGGATCCTGGTAGAGATTGGATATTGTCTCAATGACTTGAATCTGGTGCAGGGGTGCCACCAGATATTCGCTGACCCCCTGCCGCATCAATTCGCGGTAAAGAATCACATCATTGAGATGGCCGATGACGACGACCTTGGTGTTGGGTTGGCAGACCTGGGCGAGTTGGGCCAATTCCGACAGGATCACATCACGCGAACCGTGCGACTCGACGAGAAGAAGATTGGGTGTCGCCTGGCTTTGATAGACTTGGGCCGCAGCCATGATGCCGCCGAGCTGAATGGTGACATGGGATTTCGACATGCGCCGATCAATAGCGGCGGCCTGCATGACTTCAGCGGACTGTTGATTGTCGCAGAACGCATGAATGTTGATGCGCGGAACATCGGCAACGAGTCCGACGCCGCCGCTGGTCTGTGTGGCGCCTGCCTGGGGTGAGGTATTCATCATGATGCGGATCCTGCTAAGCCGTATTCTGCGTTAGTTGCTGGTCGAAATTACCGAAGCAGGATCAAACGCTGTCTCCGGCGACTTGTAGTAGATTGTTGCCGCCGTCGAGCGGTTCGCCGCTGACACCGCCGTCACGGCGCGCGGCCGCTCGAAGTCCCTGGGGTTAGCAACCATCGCCGCAACGTTGTTTTGATAGGCGCAGCCGAGATTGCGATAGGGTGTATTAGAACTGGTAACGGCCAAGCTGTCGGACCAGTCGCCGCATTCTTTAGTCACGGCCACTTTACGGTTGGTGCCAGCTTGCTGCTTCACCTTGATTGGATAGCGATCATAGTAAGCATTGGAACCGGCAATGTCGTCAATCGCCGCATTGGTGGCTCCGCAGCCCGCGAGCAGCAATGTCGAACACAGGGCGAGTGCGGTTCCCAGACCGGCAGCTGCCGTCGTTTTCATATTCTTGAACATCACAATCCCCACACTATTCGATGACGAAGCCAACGTTGCCATGATAGACGCCGTCTGGATAAAGGCCGGGCGTGCCGTAGATGCGATTGAGCCGGCCGAAGAAATTTGCCTGCCTGTCGGTCGCTTCCTGGAAGCGGTAGTCGGGCGTCTTGAGCTGCTTTTCATTTACCGCGTTGACGATATAAGGCGTCACGATCACGACAAGTTCCGACTGATTTGAGGTAAAGTCCTGACTACGGAACAGGGCGCCAAGAACTGGCAAGTTTTTGAGACCTGGTGTACCTCTGATCGCCTGTGTGGAAACGTCCTTGATGAGACCCGCCAGCATCATCGATCCGCCACTCGGCAATTCAACAGTTGTCTCGGCATTGCGGGTGACGAGGGCCCGTGAAGTGGCAGTTGAATTGACGGGGTCAAGGTCGCTGACCTCGGTTACGATCTTCAGACTGATGCGGCCTTCGGTCAGAACAAACGGTGTAAAACCCAAAGAGACGCCAAAAGATTTGAACACGGGCCCGCAACTGCCACCACTGCCTCCGCTAAACGCCGTACAGGCATTTCCGGCATCGAACTCACCACCCGCATGGAATGTGGCGGATTGCCCGGAAACGGCAGTAAGTGTCGGTTCGGCAAGCATGTGCAGGACACCATCGCTTTCCATGGCCTGGATGCTGGCGTTGATATCAAAAGAGCCGCTGCTCGCGCCCAGTCCCCCAAAGAAGCTGGATGCGGAAACAGGATTTGATGTCGCAAAATTGAAGGCTACATTGCCGATGTCGAAGGCAAGATTGTCGATGTTGATCCCAAGCTGCTTTAAGATGTCGCGCTTGATTTCCACGACGCGCACCTTGAGCATTACTTGATCACCGCCGGAAATCTTCATGGCATTGACAACCATGTCCGGGCCGCTCACGAACTTTGCGGCGAGATCTTCTGCGATCTTGGCTTCCTGGGCATTGGCCGCCATCCCGCCAAGCACCACTTTCTCGTCGATGGTATCAACGGTGATACGCGTGCCGGGAATGGTACGCTTGATGAGCTTTTGCAATGCCGTCATGTCGAGAGCCACCTCGAGATCAATGTTCATGATCTGGCGGCCCTGGGCATCGAAGAAAAAGATGTTGGTCTGGCCCGGCAGGCGGGCAAAGAGGTAAGCCGTGTTCTTCGTGCGCACCACGGCGTCGACGATGGTGGGATCGCCGACAATCACATCCTTGGCTTCGGCCGGTAGCCTTATGACGATCGATTTGTGCAGGCCAATGCGAACGAAGTGGCCGGCATCCGCGGTTCCCACCTGCGTTGCATCGACATCGGTTGCATTGGCTGGCGGAGCAACCAACGGCATCAGGGCCATGGTGATTGCCGCTGCGGCGGAGATGGCGAGCAATTTGCATCCGTCACCGGCGAGGGGCTTTAGTTTGCGGGTCATGCGGTCAAATAACATGGCGTTCGGCCTCAACGGCTGGAGGTGAAGGTTTCAATGCCAAAGCGGATGAACAGGCGGTCGCTGCCGCTGTTCGTCAGACTTCTGTTGGCGTATTTTTCGGCAAGTTTCGGCCCGCCGTTGTCCAGGCCCTTGTCGCCGTTTTCGGCAATTGACCTGAGTGCCAACGACAACTCACCCGCCGATTCAACCATCGAGACCACCTCGGACTGGACTGCCGATAATTCGAGTGTGGCAGTCTTGCCTTCAGCGACGGTTACCTTGTCCTCGGCGGCTTCCTGGCGATAGGTCTGATTGATGGCGAGAACCCGCACGTTGGTCAGTACCGTTTCGCTCTTCACAACTTTCGGGCCGCCGTTGGGATCGTCAAGCTTGCGGGTGAGAATAACGTCAACCCGATCGTTGGGTAGAATGAAGCCGCCCGCCGCGGAGCGTTCGGAAATCGCTACGGAAATGGCGCGCATGCCCTTAGGCAGGATGGCGCTCATGAAACCCGACTGATCCGGCATGATCAATTTTTTTTCCAAGATCGGCTCACCGTCGAAGATCGGCAGGCGGACACGGGCGGTTACAAGTTTTTCGCGGGCGTCAGGCTGTTCTTCCTTGGTGATCATCGCCTCGCTGACATTGTTTTTGGGCCATTCGCGCCAGCTCACTGTGCTGTCAATAAGCTTCTCGCCCATCGCCATATCTTTTGCCGCAACAAGGATATCGATCATCGGCACATTGTTAATTTCGACCACTTCGGTCTGCGCTTTCTTGCCGAGGAATCCCTTGGCCAGAACGCCGGCAAACACCGCCGACCCAACGGCCAAACCGAGAATGACAATACGCAACTTGCTCATCGATCAGATCCTTGTCTTCGCCGCATGCGACGTGCCGCGCTGTGTACTTTCGGCTGGATTGGTCAAATATGTGTTAACCCTGTTCAAGGTATTTCCTTTATCAACCGCCAACCGGCATCCACCAGGTATCCGGAAAAGCTAGGATCGCGCCAACGGCGAAGGCGTATCCATAAGGCACACTCGGTTTCACCGTGCCAAAGCGGTTGAATATCGAACCCTGTTTGATTTCTGAATTCATGTTGATGAGTGACCATGCGCCGACCGCCAGGCCAAGTGCTCCGCCGGCGAACGCAGTCATGACCAGGAAAGGAATGAGATCGGGCCAGCCAAGCCAGAGGCCAGCCGCGGCCAGGAGTTTTGCATCTCCTCCGCCGAAGACTCTTAGTGAGAACAGCACAAAACCCAGGACGAACATGCCCGAACCGACGGCTACATGAACCCCGAAATCGGCTAGTGGCATTGCAGTCAGGAGCGCCATGGGTAAAAATGCGACGGCGATGAGGGTGGTTAACCAGTTTGGAATGCGCATGGAAAGTGTATCGCCGGCACCAGCGACGATCATCAGCAGCGGAAAAACTGTTATCGATAGAAACTGTATCATAGAGTCACGCCCCGTGCCGGCCCTTCCGGCGATCGCCGCAAATTCCCACACTGGCATTTAAGGCGGGGTTAACCGTGGCTGTCTGATTGGCAACTCATGCAAACAAAAATCCACCGGGTATGAACCGGTGGATTTTTTGTCGGCGTTCCTGGCGGCTGCGCCGGGCCTTGTGGGCCCGCAACCGCTGAATATTACGGGGTGGTGATCGAATTAGCGAGACTCGAGAACTTGCCGGTAATCGCGGTCGCGAGGAGCGGCATGGCGGTGACGAGGGCGAGGCCCATGGCGGCGGCGATCAGACCATATTCGATGGCGGTCGCGCCTGATTCATCTTTCACAAAACGTACGAACTTGTTCATTGGATACTCCACTTTGACAACGGCACTTGGCTCAACACATACGGTGCTTCATGCGCCGTCTTTTCTGAACCATGACCCCACCTTAGATGAGACCCTTTAATGGCAAGTAAATCCATCCAGTAAGATCATTAAACAATACAATCGGCGTTCGATTTGGTTATCAATCTGCCGTTTTTTTCTGTTTAATTTTAAGTGTTTCAGAATTACGTGGTGAATATTTGTTTAAATCTGTTATTTATTCTTCGTTTTTATAATTTAGCCCCTATATATTTCACGTTATCAGAAGTTATATTTATATTAATTATTTATTACTTGATGAACTTAAAGTCTTCTGGCGACATGATGGCTGACACAATCAGCATTTCCATGCGAACAACTGAGTTCGAACGAACAAGACTATCCCGCCCAAGACAACTTCGTCATCAGACACTTGATGGATTGGCAGCTGTTTAAGGGAAGATTCACCATTCCCGGCTCAAATGAGGCTCGTGTTCAATGTTAACGGGCGAATATTGCCCGCAGAAAGAAAGAGCCATGACCATCAAAAGCAGCCTTTCCGGCATTCTTCTCTGCACGGCCGTGGCATACGCTGCCGGTCAGGCCATCGCAGCCCAGCCACTTATCGTCTACACGGACCAGACGCAGGTTATTGATGTGCCGCGGGAGCCTGGAATTGTTGTTATCGGCAATCCCAGTATCGCCGACGCCTCGATCCAGGGCCAGAAGGTTTTCCTGCATGGTCGCAGCTACGGTACAACCAATGTCATTATACTGGATCAAAAGGGCGCCCAGCTGGCCGATTTCGAGATCGATGTGCAACTTGGTGGACACAATAATGTGGCGATGTTCAAAGCCGGACTACAATATAGCTATGTCTGTGCGCCCGATTGTGAAGCTTCGATGCACGTCGGCGACAATCCGGACTGGTTCAAGGAGAATGTGCTGAAGCGCAACGAAGAGAAGATCAACATTGCCACCGGCCAGAAAACCGCCGAGGAGAATCAGCCAGCGCCAGCACAATAATCGAATTGCGGCCCAGGCAAAGCCCTGGACCTCCGGGGCTTTATTTCTTTGGCGTATAGAAATGAAACCCGGTGCAAGGGGGTTAATGCATGAACAATCAATTCAATAAAAATCGCATGGACTTTTTCACTCGGGTGAAAGCCAGTCTTGATAATGTTTGCCGTTGAAATCGGCATTGCAGCGCGCAGATGCCTTCCGGTCCGGGAGCAAATTATGTGGGGTCACTTGAATTCATGGCGCCGTAAGGTTTTTGGCCGGTACCATCGGTCAGAACGGGGCGCCACGGCTGTAGAATTTGCCCTTGTGGCGGCTCCGTTCTTCTTCGTCCTCGGTTGTATCTGCGAAACCGGCCTCATGCTATTCACCGAATACGTGCTGCAGAACGCTGTGCAGGAAGCCTCCCGGCAAGTGCGCACCGGGCAGGTATCGGCGTCTGATGGTACACTGCTGATGAGCTCGTCAGCCTTCAAGACCAGCGTATGCAACAATGTCAAACTTCTCATCGACTGCACTGGCAAAGTGACAGTTTATGTCAACAACGCCGCCTCCTTCGCATCCTTGGCATCATCAATGGCCGATCCTCTTACAATTGGAGGAGGTTCCAACAGCAACGTGTTCAGCCCCGGCGGCAAGCTTAAGCCGGCAGCCGTTGTTGCCACCTACGATTGGGATTTCGTATTTCCCTTCATGAATTTCCTTGGAAACGTCAATGGCAACGATGCCCGCCGCATCTATGGCCTGGCGATTTTCCGCAATGAACCGTTTTGATGGATTGGCCAAGATGATCAGCAAGTTTCGCTCATTCTGGCACGATGGCCGCGGGGTTGCCGCCATCGAGATGGCCTTCATCATGCCATTTCTACTGTTCCTCTATTTCGGGCTGGTGGATTTGACGGCACTCATCTCGCTGAACCGCAAAGTAACCTACGCCGCCAGCGTCGTTGCCGATCTCGTTACCCAGAACGACACGACTGTCACATCTGCCACAATGGATGATTACTTCAGCGCCGTTGCATTGGCATTGAAGCCCACATCAATCAGCAGTGCCCGCGTCGAAATCTACCAGTACCGCAGCGTAAGCGGGACCATTACGAACCAGTGGAGCAAGAAAAGCTCTGGCGGCACGGCTTGCAGC
>JANLWG010000002.1:0-4555 GCA_031364405.1 Hyphomicrobiales bacterium
CGATCATAACAAAAGGCAGGCCACCCTGTCTGACACGTGCAGCGCTATAGGTTTCAACCGTCGCCTTGGCATCTTCCGCCCGCCCGCTGAGGCCATATGTTGCCGCCAGATACAGCCGCAGCAGTGGCAGATTCGGGTTCAACCGGTCGGCCTCCTCGAACGTCTTGATGGCTTCCGGCATCTGCTCCTGGGCGAATTTCGCCAACCCCAGGTAGAACAAGAAGACGGGTGGGTGCCGGGGATCGAGCCGCATGGCCGTCTCGATCTGCGTTTCGGCCTCGGCGGGACGGCCGGCCCAGATCATGGCATTGGCCTGATCGGCATAGCTCCAGGAATCGCTCGGGTCGAGCGCGATCGCCGCCGCGAACTCCTTGAGGGCATCGTCGTACCAGCCGCGTTCCCGGGAGACATTGCCTGCCACCTGATGTGAAGTCGAAGTCGGGTGGGCTTTGGCGAGGGTCAGATAATCGCGCGCCTTCCTGAATGCCTGGTCGGCGGATATCCCGAGGCTACCGCTCCAGCGTTGATCGAAGCTCCTGAAATACACCATGGCGAGGGCTGCTTGGGCGCGGCCGTAATCCGGATCGAGATCAACCGCCCGTTCGAAAAAGGGAATCGCCTTCTTGTAATCCTCAGGTGTCGTACGCTGGTAGAATTCCCAGCCGCGCAGGAAAGCGTCGTAGGCCGCCGGAACGGCAGTGTCGTGCTGGCTGAGCGTTGCCTGCTCGGTCCCGGTTAATTGCACCGCCAGCGCGCCGACCACGGCCTTCGTCACTCTGTCCTGAAGCGCAAAGATATCCGCATAGGCGCCGTCGTAGCGCTCGGCCCATTGGTGGGCCCCGGTCAGCCCGTCGATGAGCTGGACGTTAATCCGCACCTGTTCACCAGCGCGCCGGACGCTGCCTTCGACGACGTAATGCACGCCCAGCTCGCGTGCCACCTGGCGCACATCGGTGGCCTTGCCCTTGTAGGCGAAAGACGAGTTGCGGGCGATCACAAACAGGCCAGACAGGCGCGACAGATCGGTCATCAGGTCCTCGGCAATGCCGTCGGCGAAAAACGCCTGCTGGGGATCGTCGCTGAAATTGTCGAAAGGCAGAACCGCGATTGAGGGTTTATCAGGCAATGGCGGGCCGCTGCCCGCAATCCAGTATGTAAAACCATAGAACCCTGCAATCGCCACTAGAACGACAGCGCCAAAAGATACCAGGAGCAGGCGCAGGCGCGACGCCGGAAAAGTAGTCGAGATAGAGCGCGTGACCGGTGCGCCGTCGAGTTTCACGCGGAAGGCCTGCACCAGCTCGGCGATGTTCTTGACTTTCTGCGCGCCCATTGACTCGAAGCCGAAGGCCAGTTTCTTTTCGACTTCCTTGGCCACCTTGCCTGAAACGCAGATGCCGCCGGGGTCGGCCAGTTGTTCGAGCCTTGCGGCGATGTTGACGCCCTCGCCGAAGCGGTCGTCGCCCTCGACGATCACCTCGCCCAGATTGATGCCAATGCGAACCTGGATGTGCTGATCCTCCGCCACATTGGCGTTGCGCTCAGCCAGCCCGCGCTGCAGGCTCACCGCGCATTCGACCGCATCGACCACAGAACCGAACTCGGCCAGCAGCCCGTCGCCCATCAGCTTGAACACCCGCCCATGATGGCGCGCGATTTCAGGCTCGAACAGTTCCTTCCGCCCCGCCTTCAAGCGCTCATGCGTGCCAGCCTCATCGCGCTCCATCAGGCCTGAATAGCCCACGACATCGGCGGCGAGGATGGTGGTGAGCTTACGTTCCACTACTCATTGTCCGGCCAGCTGGCCACGTTATAACCCGCCACTTCAGTGACAGCGATAGCTGCAAGGCAGTGTTGGGCGCGAGGTACAGTCATGTTGTTCCGGTGCTTTCAGATGACCCAGCATGTAGAATGCTATTGGAATTTCGACTGAGAGTCTATCCAGCCTGACTTCCACCTCGGGTCATGCAGGTCGCGGACTGATTGTCAGCTCACAGGGTTGAGCGGCCAAGCTCATCGCCGGCAATGCCGCTTAGGGTCGATAGCGGAAATTCAAACTAACCTGTTACCTTGACTCATCCCGCCCGGGCATAGCCGCGGCTGGCCGCGATCAATTCAAGCGTATAGGCCTCTCTCGCCCTGCCCCGGTGCAGGGCTTCGACATCGAGCACTTCGACGAGGAGGCCCTGCTGCATGATGGCGATGCGGTTGCACAGATGGGCGACGACGCCAAGATCATGGCTGACCAGTATGCTGGTGAGCCGGTAGCTGCGGCGCAGCCGCGACAGAAGATTGAGGATTTCCGCCTGAATCGAAACATCAAGGGCGGACGTCGGCTCATCGAGAAGCAGGATGCGCGGCCGCAGGATCAACGCGCGGGCAATCGCCACCCTCTGGCGCTGGCCGCCGGAGAGCTGATGGGGAAAGCGGAACCGGTGCAGCCGCTCAAGGCCCACATCGGCAAGCGCCTCGGACACTTTCGTATCGATTTCGCCGGCGCCGTGGATCAGCAGCGGCTCGCGCAGCATGTCATCAACCGTCTGGCGCGGATGCAGCGATCCGTAGGGGTCCTGAAAAACAAATTGCATCAGGAGGCGTTCGGCCTTGCTGCGTTTGGTGCCCATGGCCGCCCCATTGATGCGCAGACTCGGCGTGGCGGTGCCGCATAGCCCGGCAATGGCCTTGAGGATCGTCGATTTGCCCGATCCCGATTCCCCGACGATGCCGAAACTCTCGCCCTCGGCAACCGTGAAGCTGACGCCCCGTACCGCGTGGATGGGCTTTCCGCCATTGCGGAAAGTAACGGCGAGATCGCTGACCTCGATCATGCCAGCCACGCCGGATCGCGAACCACGACCGATAGCTCCGCCTTTGGCCGGTCCAGCGAGGGGGCAGCCTGAAGGAGCGCCCGCGTATAAGGATGTCTTGCTTTGTTCATCTCGTTGGCTTTGCACTCCTCGACAATCTTGCCGCCATACATCACCAGCACGCGGTCGCAGAAACTCGATACGATGGTGAGATTGTGGCTGATGAAGATCAACCCCATGCCGCGGCCGGTGACGAGATCGTCGAGGATGCGCAGCACTTGGTTCTGCACGGTGACATCGAGTGCCGAGGTGGGCTCGTCGGCGATCAGCAGGTCCGGTTCGGCGATCAGCATCATGGCGATCATCACCCGCTGGCCCATGCCGCCCGACAATTGATGAGGATAAAGATGATAGACCAGATCGGCGTCGCGAATCTTGACGGCCTCCAGCATGTCGAGGGCGCGGCGGCGGGCCTCGGCGGCAGAAGATTTGTGATGCAACCGGTAGGTTTCCTGGATCTGCTTGCCGACCTTGAGCACCGGATTGAGCGAGTATTTCGGATCCTGCATCACCATGGACATGCGGCGGCCGCGCAGTTTTTGCCAGCCGGCCTCCGGCAGCGCGAGAAGGTTGGTTCCCGATAGCGACAGGCGTTTTGCGGTGACCATGCCGGGAATGGCGATGAGCCCCAACAGGGCGCGGCCGGTGGTCGATTTTCCCGAGCCCGACTCGCCGACGATGCCGAGACGCTCGCGCCCTAACGAGAAACTTGCGCCGCGCACGGCGCGGGTTACGCCGCCGCGTCCGGGGAAAGACACGTTGAGGTCTTCAACTTCAATGAGCGGTTTTTCGCTCATGTGTTCTTCGGATCGAGGACGTCGCGCAAGCCATCCCCCAGAAGGTTAAAACCAAGGCTGACGATGAAGATGGCAAGGCCAGGAATTGTCGCCACCCACCATTGGTCAAGGATGACATCGCGGCCCGACGAAACCATGGCACCCCATTCCGCCGTGGGCGGCTGGGCCCCGAGGCCAAGAAAGCCAAGACCCGCCGCGGTGAGGATGATGCCGGCCATGTCGAGGGTGAGCCGTACGATGACCGACGAAAGGCACAGCGGCACGATGTGACGGAACAACACCCGCGGGCTCGATGCCCCCTGCAATACCACCGCGGCGATGAAATCGCTGCGGGCGATGGTAACCGTTTCAGCCCGTGCGATACGCGCATAGGGCGGCCATGCGGTCAGCGAGATGGCGATGACCGCGTTTTCGATACCCGGCCCAAGTGCTGCGGCGAAGGCGAGCGCCAGCACCAGACGCGGGAAGGCGAGGAATATGTCGGTGATGCGCATCAGAACCGCGTCAACCCAGCCGCCGAGATAGCCCGCTGTCGTACCAACCGCGAGGCCGATGGGAGCCACAAACACCGCCACCAGCATGACGATGGTCAGCGTTACCCGGGCGCCGTGGATGGTGCGGGCATAAATATCGCGGCCCAGTTCGTCGGTACCGAACCAATGGCTGGAACTGGGCGGCGCCAGACGCGTGGCAAGATCCTGGGCAATGGGCGAAACGCTTCCGGCGATCAGCGATGCGAAGATCGCGACGATCACCAGCGCGCTGACGATGATCAGACCGGTAAGGGCGGCCGGATTGGCAATGATTGCGGCGCCGCCGCGCGCCAGATTGCCAAGCACCGCCTGATGACGAGACGCCGGTTGATCGCTGGCAAGCCATTGGCGAAGCGAA
>JANLWG010000109.1:0-20458 GCA_031364405.1 Hyphomicrobiales bacterium
ATTGCGGGTTTCGATGCGGGTGACGGGCACCACCTTGCCGTAGTTTCCCGTCGAAAAAATTTCGTCGGCATCGAGGAATTCCTCCCAGCGCAGGCTACGCTCATGCACGGTGACGCCAGCCTTGCGCAGAAGTTTGATGACACGCTGGCGGGTAATGCCAACAAGGAATGTGCCGTTGGGAACGGGTGTGTGGGCCGCGCCGTCCTTCACCAGCCATGGGCTCGCGTCATGTTGGTCTTCGTCCATGTCTCATCGATGAAAACCAGGCGGTCCGGGCTGATCCGGGCCTGATACTTCTTCCACCAGGCCCGCCGCCGGGCGACATCGAGCCGGTCCTGTTCTGCGGCGTGAATGGCTTTTTAAAGCTGATGCCGTGCCGGCGGAAAAACCGCAATAACGTGTCGCAGCAGACCACGGTGCCAGGAGCCCGGCCGGCCTCTTCCCGGTCCGCAGACTGCGCAAGCCGCTCGAGACCCTCTCGCTGCTCCGCAGTCACTCTCAATGGAGACTTGCCTGTCACGATCCAACCTCCGAATCAACTCCGCAGATTGAATCATCGTTTGAGCCCGTTGGCCAATCATCGAAAGTCTGCTTGGGCGGCGGAAGCTGCATGCTGGGCCCACGTGAGGCGCAGGTCCTCGACGTTCAGGCGGCAAACGGTTCCCCAACCGCCAATGAAGCTCTCGACCGCATCGGTGCGCTGTATGGCATTGAGGCCGGTATCCGGGGCAAATCGCCGGACAGCCGGCAGCCAAGCCGCGAAGAAAAACCGCTGATCGACTCCACGGGCCACCGCAGAGTCACCACAGGGTATCACAGGAGTTAAGCCGTCTCCGTCACATCCGGCGTCATCATGGCTACCTTACCAATCACGTCAATTCACGTATACATTCGACCGTCGAGGCCGATCATCGGGTGGATGTCGGCCAATTCATGCTATAGGCTGGCTGTCGGATCGCAACTGAACGGAGCATTCCCATGTTTAGCAAGGACGCATTTCAGGACATCCAAAACTTGTCTGCCAATGCCTCGCAAGACGCGCAACTGGCCCATCACAAGAAACACATCCAGGTGCTGTGGCACCACATCGAACGGCTGGAGCAATTCATTGAAGTGGATTCCGACGGTTCGGTGAAGATTAAGGTGGGCAGCGCGGCAATGATCCTGAAAAAGAACGGCGAAATAACAATCAAGGGCAATGACATCAACATCGAAAGCTATGGCAACGTCAAGCTAAAGGCCGCCTCCAATGTCGTTATCAAGGGCAGTAAGATACTACAAAACTAAGTCCACATGGACGCTGGTTGATTGAGTTCAAAAACGTCCGCTGGCGGTAAACGTTGCCGTGCAATCGCGATCGCCGAAAATCGAGCGGGTGGCGCTCAATGCAACCCGGTAGTTCTGCGATTATCACATCGACGCCAGGTCCCATTATTTCAGCGGTCCCTATCGCTATGCCCGTGCCGCGGTCGAGGTTCGGCTGACCGCGAGAACCGTCGAAATCTTCCTCAAAGGCGAACGGATCGCCGCGCACCCGCGGATGAGCGGCAATCACAAGCACACGACCGTTGCCGAACACATGCCGTCCAGCCACCGGTGTTACGCCGGCTGGACGATCGAACGTATTCGCCAGGACATGCGGTTGATCGGGCCGGCGACGGCGGCATTGTGCGAGTTGATCCTCGAGCAGAGGTCACACCCGGAGCAGGGCTTCCGCGCCTGTCTGGGCATCGTCCGGCTGGCCCGTCCCTCTGGCGCCGCGCGTATCGAAGCGGCGGCAGAGCGCGCCTACGACTCGGCTAAATCCATCCTCGACAACAACCTCGATCGGCGTTCCGCGCTACCGCGCGCCACGGACGGCGCGCCGATCCCGCACCCCAATATCCGTGGTCCGCCCTGAGACATAGGTGAGACTTTGATCCGGAGACATGGGTGACAGTTTTGGCTCGAAAGGGCTTTCGAGGGGTTCCAGTCTGCATTCTCCTTTCTTATTCCACCCGGAAAGCACTAATGCCGATAGCTATCTCGGCGTTCAGCTCATTGGCTTTTCTCAGTGCGCCCTCAAACAGATTGCTGCTGCTGACCGGCTCGGATAAATTCAGAATACGCAGTTCCTTGCTTGCCGCGATGGCAATGACCAGCTGGTAGCGGGACTTTCCCATTGCCGTGATGGTGACTGGAGCTGAAAATCGCAGATATCCCCCCGCCATACTTCCATATGATGAGATATCATGAACCATGCCATCGTCATCAACCAGCAGCAGGTTGATCCATGGCAATCGTACGCCGCCAACGTTTCCGCTAATCTGGCCGCCATTACTGATACTCGTATTGCGCAGCCCTACTTTCAGCTCCGGAATCCGCGATTTCAACATCGTATCGATAAATCCGATTACCGGGCACTGATCCTCGGTAATCTTCCGCACTCCAACATTGACGTCGGCACCGAGATTAAATCTAATTGCCTTCTGCAACTGAAGCATTGGTTCGTTGCGCGAACTGAAGCTCTCAATTGCAAGTTTGACGCCCTCATCATCCACCGGCATTGCAAGGAAACATGGGCCTCCATCATAGTTGCGAACCAGCTTTACAAATTTGTCGTGACGATTTTCCCGGGGCGCAACAGCGGGTGGAATTGGAATCGGTTGAAGCAGCGCCAATTTTTTCACTGGAGCTTTCGAGGCCTGTTGTGCCTCTGTCGGCTTAACCGTGATCGAAAGGTTCGGTTTCTGCGCGGCGGCACCGGTAGATTTCCTTGCAGGGATTTCTTGAGATCCGGCAACGGGGCGGGCTGCAACACTTGCGTCAGCAACTTTGTTTGGCTGCAGAATACCGACGCCGCCAGCTTGGATTGCCTCAACCGCATTCTTATTAGTTGGCGAAACCGTCGTTACATGTGCACTGGAAGCCGTTGTCACGGTTCCAGTTTCTGCAATCGGCTGAAGCGGCATAGATTCTGTATCTACAGAGGCAGGTCTCTTGTCATTTGTGACTTTCGCCAACTGTGAAAAATCAACAACTGGTTCAAGCGCGTTGCCGCTGCTACTGGTGGCGGCCTGTGCTTCACCATCGTATTTCAGTGGTTGGACTTGCGGCGCACTTACCGGCGCCAGGGCTTGCTGGCGTGGCCTCACAGTGACGGGCAGTGCTTTCACGGACTCAACTGGTTGAAGATTTTTGGCCCGCACCTCGGGCTGTATTTCGGTGTCGTTGGTATTTGAGGATACCCGTAAAGCACTGGACGTTTCGATGGTCGAGGGCGTTAGCGTGGCCGAGACAAACGAAAGCTTCTCACCGATCATTAGTTCCGATTGTGGCTCCGGCTGCGTGGCTTCAGACAAACCAGACACTGCACCCGCCAACATCATGTGGACACCAAACGATACCAGGAACGCCAATGGCCAGATGACAATTCCAACTCTCATGGCGCATCATTCCGGACAGTGACCAGTGAAATATTACCCACTCCCTGGTCACGGAGCCGATCAAGAATGTCGACGAGACTCAAGGCTTGCAACCGGCGGTCCGCAACGACTTTCACGTCCACTTCGCTGGCCAACAGTGAAGCGAGCGTTTCTACGGTCGCGTGCTTTACCCGGTACGTGATGGCGCCGCCCACCTCGATAACGACTGCATCATTGGGTGGATTTGCAGCGGTGACTAGCAGTGTCCTCGGCGGTTCGGCCGCAAACTCCTGTTGCCCGGCAATTGTTCCATTCACCAGAAAATACAGAAGCAAAAGAAATACAATGTTGATGAGCTGCATAACCCAATCAGAGGAGCGCTTTACTGGCCTGGCAGGCAGATGCATGCAGTTTTCCTATCTCACGACGGATAGTGACCGCAACTTTGAACCGCGAACCTGTTCGAGAACCGTCACCAGATCCTGGACTTTGGCGGAAGGCATTAACACTATCGCACCCGACCGCACGCCCTTCGTATAGTAGCTGTCAAGCTCGGCCGCTGCCGCCTCGACGGCAATACTAACGCCATTGATCCTCAGTTGCGGTCCTAGCGATACCTGGATGATAACGCCCGGCGCCTTTCCGGATGGCAGTTGACTGATCTCCCCGCCCGCCGCGGATACCGCGGACCGATCCAAGTCCATGTTGCCAAATTTGGTAAAGGTCGACGACAGCATGAAAAACATCAGCAGCAAAAATACCACGTCGACCAACGGCGTTAGAGGCAGTGGTTTGCGCACCGGACCTGGCGTTTCAATTCGCATGAACTGGACGCTTCGTCTCGATCTTTGTGACGTCGCCGAAATCACGGCCTTGATCATCGGCTATGCGGTGGGCGAAGAAGCCGGTCATCGTCAACTCAACAACGGACCGCTCATTCTCCACAATGCTTTCGAACCAGGCTCCCAGTGTCGAGAAAACCAGGGCGACGCCGAGCCCCATCGCGGTCGCCAGCAAGGCAGTCCAAATTCCGCCCGCCAGCAGTGCCGGATTGACCGCCGTGCCCGAGGCCGCGAGCTTATTGAATGCCTCTATCATGCCAATCACCGTTCCCAGCAATCCAAGCAACGGTGCCGATTGCGCGATTACTTCGATGCCGCGCAAATAGCGTCGAAGCTCGTGCAACTCGGCAAGCGCTACCCGCGTCACATCCTCCCTGACCGCGGCGATGTTTGTGTTGGCATGGGTCAAGCCACGCATGGCATGGGCCACAACCTTTGACAGAGGCGAACGGTGCGAAGCCACCATGTCGTAGGCTTCCTGCCTGCTGTTCTCCAACCATAAATCGATTGCCTGAAGTGCGACTTTGTGGCGGCCAACCCGATTGACGGCGAATTGCCAGATTTTGTACAGGCTCATGGTAAGCGCCACCACCGATATGGCGGCCAGAACCACCACCACCGGACCACCGGAATTGAACAGGAACAATATGCCGGAGATCATCCGCATTTACCTCCCGTCGAAGTTGTTTTTCCAACGGGTCATTGTCCAAATGCCATGGTTGCCTGGCTCTTCGTCCGGATATTGTCTTCGCAAAGCTGCTTCAAATCCGTGGCACCGGAGCAATCCTTGAAGCTGTTCAGCAGCAGCCGGGAAATCGTTTCGCACTTGCGCGGAAGATCATACTGCACCACTCTCGTTTTTCCCAGCGGCAGTCGGCCAAAATCAAAAACCACCATTTCGGAGAATACATTGTCCTTATCGAATACGCCGATTTCAATCGACGTTTTGTCAAGCAGCGCCCCAAGATTGTTGACAGCCACGAACGTGATGCGGCAGCTATTGTCGATTTCCTCGACACCATTCAGTTCGATCTCGAAAGTTTTTTCGGGAGACTGGGCCAGAGCCATCGGCCCGATGCAAATCAGCGTCATCAAAACATAACTTAAGGTGACAACACGCATTGGACCCTTGCCTCCAATCAAGAAAACTGAGACGACATTTGCATGCCAGAATGCGGACCTGGTTCAAAGTAGGCGATCCTGGCGGTCCTGCCAACCCCTCATTGCAGCCGCCATTTGGCATCGACAGCGCTATTGAAGCATCACTTCAATGGCCCGTTTGAGTTCCGCAAAGGCCTTGTTGCCAGCAAATTTGTTGGCCGGTTTTTGCACCGCACCATCGGCGATCTTGACCGACACTTTCTGGTTCATCTTGCGTTCCGCCCATTCGATCAGCCAACCGAGTGTTTTTCCGGACTCAAACGGATTTGCCTCAACATGGGCACTGCCGAATACCTCACTGATCTGAGACCCCGGATTTCCACCGAGGACTCTCAAGGCACCCCCTACACCGAGAAAATGCGATAGATAGAGATTTCCCGGGCTCACTTCGTGCCCCTGCACCCTCAACACACTCGCATTGTCCCGGGTGAACGCCGTTGTCATTTCGCGTGCCAGTTCGCAATCCACCCGAAGCTCCAGAATTTGTGATCGAGACCGGCCTTCCATCAAATCGGGCCGGTGCAATCTGACGGTGTTCATCCAGGTGCTCTCAATGAATTGGCCAAGACCGACAGCGCTCGACAGAGGATTGCGTGCATTGCAATTGTTGGCACTCTCCACATAGATGATGCGATTGACGAAGGAATCGACAGCGCCACCTTTTTCCACCGAACGCCGGTATTCGCCAAACGGATCGACCGGCTGTCCATTTCGCGCGAGTTCGAAATGCAACATTGGCTCGCTGGCATCGCCGGTCTGCCCGACATAACCGACCGGTTGGCCGGCCGCGACTTTACTTCCTATAGAAACGGTTCGCGCGAACCTTTGCAGGTGCGAGTAGCTGGTGATGGTTTTGTCGGCGTGGGTGATCTTGACGACGTTGCCGCCGTTGTCCGTCGTTCCGGCGAATGTGATTTCGCCCGCGAACGCCGCGGCGACCGTGGAACCAAGCGGCGCTGACCAATTCACGCCAAAATTCATTCGCTTCTTGCCGGTGGCAGCGTCCTTGATCGGCCCGAACTTCGCGGCGATAACGCCCTTGACCGGCGTTACCATGCTGCCATCGGTGGCGGAGCTGCGGCCATCGACAGACACGCAATCGAACTGCTTTCCCTCGCCGGATTGAAAGGCGTAGCACTCCATATCTCCAGCACTGCGTTGGATGCGGACATAGAGCACACGCCCAAAACCGGTTTTCCGGTCACGCGCGGCATTGCTGTAGAGGATGGTAATGCCGTCGCTGTCGTCGGCTGCCTGCTCGAGATCGTTGGAGCGTGACAACAGCAGAATGGTTTCGCCAGCAACTGACGTCGGCAGGTTGTTGCGCACAGCAGTATTGTAGATTGCGTCAAGCAAGCGCTGTTTGCCAGCTCCCGCCATAGCTTGCTCCGGTTCATCGAAAATGTCCCGGCCAAACCACGGATCGGCTCCCGGCACGTAGTTATCGAGCTCATTCAATGCCAGCGTTCCCACCAGCCTTTGATCGCGGTAGACAGAAATTTGCACGGGAAGAAATTGAGCGCTGACGTCGCCAGTGGCTATCCCACGGATTGCAACACTGTCGCCCTTCTTCAGTTCGCGAATCTGAAAAGTCTGATCAAAAGCGGTTTCGACTGTCTCGCCAGCGCCGGCCCCGAAGCCCTGAGTCGTCAACAGCTGTTTCAACGTCTGGTTCTGGTCCAGCCGCAGCACAAAATCCTGGCGCGCGTCCAGCGCCAATTCCCCATTGGCATTGACGTCCACCACACTGGAATTCTCCGCAAGCAGACTCAGCGTAGTGCCTTCTTCTGGCTCGCCATCGGCACTGGCATCGGGCCCGTCGTCGGCGGATTGAAAGAATGCAAAATCCTGCTGCGACCCCGGCAGGCCGCCAAAAAAATTCGTCTCCGGAGCTACCAAGGTATCGTCCATCCTGTAGACTTCGTTACCCACACCACGGGGTTTCGCCTTGGCGACCACATCCTCGGCAAGTTTTACCAACTGACGTGAAATACCGGGACGGCGCTTGATCACCACCGGATCACCGCTTAGTTCGATGATCTTGGGTGGCAGGAATTTCTCGATATCGGCGTCCGACTCCTCTTCGATTTGCTGCTCGGATCCCGCGGGCTCCGCCACCGCAACCAATTCGGAGTCAAGCACCGCATCAGAAAATTCCGAGCGGCCGCCGGTAAGAACGTGGATTGTAACCAGGCTGGCGGCGCCTCCCAGCAACAACAAGATCGTCAGCCCCAGTACAACCGCCACTAGCGATGATGAACGCGGCGCCCCTGATTGTTTGGTTTGCTCCCGAACCGGACCAGTCGCGGGCAGATTGGTCAATTCCCCAGGTTTGCGCCGGGGTGCAATGACCGTCTTGTCACCTGCTTCACGATCGAACCGGGACATCGCGAGAATCCTTGGTCATTCCGGTCGTCACTCTAATCGCTTTGGCCGAAAGGGATCAAGCTGGCGGCGTCCTCAACGTGCATGAACAGTCGATGAGGTGGTTCCCGAGAAATTTGCTGCATCGTACCGGCTACATGAAGATGATTCGTTCTCTATGAGCTCAAAAACACCAATCGCTTTGCCATCCAATCTTCACTCTCATGTTGCGATCCACGCCCTCACGATGCCCGCGCTGCCGCCGATGGATGGGCGGCAAACGGCATGACTAAATCTGCCAAAGTAATGCTAGGGGTACAATAGCCAAATGTCTCCCCATTTTGCAATTATGATTCTATCAAGCGTTACCAACTCATCACTTGAGACCACCCATCCTCTCAATTTGTCCCCTTTTTTGGCCATGAGATCTTTCACTCCGCGCGCGAAATCCTCGTGCCAGCCGTTGAACTTCTGCTGGGTCGCAAGGTCAACACGGTTGATTGCTGACCCGCCTTGGCCGGTAACGGGCGTTCGGCTTACATTGTTCCAAGTATTTTCAAACTCAGGCCGGAATTTGGCGTTGGGCGGGATTTGGTGGTTGGTTGGATAGTGGGCACCCGGAGACCGGTCCTTAACAACTGTCCGCGCAGCAGCCCCGCCGCCGGTTTCGGCCGCCTCGGCGGCCATGAGACGCACCAGACCGCCAACCAGTGCCCTGACGACAAGAAAAAATTCTGCAATTTGACCGGCTGTTTTCAGGATCGTTAGAATTTTCACCGCGCGTTGCGCTCCAGTCGTTGTGTCTTCGAAGTACTGATTGAGCACTTTCGCGGCGAATTCGGTTGTGATGGCGGCGTAGATGGCGGATTTACTGGATTCCTTGACGTTGCCGCCAACGTTCTGAGTCAGCGCCTGCACCACGAGGTCATGCGGCAGCTTCCAGATTCTTGTGCTGGGAAAATCCGTTCCGCCCAAGGCGTCCGAAATTGGCACGACACGCGGCGCAGCGGCGTCGCGGTGCCTGTCCCACTCTATGTGCAGGTCCGATCCTTCGGATATCTGGCCTCGAATGCTCTTGAGCGCCTTGTCGAGAGTCCGCTGCATGCTTCCTTGATGCACCGCCACGTAGTAGTTGGCGCCGAGAACCGTGTTGGCGAGCAATGCCTCGCGTGTCAGGCGGCCGTTTTTCAACGGGATTTCGCCGCCGCCGTAGTCCAGCGATATCCACGCCTTGAAGGTGCGCGGGTCGATCGTCCACCGTCCCACTGGGTCACTGGGGTCCCGCACCAGCGGCTGATCGAAGCGGAGCCAAACACCCTTGCTCATGAGAGTGTTTTTGATCTTGTGCAGACAAGCGGCCTCGTCTGGGTTGTCGGTCCTCGGATTCAACGCGTCGGGCGCGAGCGGTTTGGCAAAGTCCAGTCAAATTTGTTTATCCGCCTCGGTGACTACAATCTGCTCCTCGAAAACCTGATTGGACCGGCGATAGAGGTTTTGATTCAGAATCGCCCGCCCACCACTCGTCTCGTGAACCGCTTTACTCCGCAGCTCGGCATATTACTTCTTGACGGCCGGATTTACGACAGCGGCATCGAGCACCTTCGGCACCTGGCCGAGTTGATTAGCAGTTATCAGCGGAAGCACAGTTGGAAGTGCGGAACTTAAAAGAGTGCGGGCGTCCGGCACCTTCAGAGCGATATCTCTTTTCCGCCCATGAGAACCTGGATAATCATTGCCCATGTCGCCTCCTTATTTCGAAAAATCACGCAGGAATATCTTGGATACCAGATTCGCCGGATTGCCGCCGGTCGCATCGATAGCCTTGCCCATTGCTCCTTCGGCCAGCCGAGAATTGACACGGCTTTCGTGGCAGGAACCCGCGCATGGCGGTCAGTCAGCTTACCCCATACACAAACTCCCCCGCCTCCACCGCCACCTTTGCCTGCGAAATCCCCTCTCTCGCCATCGACTTGTTCAAAATCTGGCGTGACAGCGCCGGCAGCAATGTATTGGTGACGATGTTATCGACCATGCGCCCTCCCGAGTCCGGGTCGTTGCACATCGAAACAATCTTGCCGACTACCGCATCATCGTAGACAAATGCAGCCTCGTGATTGTCCAGGATGCGCTTGCCAATGCGGTCGAGTTGCAGGCGCACAATGCCGCCGAGCATTTCTCCCGACAGCGGATAATAGGGGATGGTCACGATGCGGCCGAGCAATGCGGGCGGAAACACCTGCAGCAGATGCGGCTTCATCGCCACCGCCAGTTGCTCGGGATCGGGCCTCGACGCGCCATGTGCCGAGGACTGCATGATCAGATCGGTACCGGCGTTGGTGGTGAGAATGATCAGTGTATTGCGGAAATCAATGCGCCTGCCGGTGCCATCTTCCATCTGGCCTTTGTCAAACACCTGAAAGAAGATTTCGTGCACGTCCGGATGGGCCTTCTCGACCTCGTCGAGCAGCACCACGCTATAGGGTTTGCGCCGTACTGCCTCAGTCAAACGGCCACCTTCACCATAGCCCACGTAGCCCGGGGGTGCCCCCTTGAGGGTCGAGACCGTGTGGGCTTCCTGGAACTCCGACATGTTGATGGTGATCATGTTCTGTTCACCACCATAGAGCGCCTCGGCCAACGCCAAAGCGGTCTCGGTCTTGCCAACGCCCGAAGGCCCGGCGAGCATGAATACACCGATTGGTTTGTTGGGATTGTCGAGCTTGGCGCGATTGGTTTCGATACGCTTGGCGATCATCGCAAGGCCATGGGCCTGGCCAACCACACGGCGGTTGAGGATGTCGGCCAGCGAAAGTATGGTCTGTACTTCGTCCTTCACCATGCGGCCAACCGGTATTCCCGTCCAGTCGGACACGATCGCCGCCACAGCTTGCGCATCGACGAACGGATAAATCATTCGCCGGTCCGGCGCTATTGCTTCGAGCTTCGTCATGGTTGCCATGAGGGTCGCGCGAGACTGACTGGTGTCATCGGTCCCGCTCTCAGCCATTTTGGTTCGCAGATCGCGGATTTCCTCGACCATCAATTTTTCCGCCGCCCATTCTTCTTCGAGCGTCTTTAGTCTATCGCGCGCCGCCGCGATGGCTGCCTTGACTTCACCGATGCGTTTTTCATCGACGCCGCCGATGTCGCGTTCGCGTTCAAGGGCGGTGAGTTCGGCCTCGCGTGAGGAAATGAGAACCCGGGTATCTTCGACCACCGCCGGAGTCCCAGTCTGCGAAACCGCAACCCGGGCGCAAGCGGTATCAAGCAGGCTCACCGCCTTGTCGGGCAATTGGCGCGACGGGATATAGCGGTGCGACAACCGCACAGCGGCAACCACGGCGGGGTCCGCGATGTGTACTTTGTGGTGTTTTTCCATCGGCACCAGCAAGCCTCGCATCATGTCGCAGCAGCGCTCGACGCCAGGCTCGTCAACCTGCACCGGTTGAAAGCGGCGGGCGAGTGCTGGGTCCTTTTCGATGTGCTGGCGATATTCCGACCAGGTGGTGGCGGCGATAGTGCGCAAAGTACCACGGGCCAGCGCAGGCTTCAGCAGATTGGCGGCATCGCCGGTTCCCGCCGCACCGCCCGCGCCAATCAACGTGTGGGCCTCATCGATGAACAGGATGATCGGCGTGGGCGAGGCCTGAACCTGATCGATCACCGAGCGCAGACGCTGCTCAAACTCGCCCTTCATTGAAGCGCCTGCCTGCATCAGGCCAATGTCGAGCGCGCACAGACGGTTGCCCCTGAGTGGCGGCGGCACATCGCCTGCTGCGATACGCTGGGCAAAACCTTCGACCACCGCCGTCTTTCCCACACCCGCCTCGCCGGTGAGGATGGGATTGTTCTGGCGCCGCCGCATCAGCACGTCGATGATCTGGCGGATTTCCTCGTCGCGCCCGACAATCGGGTCCATGCCGCCGGATGCGGCCTTCTGCGTCAGATCGACCGAATAGCGGTCCAGCGCCGTGGTGCCCTTGGGGCCTGCGGCGGCGCTCTCTCCCGGCGTACCTGCGGCTCGCAACCCTGAACCATCCATCGGCTGGAGATTTTCTTCCGCGGAACCACGCCAAATTTTCTGATGCTCGTTCGTTAGTACCTCTGCATCGATACGGTTGAATTCCTTGCTGACGCCAGCTAGCACTCGCTGGGTGCGCGGATCCTTGAGCAAGGCGGTGAGAATGTGGCCGCTTCTGATCTGGGTTTCGCCGAACATCAGTGTCGCATAATACCAACCGCGATCGAGCGCATCGATGACGGTGTCTGAAATCTCCGGCATCTCTGTCTTGTTCATCGCGAAACCGGACACCACCGAGTTGGTATCGGACAACAACCTGGCGCGATCGAGCTTGAAATGATCGGCGGTCATCGCCAGATCGGTCTGGTCCATCTGCAGGATTTTCAACAGCCAATGAGCGAGTTCAAGATTTCGGTTGCCCGCCCCCTTGGCGTGCCGCAGCGCCTGCATGAATGCGTCGTAGCCGACCCGGTTCAGCTTTCCAGTTACCGCTTCAAGACTAATGTCGGCCATTGTCCCTAGCTCCTGCTTGTGGCGTGCTCCGATTTCTTTTCGCGCCTTGCTGCCGCACGTTCAGATGGGTGGAAGCGGCAGTCCCGGCGAATCCAGAGGGTGTCAGCCGGAGTTCCGGCCTGCATCCAGCTTGTCCAACCCAAGCGGCCAAACGAACCCAATTGCTGCGGCCGGGTTTCGATTTCCGGAATGGCGATTTCAACATCATAGTCCAGAAGTTCGCCCAGATAATGATAGATAGCATCAGCCAGCCTATCACAAAACGCTCCATCCGGAAGAAATGCTTCGAACTGCCTGAGGTCGCGGGCAAACACGCGAATTCTGAATTTATCCTGCACACTGTAAACGGCCGAGCCCAGCATCATGTCACGGCCAAGGCTGCAATGCCTGACCGACATCACCGATTGGTCAGCAGGTTCAAGTTGCAACCAGCTGCCGATGAACTGTTCGACCTCAACCTCCACGTTGAACAGGAATGTAACGATGTTCTCGATCCGTGAAGCACTCTTGACCGCCGGAGCCATCAGCCCTGCCAGCGACAATTTGGCGAAGTCACCGACGTCGTCGCGGTTTTGCAGGGAGCGCGAACCCATGCCGGCAACCGCGCCAACAAATCCCGCAAAGCGATCGCTGTCCGGCCGGTCATGGTGCGCCAGCGGCCGCGCATCGGCCCAGGCGCGATAGAACAGTTGCAAGAAGCGATGGTTCAGGATGTCAAGAAAGCGCGCGAATGACTCATCGCGCGCGTTGCTCCATTGCTTGGCCTCGATGGTTGTGTGCAGCGGCAGCGCACCCTGCGGGCCAAGCAAACCCAAATGCCGGCACAGTATCCGGTAGCGGCCAAGCCGGTCGAGGTCGAAGCGGCTCAGGTTGGACGCGGGAAATTCCACATAGGGGTCCTGCCCGAGGATGACCAGTTCCTCATCACGGGCTCCGCTGTCGCCGACCCTCGGCTTGTCTGGCTTGTCGAATTCCAAATTCCGCAGCACGTCAAAGAAATCAAACCGCCACGGCTCGGCGGCGAGTCCGGTCAGGTCACTCATAGCTCGACCCGGGCGCCCAGCCTGGGCGGCCAGCGCACAACTTCACCACGGTCGGCAGACCGGACCACTGTCTGGGTAAAATTGTTGACCGCCGCGTATTCGGCGAAGAATCGGTCGAGTCCCGCCGAGAATAATACAATGCCCGAGCCTTCGAAGGCCTTCTCGTCAAAGGTGACGGTAATTTCCAGACCGCGCGCAGCGGCGGTGCCATTGGCCTGCCGGATACGCCGGACAACCGCGCGGGTTTCAACCGAAAGAATGCCGCGAATGCGCCGTTCGGTCGAGCTATCGGTCGTGTCGGCGAACAGTGACAGGATTTCCCGCAATGTATCAGCCGAATGCGCCGTGCCGCGGCCAGTGAGGCCAAGATGATTGACGCCAAGCATGCTGAGGAGGCGCCAGGCCGAGGTGCCATTGGGCACCGGGCCATCGGCCGGCAGGGTGCGGCCGATGATCGATTCACGCGGCATCGTCGGACCCGCGATGCAGGACACCGAAAGCGCTGAATTGTCTTCGAAAACAAAGTCGGCGCCGCCCTGTCCGGTCGGCAGATGTTCGGTCAGATGCCGGTTGGAACACAGGGTCCGGACACTCAACTCAACGACTTTGAGCGAGCCTTCCGCCCGCCGGTGGCCGGCTAACGACAGGAATACATCGGTGCCAGTATAGCTGGAGCCCCTGCCGCTTCTGCGCTCCTCGGCGCTGCGCCGTCGTGGCAGGCGGCGCAGTCCATAGTATATGGCCTTTGATTCCGCGACGCCCGCTGGCGGTGCCGAATACAGCGGATAGACATCGGCTTTCTCGCTGCCGCCCTCGAAATGCGCAAAGACTTTCAGAATCCGGTGCACTTCGAAGTCGAGCGAGCGGCCGCGGTCGGCGACCACATGATACTCGTGCTCGTTGCTCTTGATTGGCACGCGGGCTGCCGTCAACTCGAAGAGATTAACGATCGGGGCGGAGAACAGCGAAAACGCAGCGGAACGGACCGCAGAGGCAAGGCGCTGATCGCTGCGGTCGAAGGTGAAAATAATATCGACTGATCTGGACCGGATTTTTGGCATGATATCGGTGAGGCCAGTTAGCCGGAACCCAAGGAACTTCTGCGGCAAGACGAACAGTTCACGCAGCAGGTCGAAGCCCCGGAACACGCGATTGTCGCTGGGCAACAAGTTTTCCGTCCGTTCAAATCCGATCTGCTTCAGCGAATTGTCCGGCAATTTGATAAAAGCCGGATCGCCGAATTCATTGAGGTAGCGCAGATGGATGCCCCGGCAATGGGCGAACAGTTGCTCATAAATGCGCGCCGCATCGGACTCATTGCACACGATATGAAACGGAATGTCGGCCGTCCGGCATTTCGATAACCAGATATCGGGCTTGAGGGCGGCTTGTTTGTCGGCGGGTTCGTCTTCCGCCCGCAACGTGGTTCGCCGAAGCAGCGACATTTGCATTCCCGCCATGATACCGGGCGGCGTATCCAAGCCCAATGCCTGCATGGCTCCGGGCGTCGGAAAATATTCGGCGCGGGTTATCTCGAATGGCCACAGTACAATATCGGATGCCAGGCGGAACTTGCAGGCAACCCGGCGCTCTCGCTCGATGTAGCGCGCATCGAGATAGCAACCGGCGGAGATTTTCAATCCGTCCTTGAGGTTCGACTCGGCGAACGGGGGCTCGACCCTGACGAGAGCCGTCGATGGGGTCGGCGCCAGGTGATGAGGTACCAGTTGTTCCAGCAGGTTGTTGGTGAATTCGGGAAACTCATGCTTGAGCTTGAGTTGCACGCGGGCTGCAAGGAATGCCGAACCCTCAAGCAACCCAGCGATCATCGGGTCCATGCGGTCGGCGACCAGACCACCCAAACGTTCTGCCACACCGGGAAATTCCTCGGCAAACTCCTTGGCGTTCTCATGGAGGAGCCGGAGTTCGCGGTTGTAGAGATCGAGGAACTCGCGATTCATGCCCGCTACAATCTGGTGATCTGCATCTTGCCGATTCCGACTTCAAAATCCGCGATGAATTCCACCGGCACATCGACCGGTGTTGCATACATTTCAGCCCGCACATTAAAGCGCAGCTTGAGCAATGCACTATCGACCGATTGATCGCGCTCGACAATGATTGAATCGGCAACCAGCCGCGGCTCGTAAGTCGACAGAATTTTTCGCAGTTCCACGCCAATATCCTCTACGGCACTCTCGTCTATGGATATCGCGGTGAGGTCATTGAGCCCATAATTCAATATTGACTTGGACACGTAGGAAAATTGCGAGATATCCTCGCTGGCCGCCATGTTGACCGAATTCAGCAAAGCACTGAGATCGTCCGAGAGTTCCTGCCGGAGAGCCGCCTCGCTCACCGCATTGCGCGGCGAAGCCCTCCGCCCAGGAATAATCCGCTCGCCAGCATCGTCCTTTAGATCCAATCCCTTACCCGAGTCGTGATCGCGAAACGCGGCACGAAACGCCAGCATGAGTGGAGGCATGAAACGGTCTGGTTTCTTCAATCCAATCATCGCACTTGCTACGCCATCTCAATCTGCCTTGCGGTGGCTCCGCTAAGTATTCAGCGCTTGAGAAGATCAATGAATATCAGCGGTTCGACACAATCAATTTGACCAGGAAACCGAAAACCATTCCCGAAGCCGCCATAACAGCATCATTCCGGCCTACCTGTTTTTACATTAAATGTGACTGGTAGAGCCGTGCCCTTTGTTCCTTCTTCGGTTTGAGGCGTATATTGCATTGTTATTTTAGCAAAGTTGATCGAGAAAGAATCCGTGGACTCCCCGCCGCTCGTAGTCACCTGATAGGAAGAAACTATGCAGTCATTCATTGTGTACACAAGATAATCTATTGGACCATCAGTACCGGCTTTCTGGATTACAAGTTTTGCCTCTTTAATGGCTGTCCCCTCGGCGCAAGTTGCCATCAGATTTGGCGACGAAAAGTCGACAATTTTTCCGAAACTCATATCATTAAAACTGGCTGCGTTTGTACCAGCTCCGCCACCGAATGACGCAGAGCCAGCTTGGCTCAATCCAAAATTTACTGACTGGATATCAATTTCATCCTTGTGGCCGTCACCTTTCGACTCTCCTTTTATGTCTTTATTTGTAAGCTTCAAAAACATATGTGAGATAGTGTCAGCCATGTCTTCTCTCCTTGCTGAATTAGCCAAATCTACATCGCGTTCTTCTACCCACTACATTCCCAACTCGCGCCTGCCCACTGTACCATGCCTTCTTGACTGGCCTTCAACTCATGACGTGGACTCTTGGTCTACCATGTCCCTATTTTTTGCCCGGCAGACGCGACACCAGACTCATACCAATATCCATGCCTTCCAGTTGGTAGTGCGGCCTGAGAAAAAACCGCGCCGAATAATAGCCTGGATTTTCCTCGTCCGGGAATACCTCGACTTTCGCATCTGCCAAAGGCTTGCGCGCCTTGGTCGCGGCAGTGGAATTCTTCGGATCGGCATCGACGTACTTATTGATCCACTCCTGCAGCCATTTGCGCAGTTGGTCCTGCTCCATGGTCTCGCCAATCTTGTCGCGCACCATGCACTTCAGGTAGTGGGCGAAACGCGAGACTGCGAACATGTAGGGAATGCGCGAGGATAAATTATCCGAAGCGGTTGCCTCTTCCTTGTCGTACTTCTTTGGCTTGTATAGCGACTGAGCTCCGATGAAAGCCGCCTTGTCGGTATTTTTGCGGTGAATGAGCGGCAGCAGCCCGGCTTTCGACAACTCAGCCTCGCGGCGGTCGCTGATGGCGATTTCCGTCGGGCACTTGAGGTCGACACCGCCATCGTCGGTAGGGAATGTGTGAGTTGGCAGATTGATCACTTCACCGCCCGACTGCACGCCGCGGATGCGTACCGTCCAGCCCCATTCCTTGTAGGCCCGGTTCACGTTCGCCGCCATCGCATAGGCGGCATTCATCCAGCCATACTTCTCGCCCTTGTGGCCGTCGGTATCTTCTTCGAAGGCGAACTCCTCGACCGGCTCTGACTTCGCGCCATAGGGCAAGCGCGCCAGTACCCGCGGCATGCAAAGGCCGACATAACGCGAGTCTTCGGCATCACGAAGCGACTTGAATGCCGCGTACTCCGGCGTATCGAAGATCTTGCCGATGTCGCGCGGGTTGGCCAGCTCGTTCCAGCTGTCCATGCCCAAAAGCGTCGAGCCTGCGGCAGCGAAGAACGGCGCGTGCATCGAACTGGCGACCTTGCTGATGTCGCGCAGCAACTGCACATCGGTTGGCGAGTGATCGAATGAATAATCGCCAACCAGGCAGCCATAAGGTTCGCCACCCAACTGCCCATATTCCGATTCGTAAAGTTTCTTGAACAGCGGGCTCTGGTCCCAGCGTGCACCGGGATAGAGTTTGAGATCCCGGTACAGCTCATTCTTCGAGATGTTCATGAAGCGGATCTTCAAGGTCGTGTCGGTCTCGGAATTGTAAACCGTGTAGTGAAGGCCCCGCCAGGCGCTTTCGATCTGCTGGAATTCCTCGGCGTGGATGATTTCATTGAGCTGCGCGGAAAGCTGCTCGTCGAGCCTGGCGATCATTGACTCGATGGTATCGAGCACATCGTCCTTGACCAGCGAGGTATCGGCCAGCGCCTGCTGCACCAGTGTTGCAACGGCATTCTCGACTTCGGTCGCCGCACGCTCGCTGCGCGGCTTGAATGATTTCTTGAGCAATCCGGCAAAAGCATCCGGATCGCGAGTTTCAGCCACTGAATCTTTGCGCTCAACTTCCGTCTTAGCGGCCATGTCTCACTCCCATTGGAATAGTATTCAGCCGTTGGTTTTGTCGCTGCCGGCATCAGCCGCCCGCTGTTCGTTCAAGAGCCGCATCAACTCCGGGTCCCGCAAGAGCGCCTTGAGCTGATCTTCCGCTGCTACCTTGCCATCCATATAGCGCTGTAAATTGGCCAATTGCTCACGCGCCTGCAGCAACTTGGCAAGCGGCGGAACCTGGCGCACCACGGCTGCCGGACTGAAATCCGCCATCTTCTCAAAACTGAGGTTGACGCCAAGCTTGCCGTCGTTGTCGCCCGTGCCGCCAAGCTTGTTGGCAACCCTGAACGTCACTCCCGGCTTGATGCTCTTCATCCGGTCATCGAAATTGTCCATGTCGATTTCCAGCATCTTGCGATCGGCAATCGGCGCCTTCTCGACCTCGGAGGCGTTTCCGGAAAGGTCGGACAAGATGCCCATAACGAATGGCAGCTCGACCATCTTCTCAGCATCATAGGGATCCTGATATTGAATCTGCACCCTGGGGGGGCGATTACGTTTGATGAACTTCTGTCCACTGTCGCCCATGTGCGCCTCGCTCCGCTTCCAAAGCTTGCGATCAATTGACCGCTTGCTGCTGAATTTGTTTGCTAATTTCAGACTCGATCTAGATAAGCATGTAAATTGCCGGAATTCAACTGAAACCGGCAAAATCTCAACCGCCCGGAGCCACCAGCTTAAAATAGCCAACAGCGGTAGCGGCATCATCGCGCGTAGCGATTTCAGCCAGCAGTCTTGGCAGCAGTTCCGCTGCCGGCTCGACTTCCATTGAGGTCAGCGACTCGAGCGGTTTTCCGGACGCAAAGGCCAGGATGATCATCGGAAGGAACTCGTCGGACTTGCTGGAATCCTGCTTTTGCAGCTTGATTCTAAAGGTAAAATCGTCCCCGGCCTTGGCCACAAACTTGCGCAGGCTTTGCGCGTTGCCTTCAAAATCGATGATCACCAGCTCAAGCGTGCGGCCTCCCAAACCCGAAACCTTGCCCTCAAGCGGCGTCCCGCTCACCAGCACATCCTTGTTCAGAACCAGAGTTGGACGCCCGGCCCGCGCCGCTGACAACTGGCGCAGCGCATTGACGGTGCTGCACTGTTGTTCCGATACAATTCCTAACCGGATGTCGGGTTCAATTCCGGTTTCTTTCTCAAAGGCCTGCATGAATACGTCAAATGGCTCCTGACTTTTGCCGAATCCGGCAACCGCGGAACTGGTGTTGGTAACGGTCTGCGGCGCGGCGTAGAAACAATCCCCGCCCTTGTAGTTCTCCACGAAAGCGACCATCCCGGCGGCCTTGTCAAGTATCTGGGCCGAAGCCTGCTGTTCCGGTTCGGGCGCAGTTTCAGGTTCGGGTTGAGGGACGGGTTTCTCTACAGTTGGGGCAGGTTCGGCTGGCCGCGGTTTTGCCGTAGCCTCAACTTGCGGCGGTTCCGGCGCTTCGGGTTTCTTCGCCTCCTGCCCGATGTTCGTATCCACCGGATAAAGGCTTTGAGTTTGCACATAATACCAACCGGCAAAGGCTCCCCCAGCAATCACAACGACTGCAAGAATAAAGAACAGTGCCGCGTTCTGCGCTCCGGTGCGCGCTGGTTTGGCAGGTGGCGGGCGCTTTGGAATACCCGGCGGAATGGTGGAGACAGGCTTCTGGATTGGTGGCGCATAACCATGTGACTTAACGACTGTGGCCTCGCGTGCCGCCGCATTGCCGGCAGCACCCGGTTGCCAATCACGTACCGCCGACATTGATTGCAGCCGGGCTGCGGGATCAGGCTGAAGCATTGCTTCGAGCAAACTCCGAAACTGCCCGTCAATAGCGGAGAGATCCGGCACAACGCGGCGCTTCTCAATCACCTCAACCTGGGTGCCACTCATATTGATGGCGTGTCCCAGCAACGCGCCCGCCAACACGAGGCCGAGACTATAGACATCGGATTTCGCGGTCACCTCGCCACCAAACAAACCAAGCTGTTCGGGTGAAACAAAATTGTATTTTCCGGCAAAGCTGCCGCCCAGCAGCGTTGCACCGCCGACATTGGCCGACTTTGCAATTCCGAAATCGATGATCTTGGCGCGGTCCATCCTGCCGCCCGGAAGAATGATATTGTCAGGTGACATATCGCGGTGAATGATGCCGGCTTCGTGGGCCTTCTGCAGGCCATCTGCCAGCCGCCGCTGCAAGAACACGACGTCCGCCAGGCTCAGCGGCCCGCTCTTGATCCGCTCCGCCAAGGAGGGACCGTCGACGAATTCCATCGCCAGATAGGGCCGGCCAAGAGTGGGATCGATCGAGAAGACAAAATAGCGG
>JANLWG010000135.1:0-16645 GCA_031364405.1 Hyphomicrobiales bacterium
GCAATCCCGGTGGGCACCATTGTTCACAACATCGAAACCAAGCCTGGTGCCGGCGGCTCGCTGTCACGGGCCGCCGGAACTTATGCCATGGTCGCCGGACGCGATCAGGGTTTTGTGCTGATCAAGTTGAAGTCGGGCGAAACCCGCATGGTCAACGCCACCTGCATGGCGTCGGTGGGTGCGGTTTCCAATCCTGATCACGTCAACGAAGTTATCGGCAAGGCAGGCCGCAACCGCTGGAAGGGCTTCCGCCCGGTGTCACGCGGTATTGCCAGAAACCCGGTCGACCATCCTAACGGCGGCCGTACCAACGGCGGCAAGCACTGGGCCACACCCTGGGGCCAGCCGACAAAGGGCAAGAAGACCCGCAAGAACAAGTCAACGCAAAAATTCATCGTGCGCAGCCGCCACGATCGCAAGAAGTCGCAGTAAGAGGTAGCACGTGGCACGTTCGCTCTGGAAAGGCCCGTTTGTCGACGGGTATCTCTTAAAGAAAGCCGAAACCGCTCGTGGTGGCGCCCGTAATCAGGCCATCAAGACCTGGAGCCGGCGTTCGACCATCCTGCCGCAGTTCGTGGGCCTGACCTTTCAGGTTCACAACGGCAACAAGTTCATCCCCGTCACCGTGTCGGAAGACATGGTTGGTCACAAGCTCGGCGAATTCGCGCCGACCCGGACCTTCCACAGTCACTCGACCGGCGACAAGAAGTCCGCACCGGCGGCGAAGGGTTAAGTCATGAGCAAACCAGCCCGCAAGCGTTCGCTCGCCGACAACGAGGCAAAGGCCGTAACCCGGTCGATCCGCGTCAGCCCACGCAAGCTGAATGAAGTCGCCGCGACGATCCGCGGCATGAAGGTGGACAAGGCGCTGGCCGAACTCACCTTCTCGCGCCGCCGCATCGCCAAGGATGTCAAGAAGACGCTCGAGTCGGCGATTGCCAACGCTGAAAACAATCATGACCTCGACATCAACAACCTGGTGGTGTCGCAGGCCTGGGTCGGCAAGAATCTGGTGATGAAGCGCTTCATGCCAAATGCCCGGGGCCGTGTCGGTAAAATCGAGAAATTCTTCAGCGAACTGACGATTATCGTCCGCGAAGAGAAGGAAGCCGCATAATGGGTCAGAAAGTAAATCCAATCGGTCTTCGCCTGGGCATCAACCGCACCTGGGACTCGCGCTGGTTTGCTGGCCACCGCGAATACAGCAAGCTGCTGCACGAGGATATGGCGATCCGGGCTTATCTCAAGACCGAGTTGAAGCAGGCCGGGGTGTCCAAGATCATCATCGAGCGTCCGCACAAGAAGTGCCGCGTCACCATTCACTCAGCACGTCCGGGTGTGGTCATCGGCAAGAAAGGTGCGGATATCGAGAAGCTGCGCAAGAAGGTTGCCGAGCTGACCGGTTCGGAAGTTCACCTCAACATTGTCGAAGTCAGAAAGCCCGAAGTCGACGCGACTTTGGTGGCAGACAATATCGCCCAGCAGCTTGAACGCCGTGTAGCATTCCGCCGGGCCATGAAGCGGGCCGTGCAATCAGCCCAGCGCATGGGTGCCGAGGGCATCAAGATTACTTGCGCTGGCCGTTTGGGCGGGGCTGAAATTGCCCGCGTCGAATGGTATCGCGAGGGCCGGGTGCCGCTGCATACGCTGCGCGCCGATGTGGATTACGGTGTCGCCACGGCCCACACGGCCTACGGCACCAATGGCGTCAAGGTTTGGATATTCAAGGGTGAAATCCTTGAACACGATCCGATGGCACAAGACAAGCGCATGGCCGAGCCGCAGGAGGGTGCCCAACGCCCCCGCCGCGAGCGCGACCGTGACGGCGCACATGCGTGAGTTTGAGGTAGGCTGACATGCTGCAACCAAAGAAAACAAAATACCGGAAGGCCTTCAAGGGCCGTATCCATGGCAAGGCGACGAGCTGTAACGAACTCGACTTCGGCGCCTTTGGTCTGAAAGCGACCGAGCCCGACCGGCTCACCGCTCGCCAGATCGAAGCTGCACGCCGGGCCCTCGCGCGTGGCATGAAGAGGGCCGGACGCGTATGGATCCGGGTGTTTCCGGATGTGCCGGTGTCGAAGAAGCCGGCCGAAGTCCGCATGGGCTCTGGCAAGGGTTCGACCGAATACTGGGCGGCCCGGGTCAAGCCAGGCCGGGTCATTTTCGAGGTGGACGGAGTACCGCGCGCAGTGGCTGAAGAGTCGCTGCGCCTTGCCGCCGCCAAACTTCCCATCAAGACGCGCTTTGTGGCGCGGCTTGGCGAATAACCGGAGATCGCGCCAATGAAAATCGCCGATGTCAGGGCCATGACCAAGGACCAGATCAAGGATCAAGTCCTCGGCCTGAAGAAAGAGCAGTTCAACCTGCGCTTCCAGAAGGCCACTGGTCAGATTGAAAACACCGCGCGGATCCGTCAGATCCGCCGCGACATCGCCCGTCTCAAGACGGTCGCGTCGCAGCAAGTTGCGAAGTAGGAGAGACAAAGATGCCGAAACGCATCCTGCAAGGCGTGGTCGTGAGCGACAAGAACGACAAGACCATCGTGGTCAAGGTCGAGCGCCGCTTACGCCATCCGGTCCTTAAGAAAACCGTCCGCCTGTCGAAAAAATATCATGCCCACGATGAGAAGAACGAAGCCAAAACCGGCGATGTTGTTCGCATCGAGGAAACGCGGCCCCTTTCGAAACAGAAGCGCTGGACGCTGCTCGAAAAGGTGGCGGCTGGCCACGCGTAGAACTGAGAAGGACAAGCGGGCGCCAAGCCCCCATGTAAACGGGTGATCAAATGATCCAGCAGGAAACCAATCTCGATGTGGCCGATAATTCTGGCGCGCGCCGGGTTCAGTGCATCAAGGTGCTGGGCGGTTCGAAGCGGCGCTATGCTTCGATTGGCGACGTCATTGTGGTGTCGATCAAGGAAGCAATTCCGCGTGGCCGCGTGAAAAAAGGCACGGTGATGAAGGCGATCGTGGTGCGTACCGCGAAGGACATCCGCCGCGCCGATGGCTCGATCATCCGCTTCGACCGCAATGCGGCCGTACTGATCAACGCCCAGGGCGAACCGGTGGGAACCCGCATCTTCGGGCCGGTGCCGAGGGAACTCAGGGCCAAGAACCAAATGAAGATTATCTCGCTGGCACCGGAGGTGTTGTGATGGCGGTGAAGTTTAAAATCCGCAAGGGTGACAAGGTGGTTGTTATTACCGGCAAAGACAAGGGCAAGCAGGGCGAAGTCGTCCGCATGATTCTTGCCGAAAACCGGGCGGTGGTGCGGGGTATCAACATGGCCAAGCGTCATACAAGGCAGACCCCGTCACAAGAAGGTGGCATCATCTCGAAGGAGATGCCGATACAAATTTCAAACCTGGCTCTGCGCGATCCCAAGGACGGCAAGCCGACACGTGTGGGCTACAAGACCCTTGCCGATGGCAAGAAGGTTCGTATCGCCAAGCGTTCGGGAGAAGTGATCGATGGCTGACGAAAAGCAAAAGAAGACCCCCAAGAAGGCTGACACCGCTGCTCCGGTAGCCAAAAAGGCCGAGGGCAAGAAGGCGCCAAAGACCGAGGCGAAGCCTTCCGGTCCGGCCGAAGTCATGCCCAAGGACTACGTGCCGCGCCTGCGCAAATTCTATGATGAAGTGGTGAAGGCGAAGCTCACCGAGCAGTTCGGCTACACCAACGTCATGCAGGTGCCGAAGATCACCAAGATCGTGCTCAACATGGGCGTGGGCGAGGCGACACAGGACTCGAAGCTGGTGCAGGTTGCCGCTTCCGAACTGGAGAAGATCGCCGGCCAGAAAGTGGTGATCACCAAGTCCCGCAAGGCCATCGCGCAGTTCAAGATCCGCGAGAACCTGGCGATCGGCGCCAAGGTCACACTGCGCAAGGTGCGCATGTATGAGTTCCTTGACCGGTTTATCACTATCGCCCTGCCGCGCATCCGCGATTTCCGCGGTCTCACCGACCGGAGCTTCGATGGCAATGGCAACTTCGCCATGGGCATCAAGGAACATTTGATATTTCCGGAAATCGACTATGACCGGATCGACCGGGTGTGGGGTCTGGATGTGATCGTGTGCACGTCGGCGCGTAGCGACGACGAGGCGCGCGCGTTACTCGAGGCATTCAACTTTCCGTTCCGCAAATCCACCCGCAAGCAAGCAGCTTAACACGGCAAAGATAGAAATAGGCTGAGGTAGCCCACATGGCGAAAACGAGTTCGGTAGAGAAGAACAACCATCGCAAAGCTCTGGTGAAGAAATTTGCCGGCAAGCGTGCGCGTCTTAAAGCGATCGCGCAGAACAAGGCGTTGCCGATGGAAGAGCGTTTTGCAGCACAGCTCAAGATGGCCGCACTGCCGCGCAATTCCTCACCCGGACGGGTGCGTAATCGCTGTGAGGTTACCGGGCGTCCACGTGCATATTACAGGAAAGTCAAGATGTCGCGTCTGGCACTGCGCGAGATGGCCAACCAGGGTTTGATCCCTGGCATGACCAAATCGAGCTGGTAAAGATACGGACTTCAGGAGAGCAATGAAATGAGTGGGACAGATCCGATCAGCGACATGATCGCTCGTATCCGGAACGCACAGGAGCGCGGCAAGTCGAAAGTGACGACGCCTGCTTCGAGGTTGCGGGAACGTGTGCTGGAGGTTCTTCAGAGTGAAGGCTTCATCCGTGGATTTGCCACGGTGCAACAGGGCGGCGGCAAAGCCGAGATCGAAATCGAACTTAAATATTTCGATGGCGCTCCGGTGATCCGCGAAATGCAGCGTGTGTCCAAGCCAGGCCGCCGGGTCTATGCCTCGGTCGCCACCTTGCCAACCGTTTACAACGGTCTTGGCATTTCGATTTTGTCGACGCCCAAAGGCGTCATGTCAGATGCCGAAGCGCGCTCACAGAATGTGGGCGGCGAAGTCATCTGCACCGTGTTCTGAGGTATCTGGTCATGTCTCGTATCGGTAAAAAATCTGTTCCGGTTCCGGCCGGTGTCACGGTCAGCCTCTCGGGCGCCAGCCTTTCGGTGAAGGGTCCCAAGGGCGAACTCAAGATGGTGCTCGTCGAACACGTGCTGGCCAAGCTCGAAGACGGCGGCATCAAAGTCGATCCCAGGGACAAGTCGAAGATGGCCCGTTCGTGCTGGGGCCTGTCGCGCACACTGGTGGCGAACATGGTCAGGGGCGTTACCCAGGGCTATTCAAAGACGCTCGAAATCAGCGGCGTGGGTTATCGTGCGGCGGTTGCCGGCAAAGGGCTTCAGCTCAATCTCGGCTACAGCCACGATGTGAACTACCCGATCCCCGAGGGTATCGAAATCAAAACGCCGAAGCCGACCGAGATTGTCATTTCCGGCATCGACAAGCAGCGCGTCGGCCAGGTTGCCGCGGAAATCCGCGATTTCCGCAGCCCCGAACCCTATAAGGGCAAGGGCGTCAAATATGCCGGCGAATACATCTTCCGCAAGGAAGGCAAGAAGAAATAACAGGTGGTGGCAATGGCTACGAAATCTTCTCCGACACAAAAGCGCAAAACCCGAGTCCGCCGGCAACTCGCGGCACGTGGGAACTTGCGTCCGCGCCTGTCGGTGTTCCGTTCGAGCAAAAACATTTATGCGCAGATCATCGATGATGCCAAGGGTGTGACACTTGCGGCCGCTTCGAGTCTTGAAGAGGACTTCAAGAAGGCTGCGAAAAAGGGCACCGACAAGGCCGCAGCTGCCGCAATCGGCAAACTGATTGCCGAGCGTGCGGTCAAGGCCGGCATCAAGGACGTGGTCTTCGATCGTGGCGGTTATATCTATCATGGGCGCGTCAAGGCGCTTGCCGACGCTGCCCGCGAGGGCGGGTTGAACTTCTAATTCTGCACAGACGAAGGCTAAAAGAACATGGCTAAAGAACACGGCAGTCGGGATCGCAAGGATAACCGCGAAGAGCGCGACAGCGAATTCATCGACAAGCTGGTCCACATCAATCGAGTCGCCAAGGTGGTGAAGGGCGGCAAGCGCTTCGGTTTTGCCGCACTCGTCGTCGTTGGCGACCAGAAGGGCCGCGTTGGCTTTGGTCATGGCAAGGCCCGTGAAGTGCCCGAAGCGGTGCGCAAGGCGACCGAAGCAGCAAAACGTGGCTTGATCCGCGTGCCGCTGCGCGAAGGCCGCACCTTGCACCATGACATGGACGGGCGCTGGGGTGCGGGCAAAGTTGTGCTGCGTGCCGCACCTCCGGGAACCGGCATCATCGCTGGCGGCCCGATGCGCGCGGTGTTTGAATCAGTGGGCGTTCAGGACGTCGTCGCCAAATCGAAGGGGTCTTCCAACCCTTACAACATGGTACGCGCCACGTTCGATGCGTTGAAGAAGCAGGTTTCGCCTCGTTCGGTTGCGGCTCGCCGTGGCAAGAAAGTGAGCGAAGTCCTGCGCCGCCGTGGCGGTGAAGCGGCTGTGGCCGAGTAATCTGAAGGACGACCAACATGCCGAAAGCCAAGACTGGAAAGACCATCAAGCTGCAACAGGTTCGCAGCCCGCAGCGCCGTCCGGCCGATCAGCGCGCCACGCTTGTCGGACTCGGCCTCAACAAGATGCGCAAAATTTCGACATTGCAAGATACTCCTGCGGTGCGCGGCATGATCGCCAAGGTCGCGCATCTCATTCGCGTAATGGAATAAGGATTTCTGCCATGAAGCTCAACGAGATTGCCGATAACCCCGGCGCCAAGCATCAGAAGAAGCGGGTTGGCCGCGGCATCGGTTCCGGCCTTGGCAAAACGGCCGGCCGCGGTGGCAAGGGTCAGACGGCTCGCAAGGGCGGCGCCAAGGCTGGCTTCGAAGGCGGCCAGATGCCGATCTACCGGCGTTTGCCCAAGCGTGGCTTCAACAAGCCCAATCAGATTGATTACAACGAGATCAACCTGGGTGCCATTCAGACGGCGGTCGAGTCGAATAAGATCGATGTCAATGCACCGGTTACCCAGGCTTCGCTGGTGGCGTCCGGCGTTTTGTCGAAGCTGCAGGCAGGCGTCCGTCTGCTGGCCAATGGCGAGCTCAAAACTAAGCTCGCCTTCGAGGTTTGGCATGCGTCCAAGGGTGCCATTGCCGCAGTTGAAAAGGCTGGCGGCAGTGTGAAGGTTCTGCGCCCGGTCGAGGCGCCAACGGAAGTAAAGTAGGCTTGCATGCGTTAACGTCCAGACCCACATGAGTGGGTCTGGGGCCGAACGCGAGGACGATTGAATGGCATCTGCGGCAGAACAACTTGCAGCAAATCTGAACTTCGGCGCACTCGCCAAGTCGGAAGATCTCAAGAAGCGAATCTGGTTCACCCTCGCCGCCTTGATTGTTTACAGGCTCGGCACCTACATTCCGATTCCCGGTATCGATACGGTTGAACTGGCGAAATTCGCCGCCCAGAATACCTCCGGTATTCTCGGCTGGGTCAATGGTCTGGCTGGCGGTGCCCTTGGCCGCATGGCGATTTTCGCCCTCAACATCATGCCCTATATCTCGGCCTCGATCATCATTCAGCTGATGTCGTCGGTCTCGCCCCATCTTGAGCAACTCAAGAAAGAGGGCGAGCAGGGCCGCAAGAAGATCAACCAGTATACGCGCTATGGTACAGTGCTGCTTGCGGTACTGCAGTCATACGGCATTGCCGCAGGTCTCGAGGGTCAGGGGGGATTGGTGGCAGATCCCGGCATGTTCTTCCGGCTCACCACAGTCATCACGCTGACCGGCGGCACGGTGTTTCTGATGAGGCTCGGCGAGCAGATCACCTCACGCGGCATCGGCAACGGCATTTCGCTGATCATTTTCTCCGGCATCGTCGCCGGACTTCCGTCAGGCATAGCCGCCATGCTCGAACTGGGCCGTACCGGCCAGCTTTCGACCTTCGTTATTCTCGGCATCATCATCATGGCGCTCGGCGTCATTGCCTTCATCGTGTTGATGGAGCGCGCCCAGCGCCGCTTGCTGATCCAATATCCCAAGCGCCAGGTCGGCAACAAGATGTATCAGGGCGACAGTTCGCACATGCCGCTGAAGCTCAACACGTCTGGCGTTATCCCGCCGATCTTCGCATCTTCGTTGCTGTTGCTGCCGATCACCGTCGCCAATTTTTCCAAAGGGCAGGGGCCCGATTGGCTAAACACGGTCACGGCCTTGCTCGGCCATGGCCAACCGCTGTTTCTTTTCCTCTACGTGCTGCTGATCATCTTCTTTGCGTTCTTCTACACTTCCATCATGTTCAATCCGAAAGAGACCGCGGAGAATCTGAAGAAATATGGTGGTTTCGTTCCCGGCATCCGTCCGGGCGAACGCACGGCGGAATACATCGACTACGTGCTCACCCGTGTCACCGCCGTTGGCGCCATGTATCTGGCGCTGGTGTGTCTCATCCCGGAAATTCTCATCGGATATACTGGTGTACCCTTCTATTTTGGCGGCACCTCGTTGCTGATCGTGGTCAGCGTCACCATGGATACTGTCGCACAGGTGCAGGGCCATCTCCTTGCCCAGCAGTATGAAGGCCTCATCAAGAAGTCCAAGCTACGCGGCGGCAAGCGATGAATCTTATTCTTCTTGGGCCACCGGGAGCCGGCAAGGGAACGCAAGCAAAGTTGATCGAAGACCGGCACGGCATGAAGCAGCTGTCGACCGGCGACATGCTGCGCGCCGCCGTGGCCGCCGGAACCGAAACCGGCCTTCGCGCCAAAGCGATCATGGATCGCGGTGGGTTGGTGCCCGACGAAGTCGTGGTATCGATCATTGCCGACCGCCTCGGTGCAGCGGATGTTGCCAGGGGTTTCATCCTCGATGGTTTCCCGCGCAATACCGCGCAGGCCGAGGCCCTCGACGCCATGCTGACCCGCAAGGGCATGAAACTCGATGCGGTCATCGAGATGAAAGTCGATGACGAGGCTTTGGTCGAGCGCCTGGCTGGCCGCTACACCTGCGCCAACTGCGGGAAGAGCTACCACGATAAATTTCAGCCGCCAAAAATTGCCGGCGTTTGCGATGTCTGCGGTTCCACTTCGTTCACCAGGCGGGTTGACGATGCGGAAGCTACGGTGCGGGACCGGCTGGCGATTTACAATAAACAGACAACCCCACTGGTGCGCTACTACCGCATGCGGGGCTGCCTGAAGACCATCGACGGTATGGCGGACATCGCGAAAGTGACCCGCCAGATCGAGGCGGTTCTGGATAGCATTTGACGGGTATTTTTGGCGGTTCCAACGGTTGACGCGCGAGCGATTCCAGCCTAAGGACAGCGCCAATCGTAGTCGACAAATGGGCTGGCTTCGGGAGGGAAACCTCCGGAGGCGCGGCCTTGTGCCTTTGAAATGGCATGTCTGGTACTCGAATCAAACGCGAAACCATTGGCACATGCCATTGGAATAATTAGGAGAACAGGCGTGGCCCGTATTGCAGGCGTCAATATTCCGACCAACAAGCGCGTAGTGATCTCACTGCGCTACATTCATGGAATCGGCCCGGTCAACGCGGTGGAAATCTGCGACAAGGTGAAGATCCCCCATTCCAAGCGGGTGAACGAGCTTTCCGACGCCGAGGTTCTTGCAATCCGTGAAGTGATTGACCGAGACTATATGGTCGAAGGCGACCTTCGCCGCGAAGTATCGATGAACATCAAGCGTCTCGTGGACCTTGGCTGCTACCGTGGGCTTCGCCACCGCAAGGGCCTCCCGGTTCGTGGCCAGCGCACCCATACCAACGCGCGCACCCGCAAGGGTCCAGCCAAAGCCATCGCCGGCAAGAAGAAGTAAAGGCTAAAGATTATGGCAAAAGAAGCAGCCCGCCCGCGCCGTAAAGAGCGCAAGAACATTTCGTCAGGCGTCGTTCACGTGAACGCCTCTTTCAACAACACGATGATCACCATCACCGATGTCCAAGGCAATACCATTGTCTGGGCATCGTCCGGCAAACTTGGCTTCAAGGGCTCGCGCAAGTCGACGCCTTATGCCGCGCAGGTCGCCGGTGAGCAGGTTGGCCGCGCCGCCATGGAACATGGCATGCGCACTGTCGAAGTTGAAGTTTCAGGCCCGGGTTCGGGCCGTGAATCAGCTTTGCGCGCCCTGCAGTCGTGTGGCCTCCAGGTCACGTCGATCCGCGATGTGACGCCCATTCCGCACAATGGTTGCCGTCCGCCGAAGCGCCGCCGCGTCTGAGAATTGTATCAACGCCGCAGGTTCGCGGCAGTGTCTAAACTGAAATGCAAAGCCGGCTCGGTCCTCACAGGCTGAGCCGGGATTTCGACGGGAAACAAATAGATGCAGGTCAACCAGAAGAACTGGCAGGAATTGATCCGTCCGACCAAGCTCGAAGTGCAGCCTGGCCGTGATCGCAGGCGTGTCGCCACCATCGTTGCAGAGCCCCTGGAGCGCGGCTTCGGCACGACGCTCGGCAATGCGCTGCGCCGCATTCTCTTGTCATCGCTGCAGGGTGCAGCGGTAACCTCGGTGCAGATCGACGGCGTGCTGCATGAATTCTCCTCGATCGCGGGCGTTCGCGAGGATGTGACCGACATCATTCTGAACATCAAGGAAATCGCCCTGTCGATGCAGTCGGAAGGCCCCAAGCGTCTGGCGCTGCGCAAGGAGGGCCCGGCCATTGTGCGGGCCGGCGACATTCAGGCGACTGGCGACATTCATATACTCAACCCCGAACACGTGATCTGCACGCTCGATGAAGGTGCGGAAGTGCGGATGGAATTCACCGTCACCACCGGCAAGGGCTATGTCGCCTCCGAGCGTAACCGCCCGGAAGATGCGCCCATCGGGCTCATTCCGGTTGATTCAATTTATTCGCCGGTGAAGCGGGTTTCCTTCAAGATCGAGAACACCCGCGAGGGCCAGATCCTCGATTACGACAAGCTGATCATGACGGTGGAAACCGACGGCTCGGTTTCACCTGAGGATTCGGTGGCCTACGCCGCGCGCATCCTGCAGGATCAACTCTCGGTGTTCATCAATTTCGCCGAACCTTCGAAGGCCGTGCTGGAAGAGGCCCGCCCCGAACTCGAATTCAATGCGGCCCTGCTCAAGAAAGTCGACGAGCTCGAGCTGTCGGTGCGTTCAGCAAACTGCCTGAAGAACGACAACATCGTCTATATCGGCGACCTCATTCAGAAGACCGAGGCGGAAATGCTCCGTACCCCGAACTTCGGACGGAAGTCGCTTAACGAAATCAAGGAAGTTCTCGCCCAAATGGGTCTCCATCTCGGCATGGAAGTGCCCAACTGGCCGCCTGAGAACATCGAAGAACTCGCCAAGAAATTCGAAACACACTACTAGGATTTTGCGGCGCCCCTGGCTGGCGCCCGTATGTAAGGAGATCGATCATGCGTCATGGTTTCAGGGGCCGCCGGTTCAACCGCACGACACCGCACCGTCTGGCAATGTTTGCAAACATGTCGGCAGCGCTGATCAAGCACGAGCAGATCATCACAACTTTGCCGAAAGCCAAGGATTTGCGCCCGGTCGTCGAGAAACTGATCACGCTCGCCAAGAACGGCAGCCTTCATGCCCGCAGACAGGCCATGTCGCAAGTGCGCGATGAAACCCAGGTGAAGAAGCTGTTCGACGTTCTGGCGGCCCGCCTCAAGGACCGCCGGGGCGGCTATATCCGCATCATGAAGGCCGGTTTCCGCCATGGCGATTCCGCGGCGATGGCAGTCATCGAATTCGTCGATCGCGATCCCGCCGAAAAAGGCAAGGATTCAGGCCCCGTAGTGGTTTCAGGCGAGACCACTGAAGCGGCTGGCGCTGCTGCCTGATTTAACAAAGCCTCCTTCTCCCCTTTCGGGAGAAGAAAAGTTTGTTACCGACGGCCCCACTTGATGTGAGCCCGGCCGCGCTCGTGCGATTTTTTTGTTTTCTCCATCACCGGCCTTGAGCCGGTGACCCAGTCTGGGTGGCAGGGTCAAGCCTTGCCATGGAGAGACAATGGTGGTGGCACCGCCCTTACTTGTTGCATCAAGTGAGCAGTAGTGTGCGATAGATGGCAATGCCAAGGGCAAGGCAGCCAACGGCGATGGTAAGTGGACGCTTGGGTGCGCGTTTGGATAGCCAACCACCAAAGGCCGCTGCGGGCAATCCGCCCAACACTAATCCTAGCACCGGTGTAAATGTCGTCTGCCAGTCCGCGCCGCCCTGCCAATGGCCAACCGCAAAGGCCACGACAAAGGAGGAAAACACAGCAACGCTCACGACAAATTCGGCAAAATTGCCAGAACCAATCGCGTACCGGGATTCAGCACCCGATCCCAATAGGCTGGTTGTGACGATTGGGCCCCAACTGCCGCCAATGCCCTCAATCAGCCCGCCCGCCAGACCGATTGTGCGTGAACGATTCGAGGAAATGAGTTTGGGTCCGTAATTCATAATACCGCGCCAGATGATCAGCACACCCATCAAGGCCAGATAAATATTCACGATGATGGCCAGCGCCTTGCCCTTCAAGCTGGTCAGCAGCACAGCGCCGATAATGCCACCCAAGGAACCGAAGATCGCCAGCGAACGAACGATTTTCCAGTCGAGGTTCTTGTGCAGAAAATGCGAGGCCGCAGCAGTGCCGGTCGTCGGAAGCTTCGCGGCGTTAACGCTCGCCGATGCAAGTGCTGGCGGAACGCCTTGGGCCAGCAGGATCGACGAGGAGATCACGCCGAAACCCATGCCGAGCGAACCATCGACAATTTGTGCAAGAAAGCCGATGAGCGCAAAGGCCAAAAATTCGTGCATTATTCCTCCTGGGAACTCGACGGCCGCTCTAGTGCAGTTCGTTGACCGCGGCAGAAAGTTCGAATGGCCGCCCGTTCTGGCTCCAGTGTATGCCACATTCAGACTTGTTAATGCCAGCCCAACGTCCGGCGCGCGGATCAACAGCGTCGCCGCCTTGCACCGTGCAAGGCTCACAGCCAATGGAGAAGTATCCGATCTCGGTCAGGGGATGGCGCGGAAGTTTGTGGGTAACCATATAGAGTTCGATATCAAGCGCGCTGAATCCCGCCAGTGGTTCGGCCTTGATGTGGTTGGTGTCAACGCTGAGCGGCGTCAGGTTGCGCCGCTCGCCGCCGTGATAACGCTTGCGGCCGGAGACCACGACATCGAAACCCGCCAGTGCCTTGGCCAGCGGAATGGTCTTGCGGATATTGCAGCACTTGTCGGGGTTGGTCTTGTGCAATAGGCCTTGCGCGTCTTTCGCCGCGAGATCGGCTGCTTCAGGTTCGATGGTGCGCACGCCGGTGAGGCCGAGAAGATCAATCAGCTTGCTGCGATAGGACAGCGTCTCCCAGAACTGTTTGCCGGTATCGAGGAAAATCACCGGTGTGGATTTATCAACCGCCGCCACCATGTGGAGAAGCACAGCGCTCTCGGCTCCGAACGAGGAGACGACGGCAAGCCTGCCCTTGAAATCGCGGATCAGCGGCTCCAGCAGCTCTTGGCCTTCAAGGCCGGCATAGGTTTCGTGAATACCTGTATTGGCGATCCTGTCCACGTGTGTTCACCCCGCGTGCGGCTGTTCGAGCCAGGGCTCGGCGTCGGTGTGGCGCTCGGTCCAGATCTCGGCTTCGGAATTGCGCCGGAACAGGCCGCGCTGATAGGCCAGCGACATTTGCTTCGATGCCGCCTGCCAGGCGGAGAGCGGAAAGCGCTCGCCAATGTCGAAGGCATCAAAGCCTACCTGCAACATGAACTGCAATTGATCGGGCAGCACGTTGCCAATGGCGCGAATTTCGCCGCGATAGCCGAAATCCCGGAGCTGCCGGGCAATCGAATAGGCACGGCCATCATTGAAGGCGGGGAAGGGCAGCACCACCGCCGAGAGCCTGGACAGAAAAGTCGCCAGCGCATCGGCACGGTCGGCGTTGGAGAGGGTCACGCCAAGCTTGCCACTGCGCTGGGTGAGTTGGCCAAAATCACGCAGCAGCCTGGTGAACGGAACGATCACATCACCGGCTTCCGGCAATTGATCATCGGCGCCTGCCGTGATCCACGTATCGGAGATCAATGTGTTGTTCTTAAGCAGTGGCATAGAGAGCCTCCTTGAAGGGCTTGGCGCCAACCCGGCGGTAAGCGGCGAGGAATTCTTCGTTGGGATTGCGGAGATGGAGATAGGTATCGAGAATTTTTCCGATGGCATCGGCCACTTCGTGGCCAGCAAAGCCCGGACCCAATATCGAGCCGATGGAAGAATTTTCCGACGAAGAACCGCCGAGCGTGATTTGGTAAAATTCCTCGCCCTTCTTGTCGAGACCGAGAATGCCAATGTGGCCCACATGATGGTGGCCGCAGGCGTTGATGCAGCCTGAAATATTGATCTTGATTGGGCCGATTTCTTCCTGCTTGTCGAGGTTGGCGAATTTCCGTGAAATCGATTGGGCAATGGGAATGGCGCGGGCCGTCGCCAATGCGCAATAGTCAAGGCCGGGGCAGGCGATGATATCACCGGCCAACCCGTAATTCGCGGTGGCAAGGCCTGCCTTGTCGAGCGCCTGCCACACGGTGAAGGCATCGTCCTTCTTCACATGCGCCAGCACGATGTTCTGCGCATGGCTCACGCGCAATTCGTCGTGGCCATATTTTTCTGCCAGATCGGCCATGATAAGCATTTGCCCGGCGCTGGCATCGCCGGGAATACCGCCCTCGGGCTTCAGCGAGATATTCACAATGGTGTAGCCATCCACCTGATGGGCCGCCAGATTGTTGCGGGCCCAGCGGGCGAAATCCGGGTGCTTCACTTTGGCTTCTTCGAAGGCCGCCGACCAGCGCGGCAGTTTCTCGAATGCGGGCGGTGCAAAATAGGCGGCGATGCGCTTCAACTCGCGCTCTTCCACTTTGGTCGAAGCTTGCGGCTTCTTGGCGTATTCGGCTTCGACTTCCGACTTGAATTTTTCGGCGCCCAGTTCGTGCACGAGAATCTTGATGCGAGCCTTGTATTTGTTGTCGCGCCGCCCATACAGATTATAGACGCGCATGATGGCTTCGAGATAACCGATCAGTTCATGCTCGGGCAGAAAGTCGCGTACGGTAACGCCGACGATCGGCGTCCGGCCCTGACCGCCACCGACAATCACTTCCCAGCCGACTTCATTCCTGCCGTTCTTGTGCATGCGCAGGCCGATGTCATGCACCTTGACGGCAGCGCGGTCGTTGGGGGCTCCCGTCACCGCGATCTTGAACTTGCGCGGCAGGAAAGAAAATTCAGGGTGCAGCGACGACCATTGCCGCAGCAGTTCACCAACGGGGCGCGGATCGGCGATTTCATCTGCGGCAGCACCCGCCCAATGATCGGTCGTCACATTGCGAATGCAATTGCCCGAGGTTTGAATGGCATGCATCTCGACCTCGGCCAGCGCCTGCAGAATATCGGCGGTATCCTCAAGCTTGATCCAGTTGTACTGGATGTTCTGGCGGGTGGTGAAATGGCCGTAGCCCTTGTCCCATTTCCCGGCAATCATCGCGAGCTGGCGCATCTGCCGGCCCGACAGCGTGCCATAGGGAATGGCCACCCGCAGCATGTAGGCGTGGAGCTGAAGATAGAGGCCATTCATCAAGCGCAACGGGCGGAACTCATCCTCGGTCAATTCGCCCTTCATGCGGCGCTCGGCCTGGTCGCGGAATTGCGCGGTGCGCTCACGCACGAACTGATGATCGAATTCATCATAGCGGTACATCGATCAAACTCCTTCCGGTGCGGCGAAGGCGCCAGCGCTGCCTTCCGCCTGCTTGCCGAGGTCGGTTCTCACGGTCGGTCCGAGGGTGCGCATGCGCTCGCGGATGTGGGCGGCACGGATGCGGCCACCGCGGCGCTCGGCATCGATCAGATAGGGCCCAGTGATCAGCGTTGCCACTTCGTCCTGCTTGGCGCGGGCTTCCAATGCGGCGGCGGCCTTGGGCTCAAGTGCCAATGTTGCCTCATCGATTTTCTCGCTCCACTGGCCGGTGCGGCCGAGAAATACCGCGATGCCATCGCGCAGGCGATTGGCAGTAACGATCTGGCCTTTTTCAGTAACGCTCATGAGGCAGCCCTGAGAATCGCGTCGCGGATATCTTCGCGAACCGGAAAGCCAAATATCTTGCAGTCGTGTTTGACATGAATCCCGGGAATGGTTTCCACCGGAACGCCTTCAGCGGCCACAGCTGCCAGTTCCTCGACATGGGCCTCGCCCGAACGCAGGCGCACGACATGACGCCCGGCCAATGCTTCACGCAGCAAGATCGTGGTGACGCCGTTGAACGCAAGCGACCCTAGTGGAATGCGCACCGCATCCCGTCTGGCCATTTCGAGGATGGCGGGCGCAACTGAACGATCATGGACGATCACATCGGCCTCAAGCAATTTGCGCTGAGCTTTCAGCGTGAGAAGTTCGGGATCGCCGGCGCTGGTGTTGACGAAGGACACCCGGCCCTGGGCAGGTGCTGCTTGGTTGGCGAACAGCGCCTCGATGCCTAACTGATAGTTGTTGGTCTCGCCGGCAATAAAGGCATTGCGCACATCGCCAAAAAAGAAACGTTGCCAAAAACTGCGGCGGCGGCTGCCCATTGGGATGGCTCCTGCGACCTGGTTGCGCAAGGCGTAGGCGGCACTGGCTAGCGAACCCAATGTCTGCGGCAGCATGGCATCGATGCGGGCGCGCAAG
>JANLWG010000174.1:0-2370 GCA_031364405.1 Hyphomicrobiales bacterium
TTTGGCTCCATCCGCCTGAAAACCATGCACGGAACTGCCTGCGAGGAAGAGACTCCGAAACTGCGCCCTATTCGCGATGATCTCCCCCGCAACGTGGCATTCCATCAGCGCCAGGAGGCGGGGGCAATGACAGAAAGACAAATCTAGGGAGCCATCAACCCAGGCGCCCCTCACAGCTATGCCGATTTCATGAACCTGGGTATATTCATCACCACCCAAAGCTAGGAATCGAATGAAACCCGGGCGGATGCTTTTGTCATCTGCTTGCTGCATTGGTTGTTTGCCATCACCGATGGTGGCGAATTCACCGGACCGGCAGGCCTTGAGCAGAACTTGCTCTGCGGGACGCAACGGGCCGAATTTCTCCAGTGATTGGCCAGGTTCCTTGCGGGCCTTAGTATTTGGGGTCGAACGTGGACTTGCCGCTCGGGCCATCACTCCGCCCGAACCCGCACATAACTGCCCGGCGCATCCTCGATCACTTTCAGCTTGCCGCTGCCGGGGGTGGGAGCGGTGATCTTTTCGCCCGAGCGCTTGCTGATCCATTCGATCCAGTCGGGCCACCACGAACCTTGATGTTCGGTTGAGCCCTTGAGCCAATCCTCCACCGTCTCGGCCTCCACCGGGTTGGTCCAATACTGGTATTTTTTGGCGGCGGGCGGATTGATCACACCCGCGATGTGGCCTGAACCGGCGACGACGAGCCTGGTTTCTCCGCCCATATGGCGGCCAACCCTGAACACCGAGGCGAGCGGTGCGATATGATCGTCGCGCGCCGCCAGATTATAGATCGGCGCCTTCACCTTCTTCAGATCGATGCGCACATTGTCGAGAACCATCTTGCCTTTGCTCAATTTGTTGGCGAGGTAGCATTCGCGCAAATAAAACGAATGGACGCCCGCCGGCATGCGGGTTGAATCAGAGTTCCAATAGAGCAGATCGAACGGCAGCGCATCCTTGCCCAGCATGTAATTATTGACCACATAGGACCAGATCAAATCATTGGAGCGCAAAAGATTAAAAGCGTCCGCCATGCGGTTTCCCGGCAGATAGCCTTTGTCCGACATGCGCCCCTCGATCCACTTCACCTGTTCCTCGTCGACATAGACCAGGAGATCGCCGGCCTTTTCGAAATCTACCTGGGTGGTGAAGAAGGTGGCGGCATTGATGCGGTGGTCGTTCTGGGCCGCCATATACGCCATGGAAGCCGCCGTCAGCGTGCCGCCGATGCAATAGCCGATGACGTTTACCTTCTCGGCCCCGGTTGCATCCTGCGCGGCTTGCACCCCCGCCAGAAAGCCCTCGCGCATATAATCCGAGAAGCTCTTGCGGCCCTGGCCCTCGCCGGCATTCACCCACGAGACGACGAACACCGTCAGCCCCCGATCGACCGCCCAGCGCACGAAGGACTTCTGCGGGTTGAGATCGAGGATATAGAACTTGTTAATCCACGGCGGGAAAATCACCAGCGGAATGGCATAGGCCTCGGCCTGGGTTGGCGCATATTGAATGAGCTCGAAGGTCTCGTTGCGAAACACCACCTTGCCGGGCGTCATGGCGATGTTGCGGCCGATCTCGAAGGCCGTTGTGTCGGATTGCTTGATGCGCAGGCGGCCATCGCCCGCCTTCATGTCTTCCTCGAGATGCTTCAGCCCCTCGATCAGATTGGCGCCATTGCTGGCGAGCGTGGCGCGCAGCACTTCCGGATTGGTCAGTGCGAAATTGGAAGGAGACAGCGCATTGGCGATCTGCTCCACATAAAATCTAGCCTTCAGCCGCGTGTGGTCGTCGATCCCCTCGGCGTTCTTGACCAGGTCCTGCGCCCAATTGGCCGAAACCAGATAGAACTGCTTGAGGAAATCGAACACGGCATTTTCCTGCCAGTCCCTGTCCTTGAAGCGCTTGTCGTTGCGGGCAGGCGAGGCCACAGGCGGGGCGGCGGACTCGCCCAGGGCGCGGGCCCAGGCATTCTGCCAAATCTGGGTATAGCCCGCCCACAACTGCATCTGGGCATCCATCAACTTTTGCGGGTCGGCCATATAGGCGTTGGCCACCGCCCCCAGTGTCTTCGACACCTGGTCGATAGGCGTCTGCTGGCTCTCGGCCTGCTGCTTGGCCAGATCAGGCCGCTCCGCCACGCTGCGCGCAATGGCGGCGGCATGCTCGAACACCTTCGCCATGTTGGCGGCGAATGCCACCGGATCGGCAAGCTTGAAATCGGGGGTGCTAGACTTGGGGGATTCGCTCATCGCCATCTCTTCACAGGATCAAATGGCACTTTAGTGACGAAGCGAGGGGATTGAAATTGGTATTGCGTCGAAAAGGACAAGACTCCGCCTTTCATGGCGCCGGTTATGCCGGCGGCCGGGG
>JANLWG010000314.1:0-17673 GCA_031364405.1 Hyphomicrobiales bacterium
CGGTGGCGAAGGTGCGGGGCTCGGCAGCTCGTTGTTCACCGTATTGTAGGAGTAGCGGATCAGTGGCCAGACCATCCAGCCATTGGCTGCAATCTCGTCCTGGTTGACCGGATCGCGGAAATCGGTGCGCGCCAGGAAGCCTTCGAATTTCGCTTCCGGGTATTCGACAAAAGTCGGAAACAGCAGTTCGCCCTTGTAGGAGACGAGGATCGGCCGGTCGTTGGCGATGAATGGGGCAAACGCCGAAACCAGAAACAACACAGTGAAGATCCAGAACGACCAGTAGCCGCGCCGGTTCAGCCGGAAGATCTGCCACCGCCGCGCATTCAGCCGGGAGAATTTCAACCTGCCCATGACTCAGACGTCCCGCCGCTCGAAATCGATGCGCGGATCGATCCAGGTGTACATGAGATCCGAGATGAGACCGACGATGAGACCGACCAAGGTAAATATATAAAGATTGGCAAAGATGATCGGGTAATCCCTGTCGAGTGCTGCCTTGTAGAAAAGATAACCAAGCCCATCGAGCGAGAACACCTGCTCGATGAGCAGGGAGCCGGTAAAGAATGCTCCGAGAAATGCGCCCGGGAATCCTGAAATCACCAGCAACATGGCATTGCGGAAAACATGGCCATAGAGCACCTGTTTCTCGGTCAGCCCCTTGGCCCGGGCGGTCACCACATATTGCTTGCGGATTTCGTCGAGAAAGAAATTCTTGGTAAGCAGCGTCGTGGTGGCGAACGCTCCGATGCCGATGGCAATGAGCGGCAGGGTCATGTGCCAGGCGTAGTCGACTATTTTACCAGCGATACCAAGCTGATCAAAATTGTCGGAGGTCAGGCCACGCAGCGGAAACCAGCTGTAATAGCTGCCGCCGGCAAGCACCACGATCAGCATGATGGCGAAGATGAAACTTGGGATGGCATAGCCGAGGGTGATCACACCCGAGGTCCAGATATCGAAATTGCTGCCGTCTTTAACAGCCTTGCGGATGCCAAGGGGGATCGATACCAGATACTGCAGGATGGTGATCCACAGGCCGAGCGAGATTGACACCGGCATTTTTTCGTAGATCAGGCTCAAAACACTGCGGTCGCGGAAATAACTCTCGCCAAAATCGAACATGGCGTAATTCCGGATCATCAGCAGAAACCGTTCGTGCATCGGCTTGTCGAAACCGAATTGCTTTTCCAGCGATTTGATGAACTCCGGATCGAGGCCCTGGGAGCCCCGGTATTTGATGGTTGCCGAACTTGCGCCACTGGCCGCGGTTTGATCTTGCGTGTTCGTGCCCGCTTCATTTCCACCAGTGCCGCTGATGCGCGACAGTGCGTCCGCGCCAGTGCCCTGCATCTTGGCGATCACCTGCTCAATGGGTCCGCCCGGCACGAATTGAATGACGGCAAAGGTCATCAGCATGATGCCGAGCAGCGTCGGGATCATCAGCAGAAAGCGTTTGAGGATATAGGCGCCCATTGCGGCGGGTTAGTTCCCTTGACTGATTCTCGCAGCTTTGTCCGGGTCATACCACCAGGTATCGACAATGCCACGATCATATTTGGGCTTCTGGGCGGGCTGCCCGAAGCGGTCCCAATGGGCCACCCAGAAACTCCCCTTATGCCAGTTGGGCACCCAGAACAGTTCGGCCCGCAGCACCCGGTCAAGCGCCCGGCCGGCGATATCAAGGCTCGCGCGCGTTTGGGCCGAAACCACCTTCTCGATCAAGGCATCGATCTCCGGGCTGGCTACGCCCGACATGTTGAAACTGCCCGCGGCCTTGGCCGAGGCGGTGCCGAAGAACACCCGGAGATCGGTACCCGGCGTCACGCTCGAGGCAAACCGGCTGGAGATCACGTCATAGTCGAAGGCCTCGCGCCGCGATTGGTATTGCGCCTCGTCCACCGTGCGGATAGTGGCATTGACACCGAGCAGCTGCAGGTTTTTCACGTAGGGTGCGAGAATGCGTTCGAACACCGGACTCTCGATCAAGAATTCAACGTCGAGACTTTTGCCCCCGGCGTTCTTGCGCAGTGTGCCATCGGCTTTCCATCCAGCGGCATCAAGCAGATCGCTGGCCTGGCGCAACAGCTTGCGGTCCTGGCCCGAGCCATCGCTCACCGGAGGAACCTCAGGCATACCGAAAACCTCCGGCCGGAGCCTGCCGCGCATCGGCTCGAGCAGTGCCAGTTCTTCTGGCGAAGGCAAGCCCTCGGCTTTCAGTGGCGACATCTCGAAGAAGCTCGCGGTGCGCTTATACAAACCATAGAAAAGATTGGCGTTCGACCATTCGAAATCGAAAGCCAAATTGAGTGCCCGGCGCACCCTGATATCCTGAAATTTTTCGCGCCTGAGATTGAAGAAGAACCCTTGCGCCCCCGATGGTGTCTCATCGGGCAACACAGCCAGCTTGACGCGGCCATCTTTCATCGCCGGAAAATCATAGGCGGTAGCCCAATCGCGCGACGTGAATTCTTCGCGGAGATCGATGACGCCGGATTTCAGCGCCTCGAGTCCGGCCGTGCGTTCACGGAAATAATCAAAACGCAGATCATCGAAATTATAGCGCCCAACATTGACCGGCAAATCCTTCGCCCAATAGTCCGTGCGCCGGCCATAGGTCACATATTGGCCGGTGCTGAAGTTCTTCACCCCATAGGGCCCTGAACCCAGCGGCGGTTCAAGGATGGTCCTGGCAAAATCCACTTTGCCGTAATAGGCCTTGGAGAAGATCGGCAGTTGAGCCACATTCGTGGGCAGGTCGCGCACATTCTCGCCCTTGAAACGGTAGCGAACTTCGTGGAGCCCAACCACGTCGCAGGCATCCACATCCTTGATGGTCAGCTTGATGTTTTCATGACCGAGCGTTGAGAGCAGCCGGAAACTATCGCAGACATCCTCTCCGGTCAGTGCCGAGCCGTCGGCGAACCTGGCTTCCGCGCGCAAGGCAAAGGTGACACTCATGCGGTCCACCGCCACATCGGCGGTTTTCGCCACCAGCCCATAGATAGCGTCGGGCTCGTCCATGGCCCGCGCCATCAGCGAGTCGAACAGCAGCTCATAGCCCTGCACCGGATCGCCCTTGAGGATATAGCCATTGAAACTGTCGAATGTGTCGACGGGAGTTGGCCCGATGAGCGCCATGCGGCCACCCTTGGGCGCATCCGCATTGACATAATCGAAATGCCTGAAGCCGTCCGCGTATTTGAGTTCGCCGAACACTGAAAGCCCGTGACGAGGCTCTGCTTGGGCGGCACTTCCTGCAATTAGCATAAGTGCTGCCAATACCGCGCGTCTCATCCCTGCGCCGCTACCTTCCTGGCTTTGTCGGCATCCCACCACCAGATCGACGGGAACCCGGTGGCATAATCCGGCAGTTTATCGGGCCGCCCAAAGCGGTCCCAGCGCGCGGTGCGTTCATAGGGAATGTACCACATCGGCACCACGTAATCATGGGCCATCAGCACCCGGTCGAGCGCCCTGCAGGCGACGGTAAGTCCGGCGCGATCCTTGGCGAAGATTACTTTCTCGATGATCGCGTCGATTGCCGGATTCTCGATACCCACATAATTGCGGCTGCCATTCTTCTTTGCCGAAGCACTACCCCAGAAATCGCGCTGTTCATTTCCCGGCGACAATGATTGGCCCCAACTGCCGACTATAATATCATAGTCGAAGGTCTGGGTCTGGCGCTCGTATTGGGCGCTGTCGATAGTCTTGATGGTGACGCCGATTCCGAGAAGCTCAAGTTGTTGCTGATAGGGGAGCGCAATACGCTCGAACAACGGGGAGTCGAGCAGAAACTCCACCTCCAGCTGCTCGTCCTTATCGTTCTTGAGCACTGACTTCGAGCCATCCCGGGTCACGTTCCAGCCCGCCTCGGCGAGAAGCCGGGAAGCCTCACGCAGGTTCTTGCGCCGGTCCTGCGGCGTTTTATTTATGGGGTTGGTGTATTCGGTGGTGAACACCGCCGGTGGGATCTGCTCTTTCAGCGGTTCGAGTATTGCCAGTTCCCCAGCACTGGGCAGGCCTTTGGCTTCCATATCGGAATTATTGAAATAACTGCGCGAGCGGGTGTACTGGCCATAGAAAAGATTGGCGTTTGACCATTCGAAATCGAAAGCGAAATTGAAAGCCCGGCGCACCCGCTGATCCTGGAACTTTTGCCGCCGCAGATTGAAAGCCCAACTCTGCATGCCCTCGACTTGCTTCAGCGGAATCTCCTCCACTACGGCACGCCCGTTCTTGATTGCGGGAAAGTCGTACCCCGTAGCCCATGATTTGGAACTGGTTTCGGTGCGCCAGTCATATTGGTCACCCTTGAAAGCTTCGAAAGCCACATTGGCGTCGCGGAAATAAATGTATTCGATCTCGTCGAAATTATCCTGGCCGATATTGACCGGCAAATCCTTGCCCCAATAATCATCGACCCGCCTGAGTTTTACCGAAACGCCGTTCTTGATTTCCGCGGCTCTGTAGGCACTTGATGCCAGGGGAACTTCCAGCGTTGTTTCATTGATGTTGCGCTGTTTGCCGTTTGCGTCTTTGCCCGTCCACCAATGTTTCGGCAGCACCGGCAGTTGTCCGGTGATCAGCGGCAACTCGCGATTACCCGACTGATTGAATATGAAGGTGACTTCGTGATCCCCCGACTGATCCGCCTTGCTGATATTCTTGTAATAGGAATTGTAGAATGGGTGGGCCTCGCGCAGCGCCTCCATGCTCCAGATCACGTCTTCCGGAGTCATCGGCTTGCCATCGTGAAAGCGCGCCTCGGGTCTGAGACGATAAATGACTTGCGAGCGGTCCTCCGGATGCCACACGGCGGCGGCGACCAGACCATACTCGGTTGATGGTTCATCGAGAGAAGATGTGAGCAGCGCCTCGTTGGTTGCCGCCGGTGCGGTTTCGCCCTTGAAGGTATAGGGATTGAGGTTGTCGAATGAGCCGACAATGCCGAAGCGCACCCGCCCGCCCTTTGGCGCTTGCGGATTTACATAATCGAAATGCATGAAATCCGGTCCGTACCTGATGTCGTCAAACAGGGTGAGCGCATGTTTGAACTGGCGGTCTTCGGCGTGGGCAATCTGCACTCCGATGATCTTGGTCAGCGGCGAAAGGCCTGCGAGTTTGAGAAGCGAACGGCGGGTGAATGTCATCGACGGCGGCTCTCCAGATTTGATTCGCGATCATAGATAGGCATGGGCAGAACCAAAAGAAAACACCGGCAGGAAGCTTGCCGGTGTTAAATCTTCGAAAGCATTAAGGCTATTACGGGGCGGGGAATGGCTTCGGACTATCCGACAGCGTGGCGAGATAGGCCAGCAGATTGGCGCGATCCTGATCTTTCTTCAAGCCGCCGAAGCCCATCTTGGTGCCTGGCACGCCTTCCTTGGGACTCTTGATGAAGGCATTGAGCGCTTCGAAAGACCAAGGCTCAGCCGATTTGGCCTTCATCGCGTCCGAGTAGGCAAAGCTTGCGACGCCACCGTGCGCACGATCCACCACATCCCACAAATTGGGACCTACCTTGTTGGGTCCACCCTTGGTGAAATCATGGCAGGCGGCACAGGCTTTGGCGACGCTGGCGCCCTTTGCCGCATCGGCTGAGGCCAGTAGCGTACCCAGTGAAACCGCGGCTGTTTCCTCGCCGCCAGTTGCCTCGCCGCCGGTCGCCGCTTCCGCCACTTCGATGGAAAAGCCTGGTTTTTCGGGTTTTTCCGAATGATAGATGATGCCGGCGAGAGCCCTAAGGCCGAACACCATGAGGGCTGTCCCCAGGACCGCGCCTGCAATTTTATTGAATTCAAAGCTGGACATTGAACGATGTGACCCCTTGAGCCCCCGATTTGGCGCGGAAACTAATTGTTTCTCCGCGTCACCGCAATACGTATAAGACAATAGTGTGCAATTTGCCGCGCCTTGAGCCAAGCCCATGATTGAAAACCACAATACCATTGTCGTTATCCCCGCCCGCATGGCCTCCACCAGGCTCCCCGGCAAACCGCTGGCCGACATCAATGGCGTGCCGATGATCGTCCACGTCTGGCAGCGGGCGGTTGCCGCCAATGTCGGTCAAGTCCTTGTGGCGGCGGCGGAAAATGAAATCGCCGAAGTGATCCGTCGAGCCGGCGGCGATGCCATCGTCACCGATCCAGCACTGCCGTCAGGCTCTGACCGCATCGCCGAAGCCCTGCGGTTGCGCGATCCCAGCCGGCGTTTCAGTTTCGTGCTAAACCTGCAGGGCGATCTTCCAACCATCGATTCGCTGTCGATCCAGCGCTGCCTGGCGGGGCTGGTGAACGAGCAGGCCGATATCTCGACCATCGCGGCGCGCATCGAAGCCGAGGCCGACGTGGCTAACCCCAACATCGTCAAGGCCATCACACCTCTGGGCGATGAGCGTGAAGTGGCATTTGCCCGTGATTTCGTGCGCAATGTTGGCCCCGAACACGCCGCCCCCTATTGGCACCACATCGGAGTTTATGCCTACCGGCGCAAATCGTTGGAACAGTTCGTCGCCTTGCCCGTCAGTGCCGGTGAGGCCGACCGCAAGCTTGAGCAGATGCGCGCCCTCGACAACGGCATGCGCATTGTTGTTGTCCGCGTTGAAACCGTGCCGCTTGGCGTCGACACGCCCGATGAACTTGAAATCGCCCGCCAAATGCTGAGAAGGATATAATGACCCTCAAGATTGCCTATCAGGGCGAGCCCGGCGCCAATTCCCACATCGCCTGCATCGAAGCCTACCCCGATCACCAGCCACTCGCTTGCGACACCTTCGAGGATACCTTCCAGGCCGTGAAGGAGGGTGAGGCGGCACTAGCCATGATCCCCATCGATAACTCGGTGGCGGGCCGTGTCGCCGATATCCATCACCTCATGCCGCGCGCCAATCTTTATATCGTCGGCGAGCACTTTCTGCGCGTCCATCACCAGTTGATGATTGTGCCGGGTGCCAATCTTGCCGGCGTAACATCGGTGCACAGCCATGTCCATGCGCTGGGCCAGTGCCGCAAAGTGATCCGTGAACTAAAGATAAAACCGGTGGTCGCCGCCGATACCGCGGGTGCCGCGCGCCAATTGTCCGAGGGCCGCGATTCCGCCACGGCCGCCATTGCAACCGCGCTTGCCGCCGAGATTTACGGTCTCGAAATTGTTCGCCGCGATATTGAAGATGAAGCGCACAATACCACGCGCTTTGTCGTGCTGTCGGCCATCCCCCATGATGCCGAGCCCGGCGAGGCCCCCGTGGTGACAAGCTTTGTTTTCCGCGTGCGCAACGTGCCGGCCGCGCTTTACAAGGCCATGGGCGGTTTCGCCACCAATGGCGTCAACATGACCAAGCTCGAATCCTATCAGCTGGAGGGCCAGTTTTCGGCCACGCAGTTCTATGCCGATATCGAGGGTCATCCCTCCGAACGCAATGTCAGGCTGGCGCTAGAGGAACTTGAATTCTTCACCAGCTATTTGCGGGTGCTGGGCGTCTACAAGGCAAGCCCCTACCGTGCTGAACTGGCCAGGCTGATGTTGCCTCAGGGCAATTGAAGTGCGGTTCTGACCAGCAGATGGGCGATGGCCATGGGATTGGTCGCCCACAGACCCCGCGGGTGGGTGCGATTGATCATCATGCGGGCCTCGGCAAAAGAGAACCACCGCGCTTCCTCAATTTCCTTGGCATCGATGGTGACCGCATCGGTGATGGCCTCGCCGATCAGGCCGATCATCAGACTGGCTGGAAACGGCCATGGCTGGCTCGCCACATAGGAGATTTCGCCAAGCCCGACGCCCGCCTCTTCAAACACCTCGCGGCGCGCTGCATCTTCAATGGTTTCGCCAGGCTCCATGAAACCGGCAAGTGCGGAAAACATGCCGGGCGCCCACGAGTTTTGGCGTCCCAGCAGAATGCGTTCGCCGTGCCGCGCCACGATGATGATGACCGGATCAGTGCGCGGAAAATGGTCGGCATTGCAGTTTGGGCAGTGGCGGCGATAGCCGGCGTCTGCTGTTTCGTTCTTCGCTCCGCAGTTGGAGCAGAACGTGCGCCGTTCGTGCCAGTGAACCAGTGACCGTGCCTGAGCCAGGATGCCAAGCTGATCGGCGGGCAATATTCCCTCCATTGCCAGTCCGCGCAGATCGCCGAGATTTTCGGTGATCTCCGACCTGCAGGCAAACCATGGCGCACCTTCCCCATCAATGCCAAGAAACACCGTTTCGGCCGTAGCCGCGGGAACATCCGTCACCAGCCGCCCGTCGTTGATCAGGGTCTTGTCGCCATTGATGTGAATCATGCGGGCATTCTTGGCTATGCGTTGTTGCGCCAGCCACGAGGCGTCGCTGCGCTGGTTGGCGCGGCGGTCGAGGCAGTTGCCGATATAGGCAAGCGGTCCTATCACTGTGGCAGTCCAAATAAAAACGCACCGGGGTGACGTTCCACCCGGGTGCGTTTGAGGTGCAAGATCGAAACGATCAGTTGGTGCTCACAGCTTTCGGCGCCGCGGCCTCACGTTCCTTGAGCATGCCGTCAACCAGTACAACGGTGCGCTCAAGATCGCCGATGGCTTCTTCGAGTTCGATGCGTTGGTCGCGCAATGCGTCAAGGCGCTCGCGCATTTTTGTCGAAGCGATGCGCAACTGCGTCAACTGCCCATCGCGCAGATTGTAGAGATCGAGCATCTCCTTGATCTCTTCCAGCGCGAAGCCGACCTTCTTGCCGCGCAGGATGAGCTGCAGGCGGGCCCGGTCGCGGTAGCTGAACAATCTTGTCCAGCCGCGGCGGGCGGGATGCAGAAGGCCTTTCTGTTCATAGAACCGCATTGCCCTGGGAGTTACCTTATACTCCCGGCACAGCTCGGTGATGGAATAGGTCCGGTCGCGGTTCGACCGCTCCTTGTTTTCTTTTGCAGCCATGTTGATCTCCAGCAAAATACATCCCTAAGGGCACTTGCTGACGCCACGTATACTAGTTCCCAACGTGAGGTCTAGCAGGATGTCCCTCCTCCTACAACTGAACCGACGGCCGCCACCACCAAATAGCGAGCAGCGCGCCCTCCCCCGAGATCGTGAATTTGCACCAAAAGATCAATCTCTTAACCGAATATTTACCAAAACCGTTAACTTTTGCACAGGGAAATCCCGCATCATCCTTTGGTCCAGTTTGCTTGGATCGATAGGGCCTGAGCGGACAGAATAGAGTATGGCATAATGAAACCAGGCATTCCGTGGAGCGTCAAGGGCATCGAACCCGAGGTTCGCGAGGCAGCAAAATATGCCGCGCGGCGTTCGGGAATGACCCTTGGTGAGTGGCTCAATTCGGTGATTCTCGATCAAGCCGACGATAATGGGCCCTTGCAACCGCCTGTCGAGACCATTCCACAGAAAGATTTTTCCAGCGGTTTTCGCAGGTCCCCTGAACCGGCCGCCCGGCCGCACCTTGACGACACGGTAGTCCGCCTTGAAGACATCGCCCAGCAACTTTCCCGTATCGCCAAGCGCGAGCAGGAATCGGCGGCGATCAGGTTTCCCTCCAAGCAGGAAGACAGCGAGACCCTGCGCCGCATTCTGGCGCGCGTTGACGCTAATGAGCGTCAGGCGGTGGAAGCCTTTACTTCCGTCAACGAGCGCCTCGCAGTGCTTGGCAGCCGGGTTGCCACGGCAACGCAACATAAGCCCATTGAGAAGCCCGAGGACGTACCAGGCTTCACGGCCCTTGAGCACGCCATTCGCAATGTTGTCGGTCATTTAGAGACTAGCGAGCAGCAGAACCGGAATACGCTCAAGTCGATGCAGGACCGGCTCGGCGAAATGACCCAGCGCGCTACTCTTGCCGGCAATGACGATGTTCTGCGGGCGGCACCGGCTTTGGTCAGCCTAGAGACCCGCCTCAGCGAACTTGCCGCCCGGGTGGAGCGCACCGAGCAGGCCAATAAATCGGCATTGCCCGATCTCGTTCGCGTCGAACTGCAAGGCCTTGCCGATCGCATCGAAACCGTGCGCGAAGCTGCCGAAACGTTGGCCACGCAAGCCCAGTCCGCCGCCGTCAGCACGGCCCAACACGAATTGCGCGAAATCGAGGGCCGTATCCAGACGCTGCTTGGCGAGGCGCAGACGGCCTTTGGTAACCAGCCAGATAACGCCAGCTTGCAGCAGCTTCGCGCGGAAATCGGCAGCCTCAATCAGCGCATTGACGATGTAAAGGTAACTAGCGCCTCCGACCGCGATGTTCATGCGCTGCGTGTGGCCGTCGAACAATTGTCGGCACGCGTGGCGCAAGGGGCCGACACGCGGCCACTGGCCGATCTCGATCGCCGCCTGGGTGAAATCACCGATCGGCTCGAACAGGTTCATGCCGTCAATCAAAACCAGCCACAGCTCGGCGATCTTGAGCGCCGCATCGCCGAACTCGATCATCGTCTTGACGAAGCTGTTCGCCTCGAAGGCGATGGCAATGCGGTTGCAGCGCTCGAACAGCAGATATCCGCCGTCAACGACCGTCTCGGCCGGGCCGAACAGCAACTCACCCACTTCGACACCATCGAACGTGCCATCACTCAACTGTTTGAGAGCCTCGAACAGAATCGCAATGTCGCGCGTGAAGTGGCCGAAGATACCGCAACCCGCGTGGCCGACCGCGTCCTTGCAGCTCAGGCTCAATCTTCCGGCCCCTCCGCGGAAATGCAAGCCCTGCAGGAAGGCCTCCGCGCCGTGCGTGAAAGTGCGGCCAATTCCGATCAGCGCAGCCAGGAGACCCTGGAAGCCGTGCACGAAACTCTCGAACAGATTGTCAACAAGCTGGCGGAACTCGAAACCGCATCTGCGGGTTTTCAGCTTGCCGTCAACATGGCCCAGCACTCCGCCGAAGCAGCGCAAGCTGCACCCGCATGGCAGCCGCTACAGCCCCAGTCCCAGCCGGAAGAGCAGGCTCCGGTCCCGCCATTGCCGGTCTCGCCGTCTGCGGAGGCTGGAACTGAGCATGAGAGGATGGAGCTAACGCTCAATCCCTCAACCGGCATGTCAGCGGATTCAATCACCGGCGCTGAGAGCGAATTAGCATCGGCCCAGCCGCCCGAAGTCACTGATGAGGGTTTGGAAAATCTGTCGCCAGGCGATGATTTCATTGCTGCTGCGAGGCGAGCCGCCACTGCCGCCGCCGGCATGACCACCATGCTGAATTCTGAAATCAGGCCAGCCCTTAAGAAGGCCTCGGGCCGCCGGTTCAAGATATCGTTGCCGTTCCGCCGTGGTGGCAAGAAAAAATCACAGCCAGAGCCTGTGAACCTGTTTGTGGCAAAGCCCATGCCGGAGATCAAGCCCGCCCTCTCCGACAACAGGAAGCGCCGCAAGTTGCTGATCATCGGACTCACCTTGTTGGTGGCCGTCACCTCGATTACTATCCAGGCAATCCGCAAATCGTCCGCACCGCCCAAACAGACGACATCGATTGAAACCACGACGCAGCCGGTTATCGCCTCGCAAGCTCCCCCGTTACAGATCAATATCCGCGACAAGCAGGCCGTGGCGCTGCCCGAACCAACAGACGATGGCTCGGGCCTCAGTGTTGCGGAACCGGTTCCGGCAAAACCATCTGCCAATGCCAACGATACCATCATGACCGATGGCATTCTGACCGGAGCGCTGCCGGCCAAGAAAACCGACGCCTCCCTTGCCGCCATCGTAGCTCAACCCGGTGCCACGAGTGAGACCGTCGAGACTCCGCCAGCGGAGATCGGCAGCGCCAGTCTTCGCGAAGCTGCGGTACTTGGCAATGCGACTGCCCAGTTCATCGTTGCCAGCCGTTATCTTGATGGCCGGAACGTGCCGCAGGATTTTCCTAAGGCGGCCTATTGGTATCAGCAGGCAGCCGCACGCGGCCTGACGCCCGCGCAATACCGCATCGCCACACTTTTCGAGCGTGGCAAAGGCGTGCCCCAGGACATAGCAACGGCACTTCTGTGGTATGAGCGCGCCGCCGCTGCCGGCAATGTGAAATCGATGCACAATGCCGCCGTCATTGCTGCGGGAAACCAGGTGGGCGCGTCCAACTATGACAAGGCCTTCAAATGGTTTACCGCGGCGGCCACCCGTGGTCTTAAGGACAGCCAGTTCAATGTGGCCGTGCTCTATGAGCGCGGCTTGGGAACCAGGATTGACAAGGCTGAAGCTTTGTTCTGGTATTTGCAGGCTGCCAAGCAGGGTGACACCGATGCCGCTGCGCGCGCCGATGAACTTGCCAGGACTCTGAATGCCGATGTGGTCAAGTCGGTAAAGGACAAGGTTACGGCCTGGATGCCAGCACCTGCTGTCGATGATGCCAATGTTGTGACAGTGACCAACCAGGATTGGAATGCGCCAGGCAATGCCACCGTCACTCTGGCGTCGGCTGAGCCTGCAGCGCCCGCCAGTCCGGTCATGACCGCCCAACAGCTTCTGAAGAAGCTGGGCTTCGATGTGGGTGAGCCCGACGGCAAGATGGGTTCGCGCACTGTCAATGCCATTCGCATTTTCCAGCTGCAGCTGGGCCTGCCGGTAACCGGTGAAATCACACCGGACTTACTTTCCGCCATGCAGGCGAAATCCGGCTGAGCAACAGTACAACTTGAATTTACCGCTGGAGTGCGCGAGGTTTGGGCATGACCAGCCCCAACATATCTACACACATGCCCGCTGCAGCCCGGCAATTGGCTATGGCGGGCGTGCTGCCGTTTGCGCTGGCAGCCTCGGCCCAATGGTTGAAGGTGCCATGGGTGGAACCGGCGCGCGGGGTTTTCTTGGGAGCGGCCTATGGCGCGGTGGTCCTGTCATTTCTTGGCGGCATTCGCTGGGGCACGGCAATCGGACCTTATGGTAAGAGGCGTCAGGCGTTGGAGTTTATCGGCAGCGTGCTGCCTGCGCTCGCCGCTTGGCTGGCCTTGCTTCTGCCGCCCATCCTTGGCCTCAGCCTGTTGATCGCCAGCTTTCTCATGCAGGCCCTATGGGATGTAACCAGCATCGACAGGGGCCGCTTGCCCCAGTGGTTTGGAAAATTTCGCATGATCCTGACGGCGGGGGCAATCATCTCGTTCATCATCATGCTGGTACCGCAGACTATCTGACGCGTTTTCCAGGCAGGCGGTGAATAGCGCGGGCCCCCAGCATCCACACCGTGTAATCCGCAAACAGCCCGCCGAAGGCCTCCGAGGAAACATTCAATGCCCCGGTATAACTACCGAAGGCCGGCATGATGATGCGGCGATCATTGGCGATGAAGCAACGGCAACGGATGTGCCGTCCGCGCTGGGCCACTGAAGCGGCGGGATGCAGGTGTCCGGCAATCTCCATCTCATGTGCACTGAGCCGTTGCGGTTGGTGCCGCAATGTGACCGGTCCTAGTGCTACTTCCGTCATGATAATTCCACCGATGTCGCCAGGCGGCGCTGGATCGTGATTGCCGGTGATCCAGATAGTGTGACGCTCGGAGGTGATCGCCCGCAAAGTTTTAAGATCATCGCCATCGATGCGCAGGCGCGCCTCGCCATCATGAAAGCTGTCGCCGAGAAAGATGAGCTGCTCGGGATTCACCGCAGTCATGACTGACAGCAACTGCACCAGCGACTCGCGCGTATCATAGGGTGGCAGATGCACGCCACGTTTGGCCAGGCTCGAGCCTTTCTCAAGATGCAGGTCGGCCACCAGCAGCGCCTTGAACTCCGGCACGTAAAGCGCACCCGAGAGATCGGGAATGAATTCGAGGCCACCGAGAGCGATGCGATGTGTCCTAGACAAGCCGCATGGCCTCATCGATGAGGACACCGGCTGCTTCGGCGAGAAGGGCATCATGGCCTTCGCCGTAAATCGATTCGCGGCCGATCTCAAGCAACACCGGAACAGCCAGCGGCGACACCATGTCGAGTCCCCGGTGAATAATCTGGCCGCGGATGCGCTTGAGCAGGGCACCCAGCCGATGAATGTCGATGAGCCCGTCGGCGGCGTCCTCCCATGCCGCCCGCAACAGAATATGATCGGGCTGATGGCTGCGCAACACATCGTAGATGAGATCGGTGTTGACCGTCATCTGCCGTCCGGTTTTCTCTTTTCCCGGCATCCGGCGCTCGATCAGGCCGCCGATGATCGCGGCATTGCGGAAAGTGCGCTTCATCAGATTGGATTCGGCCAGCCATGCTTCAAGGTCATCGCCCAGCATATCCTCGTCGAAAAGTTTTGCCAGTGATAGCCGCCCGCTTTCAATTAGCAATGAAAGATCGCGCGCTGCCCAGATCACCAGCGCATATTCGGAAGCAACAAAACCCAAGGGCTGCATGCCCCACCGTTCCAGCCTGCGTGTCAGCAGCATGCCGAGCGTCTGGTGGGCCAGCCTGCCTTCGAAGGGATAGCACACGAGATAATGTTTATCGGCGCGCGGGAAAGTCTCGATCAGCATTTGCCGGGCTGCCGGCACCACCGATTTGTAACGTTGCAGGCTCAACCAGTCGCGCACTTGGCGCGGCAGTGCCTGCCATGCCGTGGGATTGGCCAGCAATTCGCGCACCCGCTCGGCCAGATAGGTCGACAACGGAAATTTGCCGCCCTGATAGGACGGAATCATCGGTTCGCGCGCCATGCTGCGGGTGGCCAGCGCACCAAATTCATCGAGCCCCTCGAAGCGCAGAACTTCACCGGCGAACAGAAACGTATCGCCCACCGCAAGCTGCGACAGGAACCACTCCTCAAGTTCGCCCAACACGCGCCCGCCGGTGATCACCCTTTTGCCCAGCCTGGCTTTCACATGGGCCAACCGCAGCTTCAACATTTCCGCTTCAACGATGGTGCCGATGTTCAGCCGGTAAGCCTGCGCCAGCCGGGGATGCGACAACCGCAGCGCGCCATCGCTCTGCGTCTTCAATTTTGCATAGCGTTCATAGACCTGCAGCGCATAACCCCCGGTGGCAACGTAATCGATCACCTCGTCGAAATCGGCGCGGCTGAGGTTGCGGTAAGTCCACGCACTCGTTACTTCGGCAAAGAGTTGATCCGGTTGAAACGGTCCCGCACACGCTCGTCCCAGAACATGCTGCGCCAGCACATCGAGTTTCATGACCGACGGATACTCCGTGTCCTGAGCATTGGCCTTGGCCGCCTGTGCGGCCGCCTCGCATTCCAGCACCTCGAAGCGGTTGGAGGGCACCAGCAAAGCCTCGCTGGGTATATCCAGCCGGTGATTGGAGCGCCCGATGCGCTGCAGGAGGCGGCTCGACCCTTTGGGTGCCCCCACATGGATCACCAGCTCAACGTCGCCCCAGTCGATACCGAGATCGAGCGTTGAGGTGCACACGACCGCACGCAATCGGCCGTCGGCCATGGCGGCCTCCACCTTGCGCCGTTGCCCGACATCAAGCGAGCCATGATGCAGCGCAATCGCCAGGTGATCGTCATTGGCTTCCCATAGTGATTGAAATACCATCTCGGCCTGCGAGCGCGTGTTGACGAACACCAGTGTCATCTTGGCGCGTTTTATCTCCTCATAGATTTCATGAACGGCATAGAGCGAGGAATGCCCCGACCACGGTACCCGCTCGACTGACTTGAGAATGCGGATATTTGGCTGCGCTCCGGCATGGCCCAACACCAGTGGTGCTGGCTTCATCCCCGTCGGCATCAGCCATGCTCGAAGCGCATCGGGGTCCGCCACCGTTGCCGACAAACCAATGCGCCGCACGTTTGGCGCGTGCGTGGCAACCCGCGAGAGCGCCAGCGACAGCAGCACGCCGCGCTTGGATGTAACGATCGAATGAAGCTCATCGACAATGATCGTCTTGAGGCTCCGCAACATGTGGGCGGCCCCGGCATCCGCCACCAGCAGCGAGACCTGTTCGGGCGTGGTGATCAAGATGTCAGGTGGCTTCTCGCGCTGACGCCGGCGTTTCGAATGCGGCGTATCGCCGGTGCGGGTTTCGATGGTGACCGGAAGTCCCATCTCGGCAACCGGCGCCTCGAGATTACGCGCGATATCAACCGCCAGCGCCTTCAGCGGCGACACATAGAGCGTATGAATACCTGAGCGTTCATGTGGTTCAGAAAGTTCCACCAGGCTTGACAAAAATCCCGCCAGCGTCTTGCCGCCGCCGGTAGGCGAAATCAGCAAAACACTTTCCCCGCTCGCAGCATGCCGCAAAACCGCCAGCTGATGCGCCCTCGGGCTCCAGCCCCGGGCGGCGAACCAGTCGAAAAATCCGGCGGGCAACAGACTCATGGTGACGCCAGCTTGACTTGGGGAGGCGGACAACGCAACTCAGGTCCCATGCCCGCTCCCGTCAGTGCCCCCATCACCCACCGTTCGGTGCTTGCGATCGCCGTGCCGATCATGTTATCGAATGTGTCGGAGCCGTTGATTGGCGTGGTCAACACGGCGGTCATCGGGCAATTGCCGGACCCCTATTATATCGGCGCCATCGCGGTGGGCGCGCTGATCTTCTCGTTCATCTTCTGGGGTTTTGGTTTCCTGCGCCTGTCGACCAGCGGGCTTTCAGCCCAGGCTGTGGGGGCGGGCGACAGGCGCGAACTGGTGGCCGTGCTGGCCCGCTCTCTGTTGATCGCTGCCGTCGCCGGAATGGCACTCATCGCCTTGTCGCCGCTGATTCGTGTTGTTGCTTTCAGCCTGATCGGCGGTTCGGCTGAATTGCGCGGCCATGGTGAAACCTATTTCAACTATCGCATCTGGTCGGCACCCTTTGCTTTTGCCAACTATTGCGTCATGGGCTGGTTTATTGGCCAGGCCAAGGCCAAACTGACTTTTCTGGTGCAGATATTTCTCAATTTCACCAACATGGCGCTGAGTGTAACCTTCGTCCTGGGGCTGGGAATGACCTCGGATGGTGTCGGCCTCGCCGCCCTGATCGCCGAGATCGCGGCGGCAGCCTTGGCACTTGGTTTAGCCTATAATGCGCTGCGCGGCATGGCGGAGCATATCGACCGTACACTGATCTTCGATGCCAGGCGGATGGTGAGAACGCTCGCCATGAATGGCGACGTGATGATCCGCACCCTGTGCCTCGTATTTGCGTTCTCATGGTTTGCGGCCCGAGGCGCCCGCGCTGGTGACGTGATCATCGCCGCCAATGCGGTGCTCATAAATTTCTTTGAAGTCGCCGCCTATATGATCGACGGCTTCGCCAATGCCTCGGAGGCCCTTGTCGGCCAGTCGGTGGGTGCCCGCAACCGCGAAAGATTTCGCGCCGCCGTGTGGTTGACATCGGTTTGGGCGCTGGTGGTGGGTTCAATCTGCTCGGCGGTAATCTGGTTCGCCGGCCCCACATTGATCGATCTCATGAGCGTGAGCCCGCCGGTGCGCGAGACAGCGCGGCACTATCTCGTGTGGGCCGCCTTGACACCGCTGCTCGGCACCATCTGCTTTCAGTTCGATGGCATCTTCACTGGCGCAATGGCGACGAAGGACATGCGCAACATGATGATCGTCTCGCTGGCGATCTACCTCGCCGCCTGGTGGGTGCTGGAACCAGCCTTCGGCAACCACGGCCTGTGGGCCGCCCTCAGCATTTTCTTCATCGCCCGCGGCCTAACCTTCGCCTCACGCATGGGTGCGATTGAACGGCGGATATTTCACGCCGTCTGATAACGCGCGATGGCGGAGCGCTCAAGCGCCGAGGTTACCAGCTTGTCGAGGCCGAGCTTGTCGCGCAGGAT
>JANLWG010000327.1:0-13877 GCA_031364405.1 Hyphomicrobiales bacterium
CGGCCATGCCGATCGCCGACGGTGCGATTGATGTCACCGCTGAAGTGAGCGACGGCGCTGGCCGCGTGGTGAAATCAGTTAGCCCTGGTCACCTCGTTATTGATACCATGGCTCCATCACCACCTGTGGTTGCGCCATTGGAGCAAGAACTCCAACCCTTCAAGGTAACCGGCACCTGGCCGGAGGGCGATGCCGTTTCCCTTGTTGCCAGGCTTGCCGGGAAAGTCTGGACCATGGGAACTGACAAGGCGCTCGCTTCGGATGGCAAGGGCAACTGGAGTTTGACGCCAGACATAAAGCTTGATCCCGGCATCCATGAACTCGAAATCGAAGTCAGGGACAAGGCCGGCAATATCGCCCGCGATGCCAGCAAAGGCGAAATAACCATTGCCAAGACGCCGGAACCCACGCCGCCGCCGCCACCGCCGCCGGAAATGAAACCTCCTACGGTGTCGGCAGTGCAATCGACTGAAGCGCGGCCCGTCATCAAGGGCACCTGGCCGGAGATCGCCGCCACATCGCTTTCGGTGGCTGTGGCAGGTGCCACCTACAAACTCGGCACCGATGAAGCGCTGGTCTCCGACGGCATTGGCAATTGGTCGCTGATCATTCCCGTGATCCTCGATGATGGCGTTTATGATGTCGCCGTCGAATCGATTGACGCGGCGGGGAAGACGGCAAAGGACGAAACCAAAGATGAGCTGACGATCGATGCCGCCGGTCCAGCCTCGCCTACAGTGCTGATTTATTCGAATAGCGCCAGTCCTGCCCAAATCACCGGCACGTGGGATGCGGCCAACGCCAAGACCCTCAAGGTTGCTATTTCCGGAACAACAATTGCCTCGGTGCTCACCCAGGACGCCAATCTTAGTTCGTCAGCCGGAAATTGGGCGCTGGTGCTGAACCAAACGCTGTCGCCGGGGAGCTACGATGTCGTGGTTGAATCAGCCGACAGCCGGGGCCGCATCGCCAGCGATGTCACCAAATCCGAAATAACCGTCATCGAACCGCCACCGCCAGCTCCGCCGCCAGCAACGCTCAAAGTGCCGACTGTTGCGGCCTTTGCCGGTGACACCAGCCCCGCCACGATTTCCGGAACCTGGGATGAAGGCGTGGCCACGGCTCTCTCTGTTGCCATTCCCGGTGCGAAGATTTCGGCGGTGCTTGGTTCACACGCAGCACTAGGTTCGGATGGCAAGGGCAACTGGACGCTGGCGCTGCCGGCGCCCTTGGCACCGGGCATCTATGATGTCACTGTCGCCATATCGACTGCCGACGGCCGCACGGCAACCGATGCAACCACGGCGGAAATTTATGTGAAGGCGCCGCCGCCACCGCCGCCACCGCCTTTGCCTGAACTGAAAGCGCCAACCGTCGCCAGTTATGCGGGCGAGCGGAGTCCCGGCACCGTCACCGGCACCTGGGACGAGGGCGAAGCTGCGGCGCTGTCAGTTGCCATTCCTGGTGCGAAGATTTCAGCGGCATTGGGAACCGATGCAGCGCTGAGTTCCGATGGCATGGGCAACTGGACACTGGCGCTGCCATCGCCATTGCCACCCGGCATTTACGATATCGCTGTTGCGACGTCCGCCACGGATGGCCGCGCTGCTTCCGATGCAACAACGGCGGAAATATACGTTAAAGCGCCGCCACCTCCGCCGCCACCTCCGCCGCCGCCGCCCTATGATTGCGAGGGCGCGCTGCTGAAGATTTCGGCGGAATTCCCAATTCTCTTCGGCTTTAACGAAACCCGGTTGCAATCGCCTTATGACCTCCCGGTCAAGCAGGTGGCGGCACTGCTCAATGATCCACGCTGCAAGGATGTGAAAGCCGAAGTTGCCGGCCACGCCGATTATTATGGTGGCCGCCTGTTCAACCGCGCGCTCAGCGAACGCCGCGCCCAAATGGTGGTCGATGCGTTGGTAGAGGCCGGCGTTGATGCCGGCAGACTTTCGGTGACCGGTTACGGCAAGGCCAGGCCGGCCGACACGCAGCGCAACAGGATGGCGCGGTCAAAGAACCGCCGTGTCATCATCACCATGGTGAAATAGGAGGAAGACGATGAACGAAGCCTTCAATTTTCACGACACATGGTATGTGGTCGAAAGCAATTGGGTGTGGATGCTGGCGGCTCTGGGGCTTGGCATCTGGGTCGGCTGGGTAACTGGCGGCCGCGGCGGCAAGCAAGCCTGAGGAAGGATTGGGCATGACCCACTATGTGATCGAACTCGCGGTCTGGATGGTACCCCTGTTTTTTGTGGGCTGCATTATCGGTGCGCTGCTGCGGCACAATTCAAAGCCGCGAATCAATGTCGCAGGCGAGGAGAAGTCAAAGTTGCAGCCTGAACCAGTCGCAGCACCCGTATTGGCGATTGTGCAGTCAGAAATCATCGCCGCCGACGTTGAACCCATTGTATCGCGCATGGAGCGCCCGCGTGGTTTGAGCCAAGCGCGCGGCGGCAAGCCGGATCAATTGCAGCGCATGGCCGGCATCGGCCCGAAGAATGAGAAAGTGCTGCACAATCTGGGATTTTATCATTTTGACCAGATCGCCACATGGACCGCCGAGCAGATCGTGTGGGTCGATGATCACTTGAAGTTCAACGGCCGTATTGACCGCGAACAATGGGTGAAACAGGCTGAACTGCTGGCCCGCGGCGATGAGCAGGAATTTGCCAGACTGTTTGGAACTTCAGCGCATAAAAAATAGAAAAACAGTCAGTTTTCTGGTGCGGACAGACTCACCTCTCCACCGTCACCCCAGCGAAAGCTGGGGCCCAGCTTTCGAACGCACCGGCACTGGAAACAAAGCTGGATGCCAGCTTGCGCTGGCATGACGGGTTTTGGGGGTAAGCGTCAATTTGAAACGGTAACCCCAAATTCTACAGCGCATCAATTGCCGCGAGCCACCTGTCTATCGCTGCAACCGCCGGCGCCTCATCAAGAAATGGCACATGGCCGCGATCAGGCACGGTGACCGCCGCCAGGGCAGGGTGGCGCCGCTGCATCTCGGCAACGGTCTTAGCACTGAGCAGATCGGAATTTTCGCCGCGCAGCACCAGCGCTGGCAGCGGCGCCAGCAGATCATAGAGTCCCCACATCTCCGCCACCTTGCCCGCGCTGATGTCGGCAACAGTTGGAAACGTCGCGGCAATGGCTGGATCATAGTCGGCACGCGGTCTGCCGTTCTCGTCGCGGTAAACCCGCCGCGCAAAGGCGAGCCATTCGCCGGCGCCAAGACTGGCGAAGCCGGGATTGCTTGAAGCGAGCGCCGCGATGGCCTCGTCCCATGTGGTGAATTTGGGGTCGGTTCCCAGGTAAGTCCGTATACGGAGCAATCCAATGGTGTCGATGCGCGGGCCGATGTCGTTGAAGGCGACACCGGCCAGCCGGTTCTTGGCTTTGGCCGCCATGAACATGGCGACGATGCCGCCGCGCGAGGTGCCGATGACTGCGGCGCGTTCAACGTCAAGGTGATCCATTAACGCCAGCGTATCGGCCATCTCCACATCGGGCCGGTAGGTCAGGGGATCAGCCGCGTATTGCGAGCGCCCGCGCCCGCGAAAATCCGGACAGATGACCCGCCGCCGTGCCGCGAGCCGGGGCGCCACTGTTTCAAAATCCTTGGAGTTGCGGGTAATGCCGGGAAGGCAGATGACCGGCGTCAACCGGTCATCGACCGGCCCCCGGTCGCAGGCAAAGAGTGCTAACCCGTCGGCTGACCGGTAACTAACCTCGCGGCTATTCACTCGCATTTAGAAATGAGGTCGGCGATCGATCCGCCATCGCAGGCTACGGCTTTTTTGTCTTGCGCCGTGCCGGCGATCTTCAGCGGCTTGCTCGAACCCCGGCGAAGGTCGGCCGTCATTGGACGCACGGTCTCCGGCGCCAGACGCGAGCGGTAGACGTGAATGTTCTGCAGCACCTTCTGCACATACTGGCGGGTCTCCTGGAACGGAATGGACTCGACCCAATCGATGGGATCGGTCTCGCCTTTGCGCAGATCGCCATATTCCTCCACCCACTCGCGCGAGCGCCTGGGCCCGGCATTGTAAGCGACCAGCGTCAGCACATAAGAGCCGCCGTAATCCTCAATAAGGTCACCCAGATGAGCGGCACCCAGCTTCACATTGTAGGCGGGGTCCGATGTAAGCATGCCGTTCTTGTATGAGAGGCCATAACGCTTGGCGATCAGCCTGGCCGTCGCTGGCATGATCTGCATCAGGCCTTGCGCTCCGACCGCGCTGCCGGCAGTCGGGTTGAACTCGCTCTCCTGGCGCGACAGCGCGTAAATCAACGCCTTTTCCACCGGCTTGCCGATTTTTTTCCACTCCGGCAGGGCCCTGACCGGGTAACCCCAGCTGTCGATATCGATGTTGTGCTGGGCCGCCGCCTTGGCCAGGCGAAGCGACATGGTTGCGCCGCCCTCTTGCCACACGAGATTGGCCACCGCGTTCATTTCATCGACAGTGCCGAAGCGCTTGGCGAAGGCCCACAGGAACATGTAGAGATCGCCAGGCTTTCCGGCTTCCGCCATGATCTTGAAGGCGCGGACCACCTCGTCCTTGTCGATCTTGGCGCGCGCCGCGGCTGATGCTTCGCCGCTGGGGATTTCTTCCGGTTCCCTGCCGAGGCCGATTTTTTCGCGCGCCAGCTGGCCGTAATAAATGGTCGAATATTGTGAAGCTTCGCGGTAGGCGGATTTTGCCTCGTCCGTCCGCCTCATCGCCTCATAGGCCCGCCCGGCCCAATATTTGGCACGGGCCTTTTCGGTGCGGCTCTCGGCGATTGCATGGAGTTTTTCAAAATGGCCGAGGGCCTTTTCCGGGTCCTTCAGATAGCGCAGCGCAATCCAGCCCGCCAGGAATTCGCCTTCCACCGCACCTTCGCCTGATTTGAAACCGTGGTTGCGTGAAATCTGATAGGCGGCCTTGGCGGAATCCTTGTGGCCGATGCCAATCGAATGACGCGCCACGATGCGGCGTTCAACCCACCACGCTTCCGCATCGCCAAGAACCACTGGATCACCGGGAATGCCGGCGAGTATCACGCGCGCCTTGCCATAGGCTTCGTCGCGCCGATGGTAACGCGTCAACGAATATTTCATCGCCATCTGCTCGCGCATGGCCGATGGCAGCTTGGCGTATTGCTTGTCGGCACCCGAACTGCCGATCAGCAGCGCCTGGGCCACCTTGGCCGCCGCCTGATAATCGCTGCCAAGCCGTGTTGACATGCGCAGTGCCGCCCTGGGCTGCTGGGCATAGATCAGCCGCCACATGCGGCGCCGGTGATCGTCAACTCCGAGCAGGGATTTGAATTCATTGGCGACGGATTTTTCCAGCGCTGAATCAAGTTCGGGATCGCTCCACACCGATTTGAGCAGCGTATCGGCACCCGGCTTGTCGCCGCTTGCAAGTTTCGCCCGGACCAGCGCCAGCGTTCCCTCCAGTGTCAGGGGCTGGCGTTTGGCGAAATGCGCGAGGATCAATTCGGCCGGTTCATTGTTGCTATAAAGCGTAAGCTCAGCCCGCTTGAGCAACGTTTCGGCCAGTGGCCAGTTGGGCGCCGCCGCGAGAAAATCCATGATGCGGCCATAGCCCGCCTCTTTAGGGTGGTCGCGCAGATAGATCAGTTCAACCAGCTTGATGGCGGCTTCATCGCGCGAGTCTTGCGCGGCAGCACCGGCTTCGCCGAACTTGCCGGCAATCGCCAGCTTGACCGCCTGCACCGCCAGATTGGAAACCTGTGGCTCGGCATAAGCGGGACTGGCCATTGAAATGACAATCGGCACGGCCAATGCGCTTGTGCTCACCAGTGCCCACAAAAGTGCCGGGGCCAATTTAGTCTTGATCATCATTCCCCACGCCATCCCTTAGTGTTCCGCGCTAGAGGGCAATTGCGTCGAACCTGTGGCCTCGGTTGCCAGGGTCGAACGGCGCTTGCCGGTCCGGAACTGAACGTCTATTGTGCTTAACCGTTCGAACAGGCCCGGACATCCCTCAAACTAGGCCCCTATGGTTTCCAAGTCATTACCGGAGAATACCAGTGAATTTCCATGGTTCCAATCCCGCCCTGATTACCCCGATGAGCAATGGCGAGGTGGATGAAAAGGCCTTCCGAAAATTGGTCAACTGGCAGATTTCCGAAGGCAGCCATGGCCTGGTGCCGGTCGGCACCACGGGGGAAAGCCCGACGCTGACGCCAGAGGAACACAAGCGCGTCATCGAAATCTGTATTGCCGAGGCCCGCGGCCGCGTGCCGGTGATTGCCGGCACTGGCTCCAACGCCACTGCCGAAGCCATCGACTATACCCGGCACGCCAAGCAAGCCGGTGCGGACGCCGCCCTGGTGGTGGTGCCCTATTACAACAAGCCCACCCAGGATGGCCTCTACGCCCACTTCAAGGCGATAGCCGACGCGGTCGATATTCCGATCTTCGTCTACAACGTTCCGGGCCGCACCGTGGCCAACATCTCGGTGGAAACCCTGGCCCGCCTTGCCGCCGATTGCCCCAATATCGTCGGCACCAAGGATGCCTCCGCCGATCTGACCAGGCCGTCGCGCCAGCGCCTCATGTCGGGCGAAAAGTTTATCCAGCTTTCGGGTGAAGATGGCACGGCTTTGGGCTTTAACGCCCACGGCGGTGTCGGCTGCATTTCGGTGACGGCCAATGTGGCGCCCCGCCTGTGTGCCAAACTCCAGGAAGCAACGCTGCGCGGCGATTATGCCGAGGCGCTGAAACTGCAAGATAGGCTGATGCCGCTGCACCACGCGATGTTTGTCGAGGCAAGCCCCGGTCCGGTCAAATACGCCGCGAGCCTGCTGGGCCTGTGTTCGGCCGATGCCCGCCTGCCGATGGTTGAAGTGGCCGCGTCCACCAAGAAGACCGTACGCGAAGCCATGGTGCACGCCGGACTGTTGAACTGATATGTCGTCAAAGAGCGGCGGCGCCAAGGCGTCGCGCCACGTCGATGGCATCAAGGTCATCGCCGATAACCGGCGGGCGCGCTACGATTATGAAATCATGCAGGTGTTCGAGGCCGGCATCATGCTGCAAGGCTCGGAAGTAAAATCTCTGCGCAGCGGCCGCACCAATCTGGCCGAAGCCTATGCCACCATGAAGGGCGGCGAACTGTGGCTGGTCAATTCCAATATCCCCGAATACCGCGAGGCCAACCGCTTCAACCATGAGCCCAAGCGGCCGCGCAAGTTGCTGCTGCACAAGCGCGAGATCGCCAAGCTTTCGGCCGGTGTCTTGCGCGAGGGGCTGACCATCGAGCCGCTCAAGATGTTTTTCAATCCGCGCGGCCGCTGCAAGGTCGATATCGCCTTGGCGCGCGGCAAGAAGATGCACGATAAACGCGAGGCCATCAAGGAACGCACCTGGAACCGCGAAAAATCCCGCATCCTGCGCGACCGGGGCTAAGGCCGTGCAGCATCTGGTTGGCCGCCAACTGCCCGATGTGATGCTACCGTCAACCGGCGGCATCGTGGAGATGCCAGCGCGCTTCCAGGGCCACTGCGTGATTTTCTGCTATCCGTGGAGCGGCAGGCCGGGCCAGCCCAATCCGCCAGACTGGGACACGATCCCCGGCGCCCACGGATCAACCCCACAAGCCCAAGCTTATTCAAAGGCTTACGGGAGATTCCAGAATCTTGGCATGAAGCTGTTTGGCTTGAGTTTTCAGAGTACCGAATGGCAACAAGAATTCGCCCGGCGCAACCAGCTGAACTTTGCATTGCTGTCGGATGAACCCCGCGAATTTTCGGCGGCACTTGGACTGCCGGTGTTTACCACGGGTGGCGTGGATTACCTGCAGCGGCTTACCTTGGTAACCCGCGATGGTGTGATTGCAGCGTTGCGGTTTCCGGTTCCAATCCCGGGGCAGGATGCGGAGGAAACGCTTTTGTTGTGTGCCACCTTGCTCAACGGTCTCTAAATTACCTTTCTTCGCCGGAGAACAAAAGCTCGGGGGGAGTTTCCTGGCCAGCCGCCGGCGGAAGCCCAAGGCGGGCGGCGAAGTCCGAAACCTTGCCCCACTCGCAGAGATTGTTGACATAATTGAACGACCAGCGCGGATCATTCCGGATCGGCTCGAAGCCCTGGCGCAGTCCGCCGATGAAACTGTTGAAGGCTTCCCGGTCGCGCCTGACCAACTCAAGTGTTATGCGGCGAACCACGGAGCGCGGAATGTTCCTGGCCTTGAGTGCCATCACCGCATCGCGGATGGCGCGTGGATTGGGCTCGGCAACGATCGCCGTCTCCGCCGTGAAATAGCGGTCCCTGCCACCGAGGTTTGGCGTGGTAACGACCGGCAGTCCCGCCAGCAAATACTCGACGCTGGCAACCATCGCTCCTTCGGCTTCCGAAAGGCACAAGCCCACCGCCGCCCTGGCCAATACCTGATTGACTTCCCGGGCTCCAAGCCGCCGCGCCTTGTTGGCGGAGACCGGATTGAGAAAATCATGATGCGGCAGATCGGCCTTCGCGGCCAGAAACGCGCCGAGCGGATCACCTTTCTGATCTGGATCGGCGACATACCCGAGGTGGGCGCAGCGCTCGATCTCCATGCACAGCCAACGCCGTTTGAACGGGCTGAAACAAGCATTGTAGATCGCGTCGTAGGTCCGGGCGGCGTCCGGCATCGGTTTGAACATGCGCTCGTCGACGAACATGTTGTGATTGGCAAATATTGTTTCGACGCCATTCTGTTCAAGCAACCGCAACTCCGCTTCGGTGTTTGCCGCCACGATCAGGCGAATATGCGGAAAACGCTGGCGGAACCGCCGGTAAATGAAACTCAGTTCGAACAGTTGATGGGGTTCCTCAAGGGTCCACATGGTGCGGGCAATGCAGATGAAGGGCCGCCCCCGGCTGCGCTCCGCGATCGCCCCCGCAAGACCAAAAGGAACCGGCCGCGGGCGCACGTAAATGATCGGCGGTTCCACCGACAGGATTGATGCCATCGTAATCCGCTGATCGAGCGGACCGCTTGAGATCCGGTTCTGTCCGCCGCCGCTGGGCTGGGTTTTTTCCATGGGAATCTCCGCCCTGCCTCAATCGAGAATGTCCCGCACGGCCTTGAACACATCTTCGAACATCCGCGGCGTTAAAACCCGCGTGTTGGTATTGTAGCGCGAGCAATGATAGCTGTCGAATAACGCAACGCCATCGAGATCGTGTTTGGCGCCATGGCCGAAAGCAAACTGCACACGCTTGCGGGATAAGGCCACAAGTGTTGCATCATGGGCAATGCGGCCCAAGGCGACGATGGCGCGCAAGTTCGGCAATGCTGCGATCTGATTCATCAGGAATGAATTGCAGGTCTTGATCTCGACGGGCGTCGGCTTGTTTTCAGGCGGCACGCAGCGCACGGCATTGGTGATGAGCGTGCCAACAAGTTGCAGGCCATCATCGGGGTCGGCGCGAAATTCGCCGGCGGCGAAGCCGAATTTAATCAGTGTGCTGTACAAGAGATCACCGGCGAAATCTCCGGTGAATGGCCGGCCTGTACGGTTGGCCCCGCGCACCCCTGGTGCAAGTCCGACGATCAGCAGCCGTGCCTGCCGGTCGCCGAAGGAGGCAACCGGCGCATTGTGCCACAACGGTTCGGCCGCGCGTTGGTCGAGACGATAGGCCACCAGCCGCGGGCACCGCGGGCAATCCCGGCCGGGATCGGTGAGGATCGCCATCAGATATCGGCGAAGTCCTCGAAATTCTCTTTGGGCATCGGCGCCACGAAGCGCTCGCGCTGGCGCTGTTCGCGCTCGGCGGGATCGCGGCCGATTTCATCGCGAAGTTCCGCCAGATCGATGAACTGGTCAGTCTGGCGGCGCAGATCGTCGGCGATCATCGGCGGCCTGGTGGTCAGCGTCGAAATCACCGTCACCCGGCGGCCCCTGGCCTGCACCGCGGCGACCAGCGAACGGAAATCGCCATCGCCCGAGAACAGCACGATGTGATCGAGATTGTCGGCCAACTGCATGACATCGATGGCCAGCTCGATATCCATATTGCCCTTGATTTTACGGCGGCCCATCGAATCGGTGAATTCCTTGGCGGGCTTGGTGACGACTTTGTAGCCGTTGTAATCAAGCCAATCGATCAGCGGCTTGATCGGCGAATACTCCGCATCGTCGAGCAGGGCGGTATAATAGATAGCCCGTAACAGCCGCGATCGCTTGCGGAAATAGCCAAGCAACCGCTTGTAGTCGATGTCGAAACCCAGTGTTTTGGCAGTAGCGTAGAGGTTGGCGCCATCAATAAAGAGGGCGACCCGCTCGTCCTGATAAAAGTTCATCACTAAAATCCCCCGATATAGTAATGAATCGAGTTGTATGCCCACAGTGACGAACGCTCAAGAGAAATCATGATACTGGTAGCCCTCGGCAGCAACCGGACTGGCCCTTGGGGAAGCCCCGGCCAAACTCTCACGCGGGCAATGGCTGAACTCGATGACAACGGCATGAAGCTCGTCGGCGCCTCGCGGCTGCTTATGTCGGCACCGTTTGGCCGGGTCAACCAATCGCCATTCGTCAACGCCGTGGCGCGTATCGCAACCCATCTGCCGCCTCAGGCGTTGATGCGAAGACTTCACATGATCGAACGAAACGCCGGACGCCGCCGCGCCTCGCGCTGGGGTCCGCGTACGCTCGATCTTGATCTTCTCGATTATCATGGCCTTGTCCTCCGCCAGCCATCGCACCTGATCTTGCCGCATCCAGGCATTGCTCACCGTATCTTCGTGCTGAAGCCGATCGCTGAACTGGCGCCCCGATGGATTCATCCGGTGCTGCGCCAAACGGCGCGGACACTGCTTGGCAAACTGCCTACGACAGGCGAGGGGGCGGAGATTTAATTGGGAGTTAACCATGCTCGCTCATTCTCCCCGATGTGGCATCGTGATTGGCGCACAGGCGGGTATGCGTATGGGTAATCTTGTTTGGGCCGGAGCCGTGCTGTGCGCGGTTCTGGCTGCAACTCCGGCGAATGCAGTCAGGCCGGTGTATCACCCCCCGGCGATGCAGATTTTTGGCGGTCTGGGCGATGGCTCGGAGCAACCCGCCGTGGTTGACCGCGGTAAATCTTATCAAGCTCTCTTGCATAAGACAGTCGCCTACAAGACCGCCTATGAGCCCGGCACGGTGATTGTGCGTACCAGCGAGCGGCTGCTCTATTATGTATTGTCTGCTGACGAAGCCATTGAGTATCACGTGGGCGTTGGCCGTGAAGGCTATGAATGGTCGGGCACCAACCGGGTTTCGGCTAAGGCCGAGTGGCCGGACTGGCGCCCACCCCTCGAAATGATCGAGCGAGAGGCCGGCCGTGGCCACAATATTCCCGAGTTCATACCAGGCGGGCCCGACAATCCCTTGGGAGCCCGCGCCATCTATATCGGTAAAACCCAGTATCGCATTCATGGCACCACCCAGCCATGGAGCATCGGGCAGGCAATGTCGTCGGGCTGTATCCGCATGATGAACGAAGAGGTGATCGATCTCTATGACCGCGTCGCCATAGGTGCCGTGGTTGTGGTCGAATAGCGTGGCGTCGACCCTGCGCAAATCGCAAATCTCCGTGCCGCCACTAACCATCCCTTAACCTAAACAAGCCATTATCGCGTTGTAAGTTTGTTGTGGAGTTCGGGGTATGTCGGTTTCCCTTCCTAGCGTTGTCCGGTTATTTTCCAAATCGCATTATCTGGTTACCGTGGCCGCATCGCTTATGCTGGCCGCCTGCTCGGAATCCTTCGATCGCTTCGCCGAAAATCCGTCGGATGCCGATCCGGTTTACACCGCATCCGTGCCCAAGCCGAAAGCCATGGCACCGGCCGACGATGCCATCACTTCGCGTCCGCTCGCGGGTTCAAGCATTTACAAGCCCGGCGGCACCTATACTTATAGTTCGGGCTCCAATACCCCGGTGTACAAAGCCTCGAGGACCACCAAGGTAACCCAGATCGAAGCCCCCGACGAAGCCGATGCCAGCACTGGCGGCAGTGTGAAAGTGGGGCAGGGCATGACGCTCTATTCGATCGCCAAGTCCAACAATCTGCCGGTGGCCGCGCTCGCTGCCGCCAATGGCCTGAAGACGCCCTATGCGGTGCACACCGGCCAGATTTTGCGTATTCCCGGCACCGCTGATGCGGTGACACCGCCATCGCGGATCGCCGCGGCATCGACCCAGCCCCAGTCACCCAGGATTTCGGCCGCTGGCACTCATGAAGTGGCATCGGGCGATACATTGTTTGCACTTGGCCGCAAGTATGGGGTCTCGCCCTATGCGATCGCCGACCTTAACGGGCTGCCCCACGACACCACGCTGAAATTGGGCCAGCGGGTTAAAATTCCGTCAGACGGCGCGCGTAATGTTGCCGCCAATGCCATTGCCAAGACCACAGCGCCGGCGGCGGCTGACGTGGTGGCGGATGCACAGGAGACCCCGATGCCGGAGCCCACTCTCACAGCGCCGAAGAAGTTGGCAGCTGAGGGGCAAATTCCGGCAGCCGAAACTCCTCTTGTGGCGGATGCGGCTCCCGCCGCTCCCGTCGAAATCGGCATAACCAGCATGCGCTGGCCGGTGCGCGGCAAGATCATTTCTTCCTATGGCACAAAACCCAATGGCCTGAAGAACGAGGGCATCAATATCGCGGTTCCCGAAGGCACCAGCATCCGTGCGGCCGAAAGCGGTGTTGTCGCTTATTCCGGCAATGAATTGAAGGGTTATGGCAATCTGGTGTTGATTCGCCATGAAGGCGGCTATGTCACCGCCTATGCCCATGCCAAGGAGCTTTTCGTCAAACGCGGCGACACGGTGAAGCGTGGCGACGTCATCGCCAAGGCCGGCCAGACCGGATCGGTATCGAGCCCGCAGTTGCACTTTGAAGTCCGCAAGGGTGCGACCGCCATGGACCCGATCAAGTTCCTGTCGTCCTCGACCGCCTCGAACTGATCCCAACCGCAATTCCCTGCAACGGCAAGCGTCCCGGACCACAAAGGTCTGGGCTCTTGCTTTTTTATCCCTAAGTCCCATGTTCTGGACAAGAGGGAGTGCCGTCATGATCAGAGTGTGGGGCCGCCGCAGTTCCGCCAATGTGCAAAAAGTTGTGTGGGCACTGGGCGAGCTTGAGCTGCCATTCAGCCGCGAAACAGTGGGCGGCAGCTTCGGCGGCAACCGCGATGCCGATTATCTGCGAATGAATCCCAATGGCCTGATCCCGGTCATTCTCGATGGCGATGTGACGATGTTCGAATCGAATGCCATCGTGCGCTATCTCACCGCGCGCTACCGGGCAAATCTGTTGCGGCCCAATGATCCCAAGGCGCTTGCTGCCGCCGAACAGTGGATGGAGTGGCAGCAATCAACTTTCTATCCCGCGGTCTCCGCCATTTTCTGGAACATGGTGCGGTTGCCGCCCGAACAGAGAAACGCCGCCGCTGCCGCCGTGGCCGAGGCCAGAAAGCAGGCGGGCGCCGCACTGGCGATTGCCGATCATCATCTGGCCCAGCACGAATGGTTCGCCGGCGATCGTTTCACTTTCGGTGACATTGTGATGGGCGTCATGTTGTGGCGTTATGTGGGCTTGACCGGACCGCTGGTCGAGCATTCCCATGTGCTGGCCTGGTTTGAAGCTATCCAGCAGCGCGAAGCCTTCCGCGAACACGTGGCTTTGCCGGTAGCGCGCAGCCCGGAAGAATGGGCGAAGATCGAGAAGGAGTTGAATTAGAGCGCGATCACTATAGAACGAGACCAGTTCAATCAAAGGGACCCTCATCCGCCCTGTCGGGCACCCTCTCCCACCTGCGGCGGGAGAAGGCGGAAAAAGGTCATGCGCCTACTCCCGTGCGAAGCATGGGAGTAGGTCCGCGAAGCGGGG
>JANLWG010000329.1:0-30236 GCA_031364405.1 Hyphomicrobiales bacterium
ATGCCGGAAGCGGTTTTTTGTTTTTCCGAAAGAATGTTGACGGCAAAACCCGGAGCTCTGGAAAAATTATCGTGGCTGGCGGCTTTCTTGCCAATGCACACCAGCAGCAAAGGCGGATCAATCGAAACCGAGGTAAAGGAATTGGCGGTGAAGCCACGCGGGTGGCCGTTGTCATCAATGGTGGTGATGATGGTGACGCCGGTCATGAATGAACCGAAAGCACTGCGCAGTTCGCGGACATCGAAGGCCGTGGGTGGCTGCGCCATGAGCCCGCGCAGGGCGTGATTGGCGGCGGCGGGATCATCGAGGATGACGGCCTTGGCGCGCGGCGCGGCTTTCGCCATGGCCATGACAAGTGCTGGTGTTGCCTGCTCATCGCGGCGGCCAGTGGCGAAAAGGGCCGGCATATGCAGTTGCGAGAGCTGGCCGCCCTGATAAACCCCATTGAGGACGCCGACACGCAGGCAGCGTTGGGGAGAATTCAGCGCCACCCCAAGGGCCACAAGGCCGCCCATGGCGTGGCCCACCAGATTGGCTCTCGCGATGTTCATATGGTCGAGGAACTTGACGACGGAGCCAACGAAATATTCCAGTGTCGGGTCATCAGGCGTGGCCAGGTCGATGGCGATAACCCGGTGGGTGCCGGAAAATTCGTCGAACTGCGGAGACCACATATCGGCGTTGAGGCCTTCGCCATGGATGAACACAATGGCTTCGCCCTGACCCTTCTCAAGGTAGGCCAAGCCGGAGGGCGAGTTGAATTTGCGCTGGCTGGCAGTCATCGGCAATTCCGTTGATCGGTATCCCCGATGTTTATTGCCGGTGGCGTGGACTATCGCAAGCGGAGAGTGGCGTGATAGTGATTTGGGCCACTATATGATGAACGGGAGCTTTCCACCGATGTTGAAGACCTGGCAGGAATTGGCCGCGCAGATGATCGACGTGGCGATGGGGCGGACCGCCGCCGATATGGTAATCCGCAACGGGCGCTGGGTGAATGTGCATTCGGGCGAAATCATCGCGGGCACCGATGTGGCCATCATTGGCGGGCGATTTGCCTATGTGGGGCCTGATGCCAGCCACGCCATCGGACCTTTGACGACAGTCATCGATGCGGCGGACCGCTATCTGGTGCCGGGCCTGTGCGACGGCCACATGCATGTGGAAAGCGGCATGGTGACGGTGACCGAGTTCGCCCGCGCCGTCATTCCCCATGGTACGACTTCGATGTTCATCGATCCCCATGAGATCGCCAATGTGCTGGGTCTCGCGGGCGTCAAGCTGATGCATGACGAGGCGGCGGGGCTGCCGATCAATGTGCTGGTGCAGATGCCGGCTTGCGTGCCGAGTGCGCCGGGGCTGGAGAATGGTGGCGCCACGCTGGGTGTGGCCGAGGTGAAGGAAGCCATGGGCTGGCCCAATATCATCGGGCTTGGCGAGATGATGAATTTTCCCGGGGTGATCGCCAAGGACGCCACCATGCTGGGCGAGATCGCCGCCACACAACACGCCGGCAAGACAGTGGGCGGGCATTATGCCTCGCCCGATCTGGGGCGGCCGTTCCATGCCTATGTGGCGGGGGGAGCCGCCGACGACCATGAGGGCACGAGGGCTGAGGACGCGGCGGCCAGGGTGCGGCAAGGCATGAAGGCCATGCTGCGGCTGGGTTCGGCCTGGTATGATGTGGCGGCACAGATCAAGGCGGTGACCGAACTGGGGCTTGAATCCCGCAATTTCATTCTGTGTACGGATGATAGCCATTCGGGCACGCTGGTGAACGAAGGCCACATGAACCGGGTGGTGCGCCATGCCATTGCGCAAGGGCTGAAGCCGATCACCGCGATACAGATGGCGACTCTGAATACGGCCGAGCATTTTGGCATGGCAAGGGAAGTGGGCTCGATCACTCCGGGCAGGCGGGCTGATTTATTGATCACCTCGGACCTGGTGGCATTGCCGGTTGAACTGGTGATGGCGCGCGGGGTTGTGCTGGCGGAGAAGGGCAGGCTTACCGCCGATATTCCGGCCTATGCCTATCCCGTGAGTGCGCGCAAGACGGTCAATATGGGGCGCAGGCTGGCGGCCAGGGATTTCGATATCGCCGCGCCGGATGGCGCCAATGAGGTGACGGCGCGGGTCATTGGCGTCGTTGAAAATCAGGCGCCGACCAAGGCGCTGGAACGCCGGCTTAAGGTGGCTGACCGCCTGGTTGAAATGGATGGCGAGGCGGACGTTTGCCAGATCGCACTGGTCGAGCGCCACCGCGGCACCGGCGGGGTGGTCAACGCATTTGTGTCGGGCTTTGGCTACAATGTCCGGTGCGCGGTGGCGAGCACGGTGGCCCATGACAGCCATCACATGATCGTTGTCGGCACCGACAAGGCTTCGATGGCGCTGGCGGCCAATACGCTTGGCGAAGTTCAGGGCGGCATCGTCGTCGTACGCGAGGCCAAAGTGGTGGCGCTGGTCGAGCTGACGATTGCCGGGTTGATGTCGGCGGAACGGGCCGAGATCGTGGCGGAGAAAGCCTCGAAGATGGTGGCGGCGATGCAGGCTTGCGGCTGCAAGTTGAATAATGCCTACATGCAGCATTCGCTGCTGGCGCTGGTGGTCATTCCGGAGTTGCGCATCTCCGATGTGGGACTGATTGATGTCGTACAGTTCAAGAAGACGGAGCTGTTTGTTTGAGGGGAGAATGAAGTGCCGCGGAGGTCAGCCCTTCGGTTCGACGGGTTTCATCATCTGCTGCCAGAATTTGCTCTGCAAGTCGGCGGCGCTGCTGAGCCAGGCTTTCATGGCGGCTTCGGGGTCTTTTGACATTTGCTGGCGGAACTGGTCGTGCATGGCGGTGAGATCGGGCAGGCCGAGGAAGCCCCGGGCCTCTTCGGGGCTGCAATCCACCGTGATGGTTATTTTCATGAACCGGTTCCCTTTCAATATGATGGGGCGATGATAGCCGATAATCGCGGCTTAGCCCATGACCCGGTTGCGCCCGATGATGGCAGATACCTCGCCACCATGGCGGGCAACGGTATCGCGGGGCTTGCGGCAAGCTTGTGCGGACCGCTAGGCTGGCGGCCTTGAGGAGTGCCCCATGCGGAAGAAATCGAAAGCCATCATCACCTGCGCCATCACCGGTTCCATTCACACGCCATCGATGTCGCCACACCTGCCAGTGACGCCGGACGAGATTGCAACACAGGCGGTGGAAGCGGCCGAGGCCGGCGCATCGATCCTGCATCTTCATGCGCGCGATCCGGTAAACGGCAAGCCTTCGGGATCGGTCGAGACCTACAATCAATTCCTGCCACGCATCAAACAGGGCTGCGATGCCATCGTCAATATCACCACGGGTGGCGGCCAGGGCATGAGCATCGATGAGCGCATCATGGCGGCGGAACGTTTCTCGCCGGAAATGACATCACTCAACATGGGCTCGATGAATTTCGGATTGTTTCCGATGCTGACACGTTACGGTGAGTTCAAGCATGACTGGGAACGGGCTCATCTTGAAGGCTCAAAGGACTTCATTTTCCGCAATACTTTCGGTGACATAGAAAAGATATTGCAGAGATTGGGCGAAGGCCACGGGGTGCGTTTCGAATTCGAATGCTACGATGTCGGACATCTTTATACGCTGGCCCATTTCCTCGACCGCAAGCTGGTGAAACCGCCGCTGTTCGTGCAGACGATCTTCGGAATTCTGGGCGGCATCGGGCCCGATCCGCAGAACGTAATGATGATGCGCGAAACAGCGGAGCGGCTGTTCGGCGAACAGTATCACTGGTCGGTGCTGGCGGCGGGGCGATTCCAATTTCCGTTCTGCACCATGGCGGCAACCATGGGAGCCAATGTGCGGGTGGGGCTCGAAGACAATCTCTATCTCGGCAAAGGTGAGCTGGCGCCGTCGAATGCGGCTCTGGTGGCCAAGATGCGCCGCATCCTGGAGGAGCTGTCGATCGACATCGCCACACCCAACGAAGCCCGCGCCATGCTGGAGACCAAGGGCGGTGCCAACGTGAAGTTCTGAAACAGTGCGTGCGGTAAATATCCGGCCCGGAGGACTTAAGTTTGAGCAAGCAGATTGTAGTGGTTGGGGCGGGCATCATCGGTGCCGCCATCGCTTGGCATCTGGCCAGGGAGGGCGCGCGGGTGACGGTGCTCGACGGGGCGGAACCAGGCGGGCTGACGACGCGGCAATCGTGGGGCTGGATCAATGCGAGTTGGGGAAACCCTGAAGTCTATTTCCGCCTGCGGGTGCGCGCGATGGCGGAATGGCGGGTGCTGGAACGCCAAGTGCCGGGACTGGCGGTCAACTGGTGCGGCGGGCTGATCTGGGATCTCGAGCCCCAGGCGCTCGCCGATTTCGCCCGCCAGCATCTGAGCTGGGGTTATGATATAAAGCCGGTCTCGCGCGCCGGGATTTTGCGCATCGAACCCAATCTGACCAGCGTGCCCAATCAGGCCTATCATGCGGCTGGCGAGGGGATGATCGAGCCAGCCCACGCGGCGCGGGTGATTTTGGCCGGGGCCGCGGCCAGGGGTGCCACTATCGTCGGCCGGGCCCATGTGAAGTGGCTGCTGGAGGAGCATGGCCGGGTGACCGGGGTGATGACCGAGGAGGGGCCGATTCATGCCGATGAAACCGTGGTGGCGGCGGGAGCGGGTGTGGTGCCGCTGCTCGAGTCGGTGGGGATCACGCTGAAGCTTGCAACGCCGCCGGGACTTCTGGCGCATTCGAAACCCGCACCCGATTTGTTGCGCGGACTGGTGATGACACCGGGGCTGCATGTGCGGCAGACCGCGGAAGGGCGGCTGGTGGCGGGCACCGATTTTGCCGGGGCCGATCCGATGAACAAGGCCGATGAACTGGCGAGCCAACTTGTTGCCAAGGTGCAAGCGCTGGTGCGCGGGGCGGAACAGGTTGAACTGGATTTCCACACGACGGGTTACCGCCCGACGCCGGCCGATGGCTTTCCGGCCGTGGGCCGGGTGGGCCAGCGCCAGGGCCTCTATGTGGCGGTGAGTCATTCGGGGGTGACACTGGCGCCGGCCATCGGTCTGTTTGCGGGGCGTGAACTCCTCCATGGCGAGCGCGACGAACTGCTGGTGCCCTATCATGCGGACCGGCCGGAACTCACATGAGCCTGTTGCCACTGTCCGCGGCACCGCGAGCGGTACTGGCCGGATTCACCGCCGTGCTCACCGACATCGACGACACGCTGACGCTCAATGGGCGGTTGCCGCCCAAGGCCTTCGCGGCGCTGGACCGGTTGCAGCGGGCCGGGCTCAAGGTGATTGCAGTGACCGGCAGGCCCGCGGGCTGGTGCGATCACATTGCGCGGCAGTGGCCGGTCAATGGCGTGGCCGGCGAGAATGGCGCGTTTTATTTTCGCCACGATGATCAGCGCCGGCAGATGATCCGGGTTTATGCCCAGCCCATGGCCGAGCGGCTGGCCAATGCGGCGAAGCTCAGGGAGATAGCGCTCCGTGTACTGAATAAATTTCCCGGAACGGCGATTGCATCCGATCAGGCTTACCGCGAAACCGATGTGGCGATTGATTTTTGCGAGGACGTGGCGCCGTTGCCGCGGGCCACCGCGCAAAAAATTGCCGAGGCGTTCGCGGCCGAAGGTGCGGTGGCGAAAGTAAGCTCGATCCACGTGAATGCCTGGTTCGGGTCGCACGACAAGCTCACCATGTCTCGCAGGATTCTGGCGGAAGCCTTTGAAATCGATTCAGAAAAGGACGTGGAGAAAATCGCCTATTGCGGCGACTCGCCCAATGATGCGCCGATGTTCGGATATTTTCCCAATGGTATCGGGGTGGCCAACATCGCGCCGTTTGCGGAAATGATGGAGCATCTGCCACGTTATGTGACGAAAGCCGAAGGCGGATTTGGGTTTGCCGAGTTCGCCGACGCCGTGCTGACGGCGCGTGGGGCTCGATGATCGCCATTTTGCGCGGCCTTCTGATCGGGGCGGCGGGGGGAGCCTTGTGTTGGGCTGCCGGGGTTCCCGCACCCTGGCTGGCGGGCAGCATGGCGGCGGCGATTGTGGCGATTTTTGCCGGCGTGAAAATCGGCATGCCGGATTGGCTCAAGGCCACGTCGTTCATTTTCCTCGGAATACAAATCGGCACGACGGTGAATTGGGATACGGTCGACAGTGCCGCGCAGTGGCCGGCGAGCATTGGGTTTCTCGGGCTGACCGTGGTTGTGGTAACCTGGGGCAGTGCGGCGTTCTATGTGAGAGTGCGCAAGTGGGATGCGGCGACGGCACTGTTTGCCAGCCTGCCCGGCGCCCTGTCGCTGGTGCTCTTGCTGGCCAGCGAGACCCACGCCGACATGCGGCGGGTTTCCATCGCCCAATGTATCCGGCTGTTCTTTCTGATCGCGGCGTTGCCGGCCCTCATTGTCTATCTGTCACCGTCCGACGCTGCGGTTAACGCCGCTCCGCAGATTGGCGAGTTGCTTGAAATTGCCGTGCTGGTCATATTGGCGGTGGCTTCGGGGCTGGTGCTGGAACGGCTGCGGGTGCCGGCCGGGCTGATCCTCGGACCAACCCTGGCCGCGGCTGCGCTCGAACTCTCCGGCGGCATTCACGGAGCCGCGCCGGCCAGCTTGCTGATCCCGGCCAATGTCATTCTGGGGGTGATGATCGCCTCGCGTTTTCGCGATTTTTCGTTTGCGGAATTCCGCCAGGCTTTGGGCGAGGGCTTTGCCGGATTCGTCATTGCACTGATGATTGCGGCGACGGGGGCCGGTATTGCCAGCTGGTTCTCCGGATTGCCGTATGCACTGACGTTGCTGGCTTTCTCGCCAGGCGGGCTCGATGCCATGACGATCATGGCTTTCGCTCTCAATCTTGATCCGGCCTATGTGGGGGCTCACCAAATCGCCCGCTATGTGGGATTGGCCTTGACCATGCCGTGGGTCACTCACTTCGTGCTGCACCGGATGGGCGTTAATTCGCCGGTGCGGACGAAAGCTGTAGAGGAAGACTGATGGAACGGGGTTTACTCTTTGCACAGTCCAAGGGTGGCATCGTGCTGGTCACGCCGGTGGCGTTGGTGGTGCTGGAGCGGCCGTCCCGGCCAGATTCCGCCAGAATTTGGCCTTCGTCCTGACAATTGCGGCAGCTTTAACAGCAACCGGTGGAATCAGACGACAGGGAGTTCGTCATGCGCGGTCTCGTCAATCCAACTATTACCGAGGTTTGCAGGCAAAGCCCCGGCCAGCCGGCAGCGCTGGCATTTGGCAATCTTGGGCTGAGCCGCGAAGAGGAATGCGATTTGCTCCGGCAGTGCCGTAGCGGGGACATTTATCCCGGCGTTTATCCCGGCGTTCCGCCATGGCCGGGCCACCGGCTGGAAGCCGGTGACGGAGAGGCCAAGGCAACCCGATAGGGTGGTTGGCCTTGAACAGTTGCACGGATTGCCTGCACTCCCTAAGACCCGCCTCAAATCTGGAGTGTGATTCATGGCCGACAGCGGGCGTTCCTTGCGCGATATTCTGATTCAGCTTCTGGCAACGGTGATGATCCCGGTGACGGTGGCGGGGACCGGGCTTTACTACACGCGCTGGCAGCAGAACCTCAACGACCTCAAAACCATGATCGATATGGTCAGCGATCAGGCGCCGGAAAAACGCAAGTATGGCGTAGCGATGTTCGAATATCTTTTGAAGAACGACAAGGTGCCAGTGGAATTTGTGGCGGCCCAGCTCAACTATGCCAATACCTCGGCCGACAAGGAACTGCTGCCGCTGATGGAGCAGGCATTGCTCAAGGCCTCCGCCGAAAATGCCAAGGTGGGCGAAACTTTCCGGCAAGCCCTTGAACGCATGCCAAGCCGCATATTCATTCACGTCATGAACGAGGATCAGCGCAACTGCATCCGCACCCTGCTGGCCAGGGCGAAGGATGAGGACCGCACCAATATCACCATCCCGGGTTATGCCCGCGCCACCTGGAGCGGGGAGGCCCATGAGATCAGGGTTTTTCGGGCGACGGATGCCGAGCGCGGTGCCGATCTGGTGCGGGCGTTTCAAGATGTCGGCCTGCCGCTGGTTCTGAAAGACCTTTCCGGCAATCCCGATGTCGCGGGCAAATCCCGGCCCAACACGTTTGAATTGTGGTTTGGCCGCGCGCCACTTCCGGCCGCCTGCGCCAAGGGTTAATGCCGGTCTGGCATCAGTCCTGCAACTTTGGTTCCTACTCACCCAAAACACTGCCCAAGTGCCTTAATCCGGCACAGGGCGGATCAAAGAGGAGCGGGAGCATTGGCACAGTCCACGGCAATCTCCGGAAATGGCGCAGCAGGTGGCCTGACTGACGCGCTGCGGCGCGCCAGATCGGCGGAGGCGGCCCATTTCGAGGCGGTCCTTGCCTTGAGCGATGCCAAGGCGCTGCGCCTGCAGGTACTGAAGGATGATCTCGATGCAGTTGTGGCGGCTAGTCCCGAAGCCCGCCAGGCATTTGATCTGGCGCTGGTTGCGGGCGATAACCCGCGCCTGTGGATCGATCTCATAACCTCAGTCATCATGGAGCCGGACCCCAGAACCTACCGGCTGGTGCTGGATGGTCATAATGGCCGGGAGACGCTGTTTGAAACAGCCGACCGGGCTGAAATGGTCGAAAAGATCAAGGCGCACATGGCGCACGGCATCATCGCCCGATGGCGCAAAGCTGCCGTGCCGGTAATTGAAGGTGCCGGTGCTGTGGGTTATTCGGTGGATTCGCTCATTCTCGCCTGGCTGGCCGGCCTATCACTTGGCGCGCTAGCCCTGCTGGGTTATCTCATCTATTTGAATATACTACATTTTTAGCCTAAGTTTGCCCGTTACAATCTGAAACAGCATTTGATTTACGTTTTACCGGTGGTCCTGATAGGAAAATATTACATCAAATGACCGGATACCGGCGTTAGGGTGGGGCGTAATAATACGGGAAGCCGTCATGACAGGCAGTGCGTTAAAGCTTGACACGAGTGAGGGGCGCAGTCTCGCCCGGACACCACGGGCCAATCGAGACCTGCCGCAACGCCTTGCTGATTTCAATACGCTGGCCGAAGGTCTCGACTATGCGGCACAAGGGGTCACCGGTTTTAACTTTTATTCAGGCCGCGGTGCTCTCGAACATGTTCAGCCTTATGCGCTGTTGCGCAAATCGGCACAGTCGACGGCGCGCAAACTGCTTTCGCTTGGCCTGAAGCGTGGCGCCCGGGTGGCCGTGGTGGCTGAAACCGGCCCTGACTTCATGACGGTGTTCTTCGCCTGCCAGTATGCGGGCCTAATTCCGTGCCCGATGCCCTATTCGATGCATATTGGCGGCAAGGATGCTTACGTGGACCGGGTGGCGGGCATGCTGCAGGCAGCAAGGGCCTGCGCCGTCATTACGCCTGATGACCTTCAGGCCGCCGTCGGCGAGGGCGCGGGCCGCGCCGGCTTGGACCAGGTGCTGACTTTTGGCGATTTGCAGGCGGTGCCTGAAGCCGCTGCCAAGCTCCAGCCATTTGGTCCTGACGAGGACGCCTATATCCAGTATTCCTCGGGCTCGACGTCCGACCCCAAAGGCGTGCTGATCACCCAGAGTGCGATCGTTGCCAACACCCATGCCATTCTCCGCGGTTTGCGCATTACAACGGATGACCGCGGCTTCTCGTGGCTGCCGCTCTATCATGACCTGGGGCTCGTCGGTTTATGCCTGGCGCCGATGATGGGGCAATCGACGGTCGATTATCTTGCCACCACGGCGTTCGCCCGGCGTCCGGCGCTGTGGCTCAAGCTGATGTCGGACAACAAGTCGACGGTGTCTTATGCGCCGAGTTTTGGTTATGATCTCGCCGCACGGCGCATCAATGGCGAAGCGGTGACGCTTGACCTTTCGCGATGGCGGGCGGCCGGCATTGGCGGTGATATGGTGCGCGCCGATGTACTGCAGAATTTCGCCGCAAGGCTTGGCGTGGCCGGCTTTGCAGCAAGCGCCTTCGTTCCGAGTTATGGCATGGCTGAAACCACGCTGGCGATTTCGATTGCCGACACGGCATCGCCGATCCGCATCGATACCATCGACCGCCATGCATTGAAGACCAAAGGCCGCGCAGTTCCTGCCGCGGCTTCTGAAATGGCGCGCAGTTTCGTGGTGTGCGGCAAGCCTATTCCCGGCTGCGAAGTGGCGATCCGCAGCGAACACGGCGCAAATCTTGGAGCCCGTGAAGTTGGCCGCATCTTCGTCAAATCGCCAAGTCTGATGGCGGGTTATTATTACAATGGCGAAGCCACCGGAACCGGGCTTGGCGCTGATGGTTTTCTCGATACCGGCGACATGGGTTACTGGCTTGACGGCGAAATCGTCATCACCGGCCGGGCCAAGGATCTGATCCTGCACAACGGCCGCAATATCTGGCCGCAGGATATCGAATGGGCGGCCGAACAGATTGAACCGCTGCGGGCTGGCGATGTGGCGGCGTTTGCCGTTGAGGGCGAGGATGGCGACGACGATGTGGTGGTGCTGGTGCATTGCCGCCTGCAGGATGACGGCGTAATTGCAAAACTCCGCCATGATGTTGCGGCAATCGTCCATCGCAGCGCCGGGATCGAATGCAAGGTGGTGATGGTGCCGCCGAAGAGCCTGCCGTTTACCTCGTCGGGCAAGCTGTCGCGGTCTTTCGCCAAGCAGAAATATCTCAGCGGTGAAATCGCCAAGCTGTCAGCAAGCGTATTCCTGCAAGCAGCCCAGTAGACATTCACTCTGCCGTGCTACGAAAGAGGCCATGGGCAAGATAATTGCCATGACGGGTGCGACCGGCTTTGCCGGACGCCACGCGGTTGCCGAACTGCTGAAGCGCGGTCACGCTGTCGTGGCGCTGACGCGTAACCTGATGCTGGCGAACCTTCCGGAAGGTGTCAGGCTGGTGCAGGGCGATCTCGCATCGCGGCCGGCACTCGAGGCATTGGTGGCCGATGCCGATGCCGTCGTGCATCTGGCCGGTGCGATATCGGGTGTGACGCGGGAGGATTTTTTCCGGGTTAATGTGGCGGGCACCGAAAATGTGATGCGGGCGGCGGCGGCGGCGGGCATTTCGCGCATCGTCCATATTTCTTCGCTGGCGGCCCGCGAGCCGCAGCTCTCGCATTATGGCGCCAGCAAGCGGGCGGGCGAAGCGGTGGTGGAAGGTCTCGTGCCACGCGCGCTGATCATCAGGCCGCCCGCCGTCTATGGACCCGGCGACAAGGCAACATTGCCGCTGCTCAAGGCGCTGACCGGTACCAGGGCGATCATTCCCGGCGCCAGGGTATCGCGGTTCTCGCTCATTCATGTGCATGATCTGGCGCGTGGCATCGGGCTGGCGGTGGCCGGCGAAGGGGCTGGTGTGGTAGAGGTGAGCGATGGCACGCCTGGTGGCTATGGCTGGGATGATATCGCCTCGGTGGCAGCACACGCCGAGGGGCACGGGGTGCGTCCGGTGTTTCTGCCACGGATGATTTCGAGTGCGGCGGCAATCATGGTGGAGGGGTTGGCCCGCATCAGCGGAAAACCCGGGGTGATCAGCCGCGGCAAGATCAACGAACTCTATCATGCCGATTGGGTGGCACGGGGACCGGGATTGCCGCTGGAAGATGCCATCACCTTTGCGCGCGGATTTGCCGAAACGCTGGCGTGGTACCGCACCGTGGGGTGGTTGCCTGTTCAAGGCTCTGCCGGTAGAACCGCCAGTTCAAATCACGAGGCCGGACCATGACCGATACGATTGGCCAGATCTGCAAATTGCTGGAACCCTTCAACAGCAATGGCACGGTGCTGGCGGCCGCCACCGATATCTCCACCGATCTCAATATCGATTCGGTTACGGTCATGGATTTTGTGATGGAAGTGGAGGATCATTTCGATATCGAAGTGCCGCTCAACCTGCTGTCGGAAACCCGTACCGTCGCCGATCTCGCCAAAGTCGTCGAAGCCCGGATCAAAAAGGCCTGACCATGATCGATCTTCTCGACAAGCATCGCCCCATCGCCGAACGCTTTGAACGGATGATGGCAATGGGCGTCAATGTGCTAGGGGTGACCAACGAGCAGATGATCTCGCCCACCCGCGCCATCATCAATGGCCGCGAGACGATTTTGGCCGGCACCAATAATTACATGGGCATGACTTTCGATCCCCGCTGCATCGCGGCGGGGCAGGAGGCGATGGCCAAGTTCGGCACCGGCACGACGGGATCGCGGGTTGCCAATGGCACCTATGGCATGCACAAGGAGCTGGAAGATGAGCTGGCGCGATTTTTGAACCGGCGCCATTGTATCGTGTTCACCACCGGCTATCAGGCCAATCTCGGCATGATGGCGGGGCTGGCCGGGGCCAGGGACACGATCTTCCTCGATGCCGATTCACATTCCTCGATCTATGATGGCTGCACGCTGTCGGGCGCCAAGCTGGTGCGCTTCCGCCACAATGACGCCAATGATCTGGATAAGCGGCTGGCGCGTTCGGAGGGCGAAGAGGGCGGACGGCTGGTGGTGCTCGAAGGCATTTATTCGATGCTGGGTGACCGTGCGCCGCTGGCCGACTTCATCGAGGTGAAGAAAAAGCGCGGCTTCCAGTTGCTGGCCGATGAAGCCCATTCGTTTGGCGTGCTGGGCCCCCATGGGCGAGGCCTGGCGGATGAAGCCGGGGTTGAGGACGATATCGATTTTGTCGTCGGCACATTTTCCAAGAGTGTGGGCGCCATCGGCGGCTTTGGGGCGGGCAATCATCCGCTGTTTGAAATCCTGCGCTATGCCATGCGGCCCTACATGTTCACCGCGTCGTCGTCTCCGGCCTCGATCGCGACATCGCTCGCGGCGGTGCGGACGCTTGCCGCCGAGCCTTGGCGGCGCGACCGCCTGCGGGAGAATTCAACCCGGCTGTTTGCCGGCTTCAAGGCGCTCGGCCTCGATCTGGGCTGCGAAGTGGCGAGCCCGGTGATCGCCGTCAAATGCGCGGACGAGGCGACCACCATCGGCATGTGGAACGCCCTGCTGAACGCCGGCGTCTATGTCAACATTGCCCTGCCGCCGGGCACGCCAGGCAAGCTATGCCTGCTGCGCTGCTCGGTATCGGCGGCGCATTCGGATGCCGAGATTGGCCGGATTATCGAATTGTTCGGCGCGGTGGTGGCGGCCGGGCATGGGCAGAAGGCGGCTGCGGGGTAAGGCACGGCCACACCCAGCCCGGACCTGATCCGGGTGATGTAGTCCGTACACTGAGCGATAACCCGGTAGGGCCGGTGATGATGGGTGGCGGGAGTGGCAGCTTGAACGAGATCGTCGGAACCACGAACAGGTCCATGGCGGCGATGCCGTCTGCGTGGTTGCGAAGTAATGTCTTCCATCCCTGGGAGGGCGGTCTTTTCCACCGGCTCATAAAGCTGATGGCGCAAGACGATGATTTCCGTCTCGCGGTCAACCCGCGGCCGGAAAAATCCAGTGATTGCGCTCCAAACTAGACTCAAAATGTCTATCATCGCTGGCAAGCATCGCCCAATATTCCTTCATTGGCGAGTCAGATTCAACTTGTAGTAAGGACACGCTAACCGCGGTCAGAAATCCAGCAAACATCATGGCGGCCACCGCAAGAATCATTTCCGGAGCTCCTCGATTGGTTCTCGCTGACAGTCCAAAAACACCGAACGCCCGCAAAGGTTACCGCGGCCGTGAGAAATCACCCCGGCATTGCCAAGGGCCACACCAGCGGCACCAGCACAATGGCGATGGCAAAAATCAGAAATGTCAGGGGAAATCCCACCTTGATGAAATCCATGAAGCGGTATTTGCCGGGACCGTAGACCATCAGGCTGGAAGGCTCGAGCGGCGTCAGATAGGAGCAGCTCGCCGCGATCGCGATCATCATGGCAAAGCTGCGCGGATTCAAACCGAGCTGACGCGCCGTCTCGAGCGCAATCGGAACGATGACGATGGCCGCGGCCTGGTTCGACATCGGCTGAGTCAAGGCAACGGTCAGAACGAAAAAACACGCCAGCACGAGCACGGGACTCTGATTGCCGATCAACGCAATCAATTGCGCGGCAAGATACTGCCCGGTTCCGGTGGCCTCCATTGCAGCACCGAGCGACAACAGCGATCCGATGAGGATTAGGACTTTCCACTCGACCCTGCGATAGGCCTCCTCGGGCGAAATGCAGCGCGTCAGCAGCATGAGAAACGCCCCGCCGACCGCCGCCACCGGCAATGGCACGAGGTTGAACGTTGCGGCAATCAGGGCTCCGGCGAATATCGCGATGGCAAGGGCCGCATGCGTGGTCTTCAAGCGGACGGAATCAACACCACCGAAGATGTTGAACAGGTTGCCGCGTTCCAGTGCCTGAACATTTTCAGGCGTTCCCTGCAACAGCAGGACATCGCCAAGCCGCATCCTGATCCGGCTCAGCTTGCGCGCCATGGCGCGGCCGGCGCGGTTGAGCCCCAACACCTGCAGCCCATAGCGATCGTGAAACTCGGAGCTCTTGAGGCTTTGCCCGATCAATGGCGAGCCCGGCATCAGCACCCCTTCGACAATCGCCACATCCTCGGGCGGCAAGGCCGGGTCCGCCAAATGGACGTCGGCCTTGATCTCGATGCCCCTGATACCCTTTATGCGAAGCAGGTCGCGGCGCGAGCCTTCGACGACAATTTCGTCACCGGCCGCAAGTATGGTGCTGGCAGCGGTGGCATCAAGGGATTTGCCGGCGCGCAACAGCTTGACGATGACGTAACCGGAATCCGCCGCGACCGGTGAATCGGCGATCGTCTTTCCAATGAGCGGCGATTCGTCCGGCACCACGAGATCGGCCCGGTAGGGCCGGTTACCGACGTCGCGCATCGATGCGCCATTGGATTCGCGATGCGGCATAAGCCGGATTCCGATGGTCAGCATGTACGCAAGACCGGCGACGGCAACGGGAATTCCCGCAGGCGCCAGTTCGAACATGCCCATGGCGGGCTGCCCGGAGCGGACCATCAGTTCACTGATGACAATGTTGGTCGAGGTGCTGATGAGCGATACGGAACTGGTGAGGATCGAGGCGAAGGCCAATGGCAGGAGCCAGCGCGACGGGCTGGTGCCGTTCTTGGCGGCAAGGCCCAGAACCACGGGTATGAAGAAAGCCGTCGCCGCCGTATTGCTGATGAAGGCCGACAGCACTGACACCGAGACCATGATGACCGCCAGCAGTACAGCAGGGCGGTTCCCGACATGGTTCAGGATCGAACGCCCAACGGCATCGACAATCCCGGTATGCGACAGGGCGGCGGTCATGATGAGAAAACCCAGAATCATGATCACAGTGCTGCTGCCGAAACCGGCAAAGGCCACTTCCGCGCTGACCAGTTTGAAGCCAATGATGGCAAGGAGCACGCCGAGCGCCACTACGTCGGCGGGAATGCGGTCCCAGGCGAAGAACCCGACGGCGACAACCAAAATGGCCAGGCAAGCCGCGATGTCGGGAGTCATTGTCATGGGATCGTCTCACCCTACCGCGAATTGGCCTAAAGCCAACGCAGGCCGCTCATTCGGTAATTCAAAAACTGCGTCCATCGGTGGCCTGGTTGTTACACGTCACACGGTGAAGATGGCAAGCACCAGCGCGGAGGCAATGGACGCTGCAGGCAGGATGGGACAGGTGCTCGTCTGCCGTTTCGTTGGCCAGGAAGAGAAACCGGGAAAAATGCTTTCCTGTTCACCGTACCACTGTGCCCGGTTGACACCGCCTGCAGCAGGTGAACAACGCCGCCGTGACGAAAACGTTCCGGTTTAGTCGCGGGACAAATTGATCGAGTTGGGAACCTTTTGCAGTGCCGGCCGTTGCATAAGACGACCAACTGAAGGGATGACGTCATGAGCACGATCGATCCAAAAGACGCCCAGCCTGAAGCACTCGCTAGATTTGCCGAGGCCGCACGGCAAACGGACGGTAAGGGTGACAAGCCTGGGCTTCACAGCGACAAGGACACAGCAGCCATCCCGACAGATCCTAGACTTAAGCAGGACGCGGCAACGAAAGTCTTGCGGGAGGGCGTCACCCATCGCGACCAGGGTGCCAAAGAGGCGATAGACCGCCTGCCCGACCGCACCGCAAAAAAATGAACCGCTGGTGAACGGCAGCTCAGGTTCAAACCGCTCTGCCGGAGTCACTGATAGCATTGGCTTCCAGTCTTCCACCATGATCTGCGAAACGGCAGTTATACCGCGGCAACGGGGAGTGATCGGCCGGTGCTCCGTGCTCCACCGGGCAATCCGAAGAGAAACGCAATGACTTCGCGCCTGTCTATAACCCTTCTCGTCATGATGATGACGAATGCGGTACTGTTCGGCGTTGGCGCCATCGTGGTATTGTCGATACCAGCACTCAAGGATCACGCCATGGTGTTGTTGCCGGTGGTCATCGTGACAAGCTTTCTGCTCGGACCGATCATCGCCTGGTATATCGCCCCACGGTTGAGGGCGCGGTACTGGAAACCGCGAATTCCCGACGTTCCAGGTAAGCCGTCAGCGAACAGAGATCTGATTTAAGTGATAGTTCCCCGCACCGTGACTTTGATGCTCAAAACCGACTTTCGGTTATCGGCCGCCACACGAGAGTAGTGGCAGGGACATGATCAATGCACGATATCGGAAACTTTCCGGAACACATGCCGGCCGGTCATGCGCCGTTGCAGCACCCTATATGATACACGTCAGGCGACGCCGATTGCATGCGAGAATTGAGGGAGGGTAACATGTCAAACGAAAGCCTTGTCATCATACTGGTGGTCGGCCTCGTTGCCGGATGGCTGGCCGGTCAAATCGTCAAAGGCACCGGATTTGGAATCTTCGGCGATGTCATCATTGGGATTGTCGGCGCATTCATCGGGAGCTGGCTGCTTCCCCGACTGGGAATCCAACTTGGCGCGGGCCTTCTTTCGGCAATCGTCAACGCCACCATCGGCGCACTGATCCTGTTGTTGATCATCAGTCAGGTTCGGCGTGGAGGCTGGAAAAGACGCTGGTAGCCGGTCTTGGCCCCTGCGAAGAGTTGATTCTAGAGGCCGCGATTGCGCCATGTGCAGACGGCAGAGGCGCACCGCGCTCATACCACTCACCCGCGCGTGTTCCTACGCGCCATCAACCGACGGCAATATCAGGCACACCGTCGTACCCTGGCTGCCGCTCGCCCTTTCGAGTTGGCCGCCGAGCTGTCGGGCGAAGCCCTCAACCAACCGGCCACCGACGCCGGAGTCGGCGCGTTGAGGATCATATCCCTTGCCATCATCGGTAACCGTCAAGCGAAGCTTTCCAGGCTCGCGTTTGAACGTCACCAAGACCATGCCTTTGGTGTTGGGCGCGAACGCATATTTTATGGCATTGGTCACTAACTCGTTCACAATGAGCCCGATCGGAATCGCCTGGCCAGTCGGAAGAAGCGCGCTTTCGATATCGGTTTTGAGCGAAATCGCCGCGGCGCCGTTGTTCACTGTCGCTATCAGATCGTGGCACAGGTCGTCCAGATATGCCGCCACTTCGACGGCCTCGACGGTGCCGGATTTGCTTAGTTTGGCATAGAGCTGTCCGAGCGCCTCAATGCGATTTGAGACCCTTTCAAGCGCTGCTTTGCCTTCGCCGCTCCGGTGGATGCGCGCTTCAATCCTGACCATTGACGCGATGGACTGCAGGCTGTTCTTGACCCGGTGGGTCAGCTCTTGCATCAGCATGCCGATACGCTCGTGCGCGGCCGCGTGCTCGCGCTCGAGCCTCACGCGCTGGGTGACGTCTTCGATCGCCAAAAGGATCTGCTTCATATTGTTGCCGGGCCGATCAATCTTGCGGGCATTGAGCAGCATCACCCGCTGGCCAATCGACGGGAACAGGTGCTCGACTTCGAACGCCTCGATGGTCGTGGGACCGGAAACGATGGTTTCAAGCGCGCGGCGGAGCTTGGGAATGTTCCACTGTCCGTTGCCGATCTCATAGAGCTTGCGGCCGATTACGGCGTCCGGTGTGACCGCGAATGTGCCACAGAAGGAATGGTTGGCGAACAGGATGGTCAGATCTTGCTCAAGTACGAGCAGGCCTTCGCGGATCGTTTCCACGAGATCCAGTGAGTTGACCTCAAGCATGGCAATTGCTCCCGGCAGCCGCTGATGGCCGGCTTCCCCTCAACCGCAAGAACACAATCTTGCCGGAGAGGTGACGGCGCCCTTGGCAGTTCTGATTATAAGCCAGTCTGGTATATTTTGTCGGTAATGTACATTACGTTCGCGGTGGAAAGTTCACTTCTCCGGGTATGTTTTGGGGAGGTGATGAGCCATGCGCATGCGCACCAACTGATAACATTCACAAGACGCCTCGGAGAGGCCCTGCCGATTGAGTATGGTGACTTCCCGGCGGCCGCGCTTAATCAATCCCGCGCGCTCCAATTCCCCGGCTGCATTGGTGATGGTTGGCCTCTGCACACCCAGCATTTCGCCAAGCAGATTCTGGGTAATCTGTAATACGTCACCGTCGCCGCGGTCTCGCATCATGAGCAACCAGCGCGCCAGTCGTTCCTTCAGGCTATGCGCACCGTTGCACGCGACCGACACCAAGACCTGTTCCAGAAACGCCTGGACGTAAGCATACGTGAGATTTCGGAAGGACGGCATCGACTGCGTGGCCCGTGCGAACGCCACGCGGGAAAGTTTTGCGGCGCTGCCGGGGATTTGGACAAGAAACCGAGCGGAGGACGTCTTGGCGCCCAAGGCGGCTTGCACACCCGTAAAGCCCTCGCGCCCAATCGTTGCCATCTCTATGACGCTCCCATCGGCATAAACCGCCAGGACAGAGACGACACCGCTATCCGGGAAATAGACATAATCGAGCGCGTTGTCAGCGTCCATCAGGACTTGCTCGCGGTGGCACGGAACATGTTCAAGCCGCGGCATGAGCTGTTTAAGATCGCGGGGAGGCAGCGCGAGTAAAAGCCGGTTACCGGGCCAATTTGACAAAGCGTTCAATCCCTCATCCCTCCAGAACCGTTTGACGATGCACACACCTCCCTTGCGAAAGGCTGCTTCCCGCCGCCGTCAATTATCGCTTTTGTGTTCCGGCAGCCTGGATCGCTTGACACTCGCCATCTTGTCGAGTTCCTTCTCGGACATGGACTCATGCATGCCGCGCGAGGCTCCCTGCAGCTTCGATTTCGGCGCTTTTCCGCGTTTTGCCGCAAGAGCAGCACCTGCTGCCTTCTGCTGGGCTTTGGACTGGGCTGGCACGGCGGACTCCTTTTATATGATCCCAAGAAAACGCTTGCGGCGGATTAATGGTTCCCGTTTCCGCAATCATCTACGCAACAAATTATTTCTCATCTCGTCCGCACGGGCAGCAACACAACGGCACATTAACTCGCCGTAACAATAAAACATTTCTCGGAACGACCAGCAGGTACCGGCGTTCTCCCTGTAATCGTCAGCGCAATCTGCGTCGTGGCGCAAACACAGGAGCACTCACAATGATGAAAACCTTGATAGCCGGGCTGGTGGTTTCAACCCTCGCGTTCGGCGCCTTCGAAGCTGTCGCCGCCACCGCTGAACCAGCCGTTCTGGGCGATACGGCCAAGGGCAAGATCTGGGTCGATACCAAAGGCATGACCCTCTATTCCTTTGACAAGGATGTCGTCGGCAAGTCCAACTGCAACGACAAATGCGCGGCCGAATGGCCACCGCTTGCCGCCGCGGCTGATAGCAAGGCAAGTGGCGACTGGACCATCGTTACCCGTGACGATGGTTCCAAGATGTGGGCCTATGAGGGCCATCCTCTCTACACTTTCGTTGACGACAAGAAAGCCGGCGACGTGACCGGTGACAATGTCGACGGTTTCCACATCGTCATGTAATCTATTCAACCCCTGGCGGTTGGGCCGGGCAGACAAACCAAATCTGTCCCGGCTTTTTTGATTTGCAGGAAAACGGAACTAAAGTGCCTCCCCAGGCATTGAAGCTCCGGTAATCACCCTCACAAGGAGAAAATATCATGGCCGTTTATGCCGAACAAAAACCCAGAACTATCACCGGTGCCGAATCGGAATTTGACCGGACCGAGCGCGCATCCCCCGGTCCGGAAATTCGCATCGATCAATCGAATAAAAGCTCCAACAGCTCCGTTTTTTATATTATCGCAGCTCTGGTGCTGGTTGTCGGAGGCTACCTTTTGTACACGAACAATTGGAGCCCTTCAACGGCGGTCCCTTCGGTCACACTGAACAACACCGTCCTGCCGGCTCCAGATGTGATCGTGCCGGTTCCAGCAACGCCGCCAGCCGCGGAAAAAACCACGCCCCCAGCAACTGTTCCGGCAGTACCGCCAGTCATCGTTCAGTAATTCTTCAAAACGCCCCAATCACCAGTGTTACGAAAAAGCCTCCCAACGCGGAGGCTTTTTTTGTTGAGAGAAGTTGCAAGTTACCATCGCGAGCGAGTTGCTTCAGACTCTCCAACCCATTTCCCCGCCTTTAAACCAATGGGATCAGGAAATAGCCGTGCAATCCAGCGGTGCACAAGACGTCTGAGCCGCCACTGATGTGAACATATTCGCGCCGCGCCACTCCTACACAACATGAAAGAGATAGAGCAGGATGATGAGAGGAATTGGAACACCAACCAACCATAGAACAATGCCGCGCATCGCTAATACTCCCGTTTTTGAAACTTGTTACTGAAACGCAACTCGTCAGTTTATGTTCCCCAACGCATGATTTTTTGTGCAATGGAACTCATTTCAAACGGCAGCGTTTTAGAGAAGGATGGGGCAGACCCCGTTTTTTCTCAGGAGGCTTTCAATGAACTCTATAATTTATCTGGTGGGGGCGGTTGTCGTTGTCATGGCCATACTTTCGTTCCTGGGCATGCGCTGAAACACAAGCGCCCAACGCCAAGAACAACGAGCAATGGACAACGGTCATGAACGAAGTTGATATTTCCGTGGATGCGAATAATTCGCCCCACTATGTTGATTGGGGCGCAATCACCGCTGGCGGATTTCTCGCGTTTGTCTTGTCTTCGCTGTTTCTGGCTTTCGGTTCAGCGATTGGGCTTTCGATAACCTCATTCCAAGGTGGAAAGTCCGCATCGGTGACGGCTCTGGTGGTAGCCGCTGCCCTGTGGCTTCTGTGGGTTCAGGTTTCAAGCTTTGCCGCTGGCGGATATTTTGCTGGCCGCCTGCGCCGGCGGGCTGGCGACGCATCCCTGCATGAAGCGGAAATGCGTGACGGCAGCCATGGTCTCATTGTTTGGGCCGTGGGTGCGGTATTTGGGACAGTGCTCGCGGGTGCGCTGGCGATTTCAGGGCTTGGTGGAAATGCCGCCGCCATGGACGCGGACTACTACGTGGGCAGATTAATTCGCGGCGAGATATCCAGTGCTTCGGCGACCGGTCCCGGCACGGCGCAAATCAAGCGCATACTGATCAAAAACCTTGGCGCCGCCGCCATGGATGAGGCGGACAAGACCTTCCTTGTCGATGAAATCGCAACGCGGACTGGATTGCCTCAGGCTGAAGCACAAAAACGGCTCGATGAAACGGCCGCAGCACTGAAAGCTCAAGCCGATACAGCTCGCAGATATGGCATCCTCATTGCCTTTTTGACCACCGCTTCATTGCTGCTAAGCGCTGTTGCCGCGTGGTGGGCGGCCACCACTGGTGGCAAGCATCGCAATGATGCAGTTGATCATTCCCATCTCACCCGCTGGAGCTGAGGTATCAAACATTGCAAAAGGGGCGGCTCGAAAGCGCCGCTTTTTTGTTGTCACCGAAGTGGAACCAAGCTCACGAGGGCGTGTTGTAGCCAATGGAAGGCCTGTTCGCGGTTTTCCAATCAATATAATTGAACAAGGAGACTGTCATGGCCGTCAAAACCCTCGAAGACGTGTTTCACGAGACTGTAAAAGATTTGTACTATGCCGAGAAAAAACTGTAGCTGGGTAGAGCAAGCCGCGAGCGAGCGCGCCCACCGCGGCCGGATTAGCGAGGGATTAAATTGCGAGCATCGCTCGAAGCATCATTTGGACGAATTTTCGCTTGATATGATTTTCGACTTTTTCGACAGCACCGACCCATCGCGACATACTTAAGTGAACCGCCCGGACTGCTCGTGCGGTGTGATGTGATGGGGACGGACACGACATGCCGAGATAATGAGGTTTTGGGTATGGATTTCGACTTGCGAAGAATTCCGAGGGCTTGGGTTGAGCTCGCCGGGTGTCTACTAAGTAGCGAAGGCCAAGCGCGCAATTAACTTTAACAGCTTCACCCATCAGGTTATTAACTCTACACATGGAAGACGACGTCGCATTCGTTCCAATATCGGCGCCTGAACACCAGGTGCGCAAGCTCGTTGCGGTGGTCGCTGCGGATATCGCCGGATATAGCCGTCTTATCTCAAACGACGAGGCCGATACCGTGGCGCGCCTCGGGCCAATCTTGGCAATCGCCGGCGAAATCAGCATGCGCCGTGGCGGCCGGATTGTATCGACGGCTGGAGATGGCTTTCTGGCGGAGTTTGCAAGTGTTCGTGAGGCCGTGTTTGCCGCGGTTGAGATTCAGCAATCGGTAATTGCACACAATGCCGAAGTTGAAGTCGACGGGAAAATGCTGTTCCGGATCGGTGTGAACGTCGGAGATGTTATCTTAAGAGACCAAGATATTTTTGGCGATGGCGTCAACATTGCAGCTCGTTTGCAAACAATAGCCGAGCCTGGACAAATTTGCGTTTCGCGGTCCGTTCGCGATCATCTCCGGGATAAGTCTCCTCTAAAATTTGAGGACATGGGTGAACTCGAATTGAAAAACCTCATTCGGCCGGTTCGTGTTTTTCGGGTATCGGACGATAGTTGGGCGGAACTCCCGCCTCCGATGGACACTGGCCAATCTCTCGATGACGAAGATGAATTGGCACAGGCAAGCCAAACTGAGTTGGCATTCTGGAACTCTATCGCGGCAAACGCCGCGGCTGGTGACTACGAAGCTTACCTCAGCCAATATCCGCATGGAAGTTTCGCCACATTGGCTCAAGCGAGGCTGGATAATTTGTCCGATGGCTCAGCTGTGCAGGCACCTGAGGCATTGCAGTTTGAACTGACGTTTTGGGAAAGTATTGTGAGTGCAAACGAACCCTCGCTGTTTCAGGCATACCTCGAGAAATATCCCAATGGTCACTTCAAAGAGATTGCAGAGATCAAACTCAATCAGTTGGCTAATCCTGAGAATCACCTTTTGCATCCATAGGCCGATGATAGAGATATCTCACACCATGGTCCCGTCACGCCCGACACAATGGGATGATCCCATTGATTAGTGTTCGCGGCGCGATTTGGATTTGCTGTCGCGCGGATCAGAGATTGGGAGCAGGGCCGTTCAAGACCCGATGGTGCGGTTCGCGCGTATCTCAAAGTGATTGAACACAATCCGAATGCCGTCAGGAAAGCACTTGAGGCCGCCTGAATTACCGTACCGCACCGCGTTTCAGGAGCCGCGGCAATAGGATTAGACCGGTAACGACCGGATGCCTTCTCTGCCAATCCGACAGCTCGATCTTCTCGCCGGAGTGGCGCTCGATTTTCCAGACGATGTAGTCGGCACCGCCGGTGAAGGTGAAGGCGGCCTTGGCGAGGCGGATTGCGGACCACAGCTTGCCGGTGATGCGGCGGCAGCGCCAGTTGGCTTTGATGGGGGCAACACCGGCCATGAGGGATGCGGCTCTCGTGTAATAATCTGCGTTGGCGGCAACCAGTGAAGCAGCGCGGCTGGTGCTGGTCTCGGCGCGGAGTTCGGTTGCATAGGTTGCGGTGAAACCCGCGGCCCAGGGGTCAACCAAAGCGAGGCCCAATGCGTAACCATACATGGTGCGGACAGCCTGGGTGATGGCGGCGATGGTGGCTTGCTCATCGGTGGCAAACAGCAGGGCGGCGGGTTGCGAAAACCTTGCCCAGAAATAGGGATTGCCCGCTGTCATCCATCTGGCAAAGAGTGTTAGCGGCAGCACGGCGTATTTGGCGCGGTAGCGCTGGCCGTCGAACTCGCATTCGGCATAGTAGACGTTGGGCGGCACCAGTGCACATGCCCAGCGGCTCAGCGGGTTTGGACTGACGCCCTTGAGACCGGTGGTCAGCACATAGAGATCGATCAATGATTGGGTGGTGGCCACACCACGCAGACAGGAACCATAGGCGAGTACCGCCACGACGCCAGCATGAAGCCCGCGCACGTGGTTTGCCATGGCGCTGATTTCCGGCGGCACGGGGTGCTTGAGGGCAGCAGCGACAAGATTTTCGAGATTTGCCATTCACCCGCAAATATAAGTGAAAACCGGTCCGGTTTCGACCCGCAGGGCCTCGGTTGCCGGGGCATCGAAAAATTCCCCGTCGATGACGATGCGGGCGCTGGTGCGGACGGCCAGATCGGCGGAACAAAAGCTGATGGCATTGGCGGGGCTTTTGCGGGTTTCAGAACCATACATAACGGGGATCAGCCAGCGCGCGATCGATGGCGGCGGATAGGCGATGATGGTGGAACGGATGGCACCGGTCTTGCCGCCCCAGAACGGTCTGGTTCCGAGTGCGAGTTTCTCCAATGTGGTTGAAAAATAGAACAGCTGTTGGCCGGTGGCCACTGGACGGCCATCGGCGTCAACTGAAATTTCATAGGGCCGGTCGAAACGCGTGTTGTCGCCCGCACGGGCGGTGGTGAAGAGCGCCTTGGCCACAGCGCCGGCCAGGGTTGCGAGGATCGCCGGGTTGCCTTTAAAGCCTTTGTCATTGTAGGCCTGCTGGCAAAAATACGTGGCCTCCGAGACAGCGCCCGCCCCGAGGATCATGCCGTGACGGGGCCTGCCATCCTTGGGATTGACCGCCCGCACGGTGGGCCGGTGGCGAAGATCCGTAGGCTGAAGAGTTTTGATGAAATCGGCTTGTGCCTGAATGTTGCGCTGGCGGAAGCCAAGATCGGCCGCCGTCAAATTAGTGGTACCATGGGACAGCAGCGACAGGCGCGGCAGGGTGGCGAAGGGCCGGCGTTCGGCCAGTTCACTCTGGATAGCATGAATCGTGCCATCGCCGGAGCTGATGAAAAGATCGGTGACGCCTTCGCTGGCCAAGTCATCGAGAAACTGCGGGAGCTGCTCGAAGCGCTCCAGCACTTTGACCGATATGGTTTTATCGGAACGGAGCTTATCAACCAGCGCCAGACCTTTGCCGGAAGACTTGCCGGCGCGCGGATTGACGAGGAGGCCAGCGCGCATCAGCCTTGCATCATCCATGAGACGAGGGGTCCGCGTCTTCGTTGCTCCAGCGCCTGCAGCAGTTGCAGGCCATGCAGCAGCAGGCAGGCGAGTGTCCACGCGGCCACCGCCATCAGGCTCCAGTCGGGCCGGCCGAGGATTGCGCCCGCCGTCAGCAGGACCAAGTTCGGATTGCGTCTGGCGGTCACCTGACGGAACAGCGTATCGATCTTGCGCCAGATGTGAATCTCGAGCCCGAGCCATTTGATGGCGATGCCTTCCATGATGCGTTGTACAATGTAGCCAGCCAAGATAATGGCGATTACCCACCAGAAAGTTACCGCGGGCCATTCGTAGCCGGCTTTGGCGAGGCCCAGCCCCCAGGCCACATACCAGAACGGCGGATGCACGAGGTCTATTCCATGGTCGAAGATATCGCCCCATTTGCTGGAGGTGAGGGTTACCCGGGCGAGTTTGCCATCGACCGTATCGAGGAAAGTCATCGCCCATGCGGCCGCCAGCCCCACGGCGAAATCACCACGCAGGAACAGCCAGAAGGCCAGCACGGTGAGAATGGCGGCGAGCGCCGTCACCATGTTGGGAGTGATGCCGCGGGGCGCCAGGTAACGCGTCAGATGGAAGGCGGGCCGTGGCCAGAGGTGTTTGGTTACGATGTCGGTGGCGCCCTTGTAAGTGCCGATGAACATCCGCCACTCGACGGCCGCGGCATTGGCTGGCGATACAGCGAAGGCGTAGGGTGTTTCGCGTTTGCGCAGGGCTTTCCAGAACTTGACATCGAGTTGTCCGGGGGAGCGGGCGTTGAGATCGAGGGCCGTCGAGGTTGCGCCGGCGAGATTGGAGATGGTGGCGGCAACCTCACCGGCTCTGACGTGTGCCGCGAGGGGGGCCGGCCCGATTGGGCTTTCGCCCACCAGCAGGAGTTTGGGAGTCTCGATCAGCACCGCTATCAGTGGCTGGTCGATTGCCGCATCGGCACGGACGACGATGATCGGGCCATTGTGCTGCGCGGCTGCCGCAGGCGCCAGGCATGTGGTGATGCCAGCGCGGGCAAATTGCCGGCGGATACGTTCTGCGGCGGAAAGGCCAAAGAGAGAAACAGCCGATTGGCCGGTGATGCAGAGGGCGGTTCCGGCAATCATACTGTTTCAGCCCTCAGCGTCATGACAGCCGCCAACATGCCGAAGCCCGCGATCGGCAGCCATGCCGCCAGCCATGGCGTGACGAAACCCAATTCGCCCATGGTCATGGCAACACCATCGATGACGAAATAGGAAAAGCCCATTCCAACGCCCACCACAAAAAGCATGCCGAGGCCGCCACCGCGGCGAAATCTTGTGGCGAGCGGAAGGCACAGGCTGATCATCAGCAAGGCAGTGAAAAACAACGATATGCGCTTGTGCCACCAGGTCTGGTAGACCCAAATGGGCCTGATGCCGAAGCCTGAGTTTTCGATGAAATAACCAAGATCATTGAGCGACATATTTTGCGGATCGCCCGAACGGGCACCAGCGACCGCTGGCTTCATGGCACCCGAATAGATCAGCGTCTCCATGCGGCTGGGCGCTTGGTTGCCGCGGTAGTAAACGATGACGCCGCCGAGAATCCAGCGGCCTTCGTCCTGGCTGGCAATATCGGCGAAAATCTGCTCGCGCAACAGGCCATCGGAATCGCGGCGGAAAATTATAACATCCTGGAGAATGGTCGATTGCGGATTGGCTCTGCCGGCGCGCAGGATATCATTGCCGGAACGCAGCCAGATCGGATCTTTCTCGCCGACCTTGAGCTTCTCCTTGCCGTAGTCGCCAATGCCCCATTCGCGCAGCGTTGGATCGGTTGCCGGTACACCTGAATCATTGAGCAGAAAATTAATGCCGCCAACCAGCAATGCCAGCGGCAGCAACAGAACGACGATGCGTACGGGTGACAGGCCCGTCGCCCACAGCGGCGAAATCTCGTTGCGATAGCTGAGTTCGGTCAGCATCAGCAACATGGCGAGCAACATGGAGATCGGCAGGAATGTGGCCAGCGTGACAGGTGCACGGTACAAAATATATTGTGGCACGATCCACGCACTGCCGGGCCGCAACGCCACAATTTCAGACGAGTAACTTACCGCTTCGAGCGACAGCACAAAGATCGATATGCCAAACAGGATGGCGAGAAAGCGCACGATAATCATGCGCACCAGCATCCAGGTGATGACTTTCATGATACCGGCTCCCAGCCAAATCGGCGGAGGAACCGGATGCGAACTGATGTCAACGCTTCGCCAGCCCGGTCTATTGCCACATCGAGCAGGTCGCGGTTAACGGTAAAACAGGCGGCATAATACCGCCAGCCGGCGAACATCGCCAACAGGCCCAACGGCAGCCACATGGCAAGCCACGGTGAAATGCTGCCGGCGCGCGCCGCAACGCTGCCTTGTTCGACGATTTCGTGGAACGCGACGATCAGTACCAGGGCAAAACCGAAGCGATAGGCCCGCCTGGTGCGGCGGCCGCCGATGGTGAAAGGCAGGGCGAGGAACGGCAGGACCATCGGGACAACCGTATTGAGCAGGCGCTTGTGGATTTCGGTGCGCATCGCGGCTTGCGTTGTGCTCTTGGGCGGGGTGTCAAGACTTACGAAAAGTTCGGGTAACGTCATCTCGCGCTCATCCTCGCCACGCGGCCTGAAGATATCCTTGGTGATAGTGCCAAGCGGGGTATCGGCAAGGGCAAATTCAGCCACGTCGGGGTGGACGCTGACCGGGTCGGCGTAAATCGGCTTCGACTTGAAATCGAGGCGGTGGCCGTGTTCGAGATGCAACACGGGACGCGGTTCGCCAGCCACGTCGATCAGCGCGCCGCGCGTCGCGGTCACGGTGCGCGAACCTTCCACGCCGCGGTCATCATAGATGAATACGTGTTCGAAGGCGTTGCGGCCGCGATCGAGCGTGTCGAGAATGAAGGTGCGGTTACCCGACTGCATGAACACGCCTTCTTCCGCGAGATAGAAAAACTCGATGTTCTTTACCTGGTTCACAATATTGCGGTAGGCATAGCGCGAATAAGGCTGGGCCCAGCCAAAGATAAACAGCGAGGCGATGCTGAGAATTGCAGCGAGGATGATGACCGGGCGGGCCATGCGGTTGAGGCCGATGCCGGCGGCCATGAAGGCATCGGTTTCGGAATTGACCGACATGCGGCTGAAGCCGAAAAGCAGACCCAGAAACAGCGCCGCCGGAATGGCCGTGCCGAGATAATGCGGCACCAGATAAGCCAGCATCTCGAAGACCACGGCGAAGGAATTCTTCTTGCCGAGCGTGGTATCGAGCAAGCGCACCATGCGTTCGGCCAGCAGCATGAGCAGGCCGATCGAAATCGCCGCGCCAAGAGGGATGGCAATCTGTTTCAGGACATGGCGATCGACGATGCGGAGCAAGGGCGCCTCAGTTCTTTTGCCAGAGCTGTTGCAGGCCATGCAGCAGGCGGGTGCGGGTTTGGCCCGGAACATCGGTGGCGGATTTGAGATCGGGCGGGGCCGGCCAGCCGGCATCGGAAAAACTCAAGTCCTCGAATACTTGGGTTGCCGCATAGCGCGGCAAGATGTGAAAATGCACATGGGGATCGGCCATCATCAGCATCAGATAGTTGATCCTGTCATAGGGCCGGAAGGCCTTGAGGCTGTGCTCGATATGGCGGACGGCAACGGCAAGTTCGGTGAAAGCCTCCGGTGGCAACGCAGAGAAGGCCTGGGCTTCGCTTTTGGCCGCAAGGACAAGGGCGCCAAGCGTCACCTGGGCCGGGCGCAGCAGGACGCACCAGTGCTGGTATTCGCAGACAAGAGTTTCGGGGTAGCCGAATTTAGCAAGCGTTGCGTTCATGAGATCATTCTAGCCCGCCGCGCGCTCAAGTTGAAAGGGAGAATTCCGCCGACGTGACGATTGTACGCGACTGGGGTTCGAAGCTGCGGACTGTAACATTGGCGCGCCACCCGCCATCCTGGCGGTGAATGCGGTAGTGATACCAGGCGGCGGGCGGGTAATGTTGGGCGGCACCCATCGAGGCTGACGGCGCGCCGATCACATGGCAGGTGCCGAAGCGGGTTTTGAGAGGGTTCATCATGTGCTGGTGATTGTGACCGTGGAGCACCAGTTCAGCGCCCTCTTGCACAAGTATATCGCGCAATGCCGCGCTATCGTTGAGCGCCTTGCGGGCGGCCGCGAGACCCGGCAACGGCGGATGATGGATCAACACGATGCGGGCAAAGCCTCGCTCGCGCAAATCGCGCAAGAGACTGGCCAGCGATTGCAGTTGTAGCGGACCAAGCGCGCCAGCGGCGCGATGCAGGGGCTGGGGCCGGGCGGAGGACAAACCGATCAACGCGATATTCTTCCGCAGGCGGACGAATGGAAAAGGCGTGGCGATGCGGGCATCGGTCAGGGTCTGCTTTACCCGCATGTCGCCCGCCATCCACGGAGCAAAATGCGCCAGTCCGTGTTGCCAGGGGACATTCACATAACAATCATGATTACCCGGCACGAAGGTCAAGGACTGAGGAGATCCGAGGGCTTCGATCCAGCGGGCGGCGGGGGCAAATTCAGCATAGGCCGCGATGTTGACGATGTCGCCGGTGAGGGCCACGTGGCTGGGGGCGGTGTTGCGAATATCGGCGGCAATCAGTGCGGCGATGGCGGGATCGTGCCGCTTGTGGCGGCGCAGCGACCACGACAAATAACCAAGCGGGCGCTTCAGCGCGAAATTGCGCCATGCAGCACCCGGCGGCAGTGGCCCCAGGTGGACATCAGAGAGGTGGGCGATGCTGAACAAGGTGGTTTTGGCTTTGCGTTGACTTCCGGGGAATCGGGTGCGATGGAGACGCGTTCATAGCCTTCCCCGTCATACAGGTTCAAGCATCGTGCGTGTCATCATTCTCGCGGCCGGTCAGGGCAAGCGGCTTTTGCCGCTGACGGC
>JANLWG010000373.1:0-3304 GCA_031364405.1 Hyphomicrobiales bacterium
TTGTTTTCGAGGTTCTTCTTGCATTTGTTTCGGGGCTGCGCAATAAGACGCGCCACCTCGCCGGTTTAACCGGCAAACGCGTGCGGGCGTAGCTCAGGGGTAGAGCACAACCTTGCCAAGGTTGGGGTCGAGGGTTCGAATCCCTTCGCCCGCTCCAATTCCTCAATAAAATCAACGTATTGTAGGGTCTCGCGGGTGAGGCCTTCAATTTGCTCTGGAAAAATCGCCACCCAGTCGCCAAACGGGGGTAAGTCAGCGTCCGGGTGTCCCGCGGTTCCATGTCTCGTGCGTCTTGAATCATATCAACGACACTGGAGGCGAGGCAGCGGTGACTTCCGTCTATGACCGCAATGCCTACCTGCCGGAGAAGCGCCGGACGCCGGACAAATGGGCCGCCCGGCTGCTGGAGATTGTCGGACAAAGTCAGGCCGGCGGCAATGTGGTCAGGTTGCGTTAGGGTACCGGCGATGCGGGGCGGAAACTCGCGGCCTCGTCGGCAACGAATCATCCTGGCGCGATGCCCGGCCCTGTCACCCTCGCCGATCTGCCGCCGAAGGGAATCGACGGGACCTTGTCACATTTCTGAGACTCGGATAGGTATTGTGAGCCTGCATCGACGCAGGCGGATGCAACCAGGATTGGAGACACGAATGGACTTGGGCGGGCTCATCATCTGGTTAGCGATTGGTGCAATAGCGGGCTGGCTTGCCGGTCAGATCATGAAAGGTGGCGGGTACGGGCTTATTGGCGATATGATCGTGGGCATCATCGGTGCTGCTATCGCGGGATTCCTGCTACCGAGGATTGGAATTTTCATCGGCGGCGGTGTGATCGGGGAGATCATCAATGCGGTGATCGGCGCCTGTATTCTTCTATTCGCCATCCGGCTGGTCAAGCGCTGACGAGACGTTTCCTGACGCTGTTGGGGTGAGAAGCGCGCCCAGGTTGCGGGCCGGGTCATCTCGGTCAAAAAGCAGATCGCCCGGCACAAGACTGAGCTGGCCAACCTGGATGGCACTACTTGCCTTGTTCGATCCCTCCTACCGCGTCGGCTCCATCAAGCCCAGGAATGCCCGCAAGCGGTCGAAGCTGTTCAAGCTCAGGGAGCTGGGGCCGCCGTCACAGCAGCTATCGGTGAGAGCAAGACCAAGGCGCCCCTCCCTTCATGCCACCTTTGGGCGCATATGCCTTGTCATCTTCAACGTCAGTTTCTTCACCAACGGCAATTCGCGTGACCTTCACGGCATTGCCGATCACGTCAGCGGGGCGCTTCTCGCCTTTGGGGCCACGTGGCATGGGATTTAACTCACTGGCAGTTCGACTGCGAGCACGATTGTGTCTCCAACGTTAATGTTCTTAGTCATATGGCCAATTCCGGTCGTGTCTTCAATGAGAAGCACGCTCCCAATAGGGAACTTCCGTGTTTCGCCATTGGTTGCCGTTATCTGATATTCGCCTTGAACTGTCACGAAAGCCATGCGGCGCGGCGCTGGGTGGGGAATATCTCCTTTCCACGTCGGCACTGCGCCCATCCAAAAGGCCTCCACGGCGGGCGAAAACTTAGCCGTGTAGAGCGGTTCGGCAGGTGGCGCAGCAAAGCCAACTTCCAGCTCCGTCTCCCGATCATCGAAGCATGATGCACCGTCTGAATTTGCAAAGAGTCTTGAATAACGCATCCGCATATGAGCATACCTCCCCGCCGAACACCGCTGAACACCGCTGAACTATATTGGAAGTCCCGGCCTGACGCGATGGGCTGTCACGAGCGTCAAAGTTCAAACTGAGACACTACCGCATTTTCTCCCATATTGATTTTCATTACATTGTCTGTCAGACAGAAGATGCAAGGCGTTCTCAGCATCTTTGCATCTCGCGGAAAGTCTCAAGCTTCCGTGATCTGTCGCCCTCCTTTCATTGGCCGTGTTAACGGTTGGAGTTTTGGGAAGCGGTCACTGGCCAGTGATGTGTGCCTTGATCAAAGCGTTCACGTCGCTGGCCTTCTCCATGAACACCATGTGGCCGGCACTCTCGAGCACATGGACTTTAGCACCAGGCAGGTTCGCGGCATGGGCCACGGGGATGATCTGGTCTTCCTTCCCCCAGATGACGAGTGCGGGCGGCATCTTGTCCCCGAGCTTGGCGCCCGGCGCATCCTGCTGCTTGCGTCCGCCGAAGAGCGAAACCGCCAGCGACTTGAGCAACTCTTCCACGCCGTCAAGGCGCTTGTATTTCAGAACGTCGTCGACGAGCTGGCGGCTTACCAGGCTCTTGTCGGCGAAAAGCTGCTCCAGCACCGGTTTCAAATCCTTGCGGCCCTGTGCGGCGACATAGCTTTCGACGTACGAACCGATGTCGGAGCCCAGGCCCGCCGAACAGATCAGCGTCATGGACTTGACTTTCGAAGGTTCGTCCGCCGCCATCTGCATGGTGATGGCGCCGCCCATCGAGTGCCCGACAAGATGGGCGCTGGAGATGCCCAGCTTGTCCATGAAGCCCGCCAACGCCGCCGTCATCGCGGCGAGGCCGGGATTGCCCAGCGTTTTGGTGGATTGCCCATGGCCGGGGAGATCGAGGGCGTAAACCGTCGCCACCTCGCCCAGAGCATCGATGTTGAAAAGCCAGTTGTCGAGATCGCCGCCAAAGCCATGAACGAGGATCACAGTCTCGTCGCCGCTGCCGCGCTTGGCGTAGCGCAGGCTGCCCGCGGGCGTTTCGGCGATTTCGGTCTTGGGGCCTTCATCCTCGTCGCCCTCCTCCGCCACCGGCAACACGTAGGAGGCGACATAGGCGTCGATTTCAGCGTCAGGGACTGACGAATCGGCGATGACGCCCAAGAGCGCCTTCACCGGATAGATCGTGTCGGCACTGCCGACGCGGCGTCTGAGGACGCCAGTGTCGGAAGCCTCGACGGCCCCCGCGATCTTGTCAGTCTCGACTTCGAGAATCGCGTCACCGACATTGATCTTCGTGCCATCTTCCATAAGCCATCCCGTCACCTTTCCCTCCTTCATGGAGAGGCCCCACTTGGGCATGACGATCGGCACTATGCGGTTATCTGTCATTTCTACAACCTCACTTCGTTCGCTATGCCGTTCAGTGCGCCATCGACTTCTTGACGGCCTTGGCAATGGCATCGGCCGAGGGGATGTAGAGGTCTTCGAGCACCGGCGAGAATGGCACCGGCGTGTGCGGAGCGGTGACCATCTGGATGGGGCCCTTCAGTGCCTTGAAGCATTCCTGGACGATCTTCGCCGCCTCTGCCTCGACCGCAAAGCGCGGTGGGCGGTAGAGCGTCGCGGTATTG
>JANLWG010000383.1:0-8600 GCA_031364405.1 Hyphomicrobiales bacterium
GCTGCTACCGTGGCGGTGTTGCCCGAGGCCGAGGAAATCGACATCAAGATCGAGGACAAGGATCTGCGCATCGATGTCTATCGCTCGTCGGGCCCCGGCGGCCAGTCAGTCAACACCACCGATTCGGCGGTGCGCATCACCCATATTCCGACCGGACTCGCGGTGGCCCAGCAAACCGAAAAATCCCAGCTCAAGAACAAGAACGCCGCGATGAAGCTGCTGCGCTCAAGGCTCTATGATCTGGAACGGCAAAGAATCGATAGCGAGCGCTCGGCCCAGCGCAAGGGCCAGGTGGGTTCCGGCGATCGCTCCGAACGCATCCGCACCTATAATTTCCCGCAAGGCCGGGTCACTGACCACCGCATCAATCTCACCCTCTACAAGCTCGATCAGATCATCGAAGGTCCAGCCCTTGAAGAAATGGTGCAGGCCCTGATGAACAACCACCAAGCGGAATTGCTGGTGGCCCAGGATACCGATGGCGCGTGATACCGTCTGCGGCCTGTTGATCGAGGCGAGGCTGGCGCTGGCTGATGCGGGGATCGAAAGCGCCGCGCTCGATGCGCGCCTGCTGTTGCAGGCAGCAGCAGCACTTCGCCACGAAGATATCGTGGCTGACCCTGATGGTGAAATCGCGGCCCCGGCGGCCCGCACATTCCGGCACATGGTGGCGCGGCGCCAGACCCATGAGCCCGTTTCGCGCATCCTCGGCGAGCGCGAATTTTACGGGCGCGGCTTTCGGGTGAACCCCGCCGTTCTCGATCCGCGTCCCGATACCGAGACCCTGATTGTCGAAACGCTCAAGCATGTGAAGCCCGGCGCCCGAATTCTCGATCTGGGAACCGGCACCGGCGCCATCATTGTGACACTGCTTGCCGAATGCCCCACGGCAACCGGCGTCGCCACCGATCTCTCGGCGGCCGCCCTCGAGATTGCCCGCGTCAATTCCGAGCGCCACGGTACCGGATCACGACTTGGCTTTGTCCATTGCAGCTGGTTCGACGGCATCAGCGGAGATTTTGATGTGATCGTCTCCAACCCCCCCTATATCCCGCTTGCGGAAATCTCCAGCCTTAGTCCTGACGTACGCGATTTTGACCCGCTGCGGGCGCTCGACGGGGGCCCTGACGGCCTCGAGGCCTACCGGCGCATTGCCTCTGGAGCAGGACCCCACCTGGCCCCGGCGGGCATGATCCTTGTCGAGATCGGCGCTGGCCAGGAAATGCCGGTGGCGGCGATCTTTGCGGCCCGTGGCCTGACCCTCGAAAGCAGCGCTTCCGATTTGGGCGGCCACGTCCGCTGCCTCGTTCTGGCCAGGGCGTGATTTGCCAGTTATCAACGATGTCCAAAATTTCCATTGGAAAATCCGAGCCATTGGGCTAAATAGGAGTCGGTAAGTCTTTCCGCCCTTTGTGATCGCGCCGGGCCGGATATCGGAATAGCGCAGAAATGCTGCAAATTCCGGTTGGTAAATCTGGTGCAGTTCGGGGTCGGCGTGTCCGGATCGGGCATGCCGGTGGCGGAAACAGATTATCGCAACCAATGGGTAACAGTTTGAGACGGCTCAAAATTTGAGGCCTGTTCTAGACAGACGCCGAGACTCGCAAGCGGCAGGGCACAGCTCTTGCCACAATGACGGATCATTTTTTCGAATGGACACATGATGAGACCTGGGCAGCATAACAAGCGTGGCCGTAACCGGCATCGGACAAGTGGCGGTGGCAGCAGCAGTGGCAGCAGCAGCGGTGGCGGCAGTGGTGGAAATCCGCTGAGCCGGGTTTACGAGAGCAACGGGCCCGATGTGAAGGTCCGTGGCAATGCCCAGACGGTGGCCGAAAAATACCTCCAGCTTGGCCGCGATGCCCTTTCCGCCAGCGATATCGTTGGGGCGGAGAACTATTTTCAGCATGCCGAACATTACCTCCGCATCGTCTCCGCGGCACAAGCCTATCAGCAGCAGATGCAGCCGCAGCAATACCGCAGGCCCGGCGAGGAAACCGAAGATGATGAGGGCGATGAGATGCCAGAACAGGCCTTCGTCGAGCCGCGCAACCAGCCCCAGCCGCAAATCCAGTCCGCTGAGCAACAGGACATGGGCGGCGACCAGCCGTTTGAGGCCGAGCGCCAGCAACAGCAGAATTTCCGCCCCCAGCGCGATAATCGCGACCGTGATCCACAGCAGGGTGGCCAGCAAAATCAGGGTAACCGCGACCGCAACCGCTCACGCTGGCAGGACCGCCGCGACCAGCAGCCCAGCATCAATGTTGAGCCAAGACAGGCTCAACCCCAACCCCGGTTCGAAGAGCAACCAAGAGAGTTGGCGCCGGTTCCAACTCCTGCACCAAGGGTAGAGGCGGCCGTTGAAACCGGTCAATGGGAGGCCCCATCGTTCCTCCGGCGGCCCGCACCTTTGCCGCCTCCTGAACCAGAAATGGAAGTAGTGGAGGCCGAGGCGTCGGCATTGGCAGCACCCGAGCGCAAGCGCCGGGTTCGCCGCGACAAGCCGGTGGAAGCGGTGGAAACTACGATTCCCGAACCAGCAGGCGACTGAGTCCGGCCCGGCTTGTTCCGGGAAAACTCGCTCCCATATGATGTGTGTCAAAGACGCCGCCTTCCGTGGAAGGCCAATGTGGATTCATGCGTGAAAGTGGCGGCCCGGGCAAGATTGACGGGCGTTGGCAAAGTGCCTGACCGGGGCTTGGCCAGCGCGCTGCGGAGGAGAGAGTTATGGAATTTGAGAAATTCACCGAGCGCTCGCGTGGGTTTGTCCAGTCGGCTCAGTCGCTGGCGCTGCGTGAGGGCCACCAGCGTTTTACCCCCGAACATCTACTGAAAGTCCTGCTCGACGACGAAGAGGGTCTGGCCGCGGGCCTTATCAAGGCGGCTGGCGGTGATAGCCGGCTTGCCCTGCGCGAAACTGAACTCGCTCTCAAGAAGATGCCCAAGGTTTCAGGCGGCGGTGCCGGCCAGGTTTATCTGTCGCCCGAACTCGCCCGGGTTTTCGAAGCCGCCCTGAAGATGGCGGAAAAATCCGGTGACAGCTATGTGAGTGCTGAACGCCTGTTGCAGGTGCTGGCGATCGAGCCCAGCGAGGCTGCCAAGGTATTGAAGGCCGCCGGCGTCACCCCCCAGGGCCTCAACCAGGCTATCAATGCCGTCCGCAAGGGCCGTACCGCCGATACAGCTTCGGCCGAACAGGGCTATGACGCCCTCAAGAAATATGCCCGCGACCTGACCGAGGCCGCCCAAACCGGCAAGCTCGATCCGGTCATCGGCCGCGACGAGGAAATCCGCCGTACCATCCAGGTGCTGTCGCGGCGCACCAAGAATAATCCGGTTCTGATCGGCGAGCCCGGTGTCGGCAAGACGGCGATTGCCGAGGGCCTGGCGCTGCGCATCATCAAGGGCGATGTTCCCGAAAGTCTCAAGGACAAGAAACTGCTGGCCCTCGACATGGGCTCGCTCATCGCCGGCGCCAAGTATCGCGGCGAATTCGAGGAGCGCCTCAAGGCGGTGTTGTCGGAAGTGATCGCCGCCGAGGGCGGCGTTATCCTGTTCATCGACGAAATGCATACCCTCGTTGGCGCCGGCAAGGCCGATGGCGCCATGGATGCCTCGAACCTGTTGAAGCCTGCTCTCGCACGCGGCGAACTGCATTGCGTCGGCGCCACCACGCTTGATGAATATCGAAAGCATGTGGAGAAGGACGCGGCGCTGGCGCGGCGCTTCCAGCCCATCTTCGTCAACGAACCCACCGTCGAGGATTCGATTTCGATTCTGCGCGGCATCAAGGAAAAATACGAGCTCCACCACGGCGTGCGCATCACCGATGCCGCCATCGTCGCTGCCGCAACGCTGTCCAATCGTTATATCTCTGATCGCTTCCTGCCCGACAAGGCCATCGACCTGATGGACGAAGCTGCCGCGCGCTTGCGCATGCAGGTCGACTCAAAGCCCGAGGAACTGGACGAGATGGACCGCAAGATCATGCAGTTGCAGATCGAGCGCGAAGCCCTCAAGAAAGAAACCGACCGGGCCTCGAAGGACCGTCTGGAAAAGCTGGTCAAGGAACTGGCCGAGCTTGAAGAAAAATCCGCGGCGTTCACCCGCAAGTGGCAGGCCGAGAAGGAGAAGCTGGCCTCGGCTTCCAAGGTGAAAGAGGAGTTGGAGAAAGCCCGGCTCAATCTCGATCAGGCCCAGCGCAAGGGCGACTTCGCCAAGGCGGGCGAGCTCGCTTACGCCACCATTCCCGGCCTCGAAAAGAAATTGAAGGAAGCCGAGGTGGCGAGCGAATCGAAGATGCTGGAAGAGGCCGTTACCGAATCCCATGTGGCGCAGATCGTATCGCGCTGGACCGGCATTCCCGTCGACAAGATGCTGGAAGGCGAGCGTGACAAGCTCCTTCACATGGAGAAGGATCTGGGCCGCCGCGTTGTCGGTCAAGCCGAAGCGGTTGAAGCCGTGGCCACCGCGGTCAGGCGCGCCCGTGCTGGATTGCAGGACCCCAATCGTCCCATCGGCTCCTTCATGTTCTTAGGGCCCACCGGTGTCGGCAAAACCGAACTCACCAAGGCCTTGGCCGCGTTCCTGTTCGATGACGAGCACGCCATGGTCAGGATCGACATGTCGGAATATATGGAGAAGCATTCGGTCTCCCGCCTGATCGGCGCGCCTCCGGGCTACGTCGGCTACGATGAAGGCGGTGCCCTGACTGAAGCCGTGCGGCGCCGCCCCTATCAGGTTGTGCTGTTCGACGAAATAGAGAAGGCGCACCCCGATGTCTTCAACGTGCTGCTGCAAGTGCTCGACGATGGCCGCCTGACCGACGGCCAGGGCCGCACCGTCGACTTCAAGAACACGCTGATCATCATGACATCGAATTTGGGCAGCGAGTATCTGGTGAACTTGGGCGAGACCCAGGATGTCGACATGGTGCGCGATGCCGTCATGGGGGTGGTCAAAGGCCACTTCCGCCCCGAGTTCCTCAACCGCCTCGACGAGATCATCCTGTTCCACCGCTTGAAGCGCGAGCACATGGGGGCCATCGTCGACATCCAGATCGCCCGCTTGCAGAAATTGCTCAGTGAACGGAAGATCACGGTCACCGTTTCGGAAGCCGCCCGCAACTGGCTCGCCGGCAAAGGTTACGACCCCGCCTATGGCGCGCGTCCTTTAAAGCGGGTGATCCAGAAAGCCCTGCAAGACCAACTGGCCGAAGCCCTCCTTGCCGGCCGGGTGAACGATGGCGACACCGTGGATGTCAGCACCGGCGACGGCAAGCTCACGCTCGAGCCGCGAAAGGTTAAGGCGGAGGCGGCTTAGGGCAATCAAGGAGACACCCCGACCTCCCGCTTCACTCAAGCCGAAACATTACAACCCCTTGACTTACCGCAATTTAATCCAGCTCATATTGCATTGCAGCAAATCACGGTGCATACTCTCATCATGGACGAAATCCAAACCGGCGACCACCAACACTGCGTTCTCGTGCTGCAAGGCGGCGGTGCCTTGGGCGCTTATCAGGCGGGTGCCTATGAAGCGCTGGCCGAAAAGGGTTATGCGCCCGGTTGGGTGGCGGGTATATCGATAGGCGCGATCAATGGCGCCATCATCGCCGGAAACTTGCCGGAGAACCGGGTGAAGCGGTTGCGCGCCTTTTGGGAGCGCGTGTCTTCAGGGCTGCAGGGTATACCACTGTCCTCCTCCAGCCATCTGCGCAACGTGTTCAATGATGCGAGCTCGCTTCTGGGTCTGATCAGCGGGGCACCCGGATTCTTCGAACCGCGCCTGTTGCCGCCCATTTTTGCGCCGGTGCGGAATGTGAGCGAACTTAGCTATTACTCGACCGAACCGCTGCGCAAGACTCTCGGCGAGCTTGTCGATTTCAATATTCTCAAGAAAGGCGGCACCAGGCTTTCGGTGGGGGCCGTCAATGTGAGGACCGGCAACTTTGTCTATTTCGACAGCCGCAAGCACGTGCTTGGCGTCGAACATGTCATGGCTTCGGGGGCACTGCCGCCGGGACTTCCCCCCATCGAGATCGATGGCGAATTCTATTGGGATGGCGGTGTTGTCTCCAACACGCCGCTGCAATATGTGCTCGACGAGCCCGCTGCAAGGTTATCGCTCGACATTTTCCAGGTCGATCTGTTCGGTGCCAAGGGCGAATTGCCGCTCACCTTGCTGGATGCGGTCGAGCGCGAGAAGGAAATCCGCTTTTCTAGTCGTACCCGGCTCAACACCGAAATGATGCGCGACAAGATCAAACTGCGGTGTGCCCTGAAGCGCCTCATCGCCAAGTTGCCCGAGGAGTTGCGCGGCGATCCCGACGTCCAACTGCTGGACCAGCAACCGGAGGAACCTGATGTCTCGGTCGTGCATCTGATTTACCGGGCCCGTGCCCATGAAGGCCAGGCCCGCGACTATGAATTCTCCCGGGTCTCGGTTGAGGAACATTGGGAGCAAGGCCGCAAGGACGTGCTCGCCAGCCTTGCCAAGGATGCCTGGACCAAGCGCAGCCGCGCCCGCAAGGGTATGCGCACCTACGATCTCGCCCACGGCGAAACCATAAAGTGATTGGAATGTGTCATGAAGCTTGAAGGAAAAATTGCCGTCATCACCGGTGCGGCAAGCGGCATCGGCGAAGCCATTGCGAAACTCTATGTATCCGAAGGCGCCATCGTCGCCATCGCCGATCTCAAGCCCGATGCAGCCGAGGCAACGGCCGCGGCCCTTACCTCGGCTGGTCCCGGCAAAGCCATCGGCATCGCCATGGACGTGAGCGATGAGGCCCAAGTGAATGCGGGTATCGCCAAGGTGGTGGAGCAGTTCGGCGGCGTCGACATCGCCATTTGCAATGCCGGCATTCAAATCGTCCATCCCTTGCAGGATTTTCCTTTCGCCGACTGGAAGAAGTTGCTGGCGATCCATCTCGACGGCGCCTTTCTCGTCACCAAGGCCTGCCTGCCGCACATGTATGCCAAGACGTCCGGCACTATCATCTACATGGGCTCGGTGCACTCAAAGGAAGCTTCGCCGTTGAAGTCGGCCTATGTCACGGCGAAACACGGTCTTCTTGGCCTTGCTCGCGTCGTCGCCAAGGAAGGAGCCGAACATGGCGTGCGCGCCAATGTGATCTGTCCTGGCTTCGTCCTCACGCCGCTGGTCGAAAAACAAATTCCAGAACAGGCGAAGGAACTCGGAATCAGCGAGGATGATGTGATCAAGAAGATCATGCTGGCGGGCACCGTGGACCATGCGTTCACCACGCTTGATGATGTGGCAAGTGTGGCGCTTTTCCTCGCCGCCTTCCCCACCAATGCGCTCACCGGGCAGTCCATCGTGGTCAGCCACGGCTGGTCGATGAACTGAGCGGCGGCGGCGCGGGTTTTTCGGTCGAAAAGAGATAGACAACCAGCGCCGCCAACAGCGCCGTTCCGAATGCCACATGCAGCGTCGCGTAAGCCTGTGCTGGCGGTCCGCCTTGCATCGCCTTCATCAGTGCGCCGGAGATCGGCTGCAATATGCCGGCACCGCCAAGGAACAGCACGTTCATCAGTGTGATGCCGCGCCCCAGAAGACGATCGGGAACGAAGCTTCGTCCGTGCGCCATCAACACGCCGTAGGTCATGCCGAAGGCGCCCAGCGTGGCCATGGCGATGGTGGCTTGCGGCAGCGGCAAATCGAAAATTCCAAGCGCCAAAAAACCCGCGGCCGTCACAGTGCTACCCACGACAACCACCCATTTGCGGGTGCCGAGAATGCGGTCAAGGGGGCCATAGAGCATGGCCCCCACCGACATCGCCGCCGCCATCACCAGCAGCGCATTGCCGCGTGCCACCGGAAGCAAGCCATGCACATCGGAGAAATACGGCCCCGCCCACAACCCGCGCTCCGACAGCACCACCGAATATCCCACCGCCGTGAGCGGCAATAACGGCCACAGCGCGCGGATCGAAAGTATCTCGCCCAATCCAGCGATGAAACCCTTGCTGTCGTGATGCTCGATGCGCTTGGGATCGCGGACCATCAAGAAGATCGAGACAGCCGATATCGCCGTCGCCGCGGCGATCGCCAGCATGGCATTGCGCCAGCCGATGGCAGACGCAGCCCAGGCCAGTGGCGAAGCGGCAAGCAGATTTCCCGCCGTGCCAATGCCCAGCAGCCACGAGCATAGGAGCGCAAACTGCTCCGGCCGGTTGACCCGGCCAAACACATAGATCGCCCCCATGTAAATCGATCCGCAGCCAACACCAATCAGCGTCATCGCGATGTTGAGATCGAGCCCACTGCGGGCGCGCGCAAACAGCACAGCCCCCACGACTGCCGCACTCATCAGGCTGGCGACGGTCCGCCGTGGGCCAATGGTATCAAGCGCCCAGCCCACCGGAAATTGCATGGCCACGAACCCGGCGATCCACAGGGCCTGCATATTGCCAAGCGACTGTGGATCGAGCCCCAGTTCTGGTGCGATCACCGCCAGGAACGAGCGATAGAACTGGCTCAGCATGTAAGCCACGAGAAATGTGATGAACGAGCCCACCCCCCACCATTTCAGGCCCTTCGCATTTAGGCAAGGCCGTGGCAGGCTGGTCATCACT
>JANLWG010000399.1:0-1639 GCA_031364405.1 Hyphomicrobiales bacterium
GCCGGATATGACGAATCACCCCGAAAATGGACGAATGACCGGTGTCGGAATCAGAACTTCCAGTTGGCGCCAATGCGAATTGTATGAAAATCAGGGCTGGAAGTCGTCGTGGCCGTATTGCCTAAGCTGGTGACGGCGCTCAGCTTGTCTGACCCCAGATTTACATAGAGATATTCAGCCCTTATCGACCAGCCATCGACGAAAGCATATTCGGCCCCGCCGCCAAGGGTGTAGCCGGTATAGATGCCTGAGTCGCTGATATCCACGGAATCACCACCTAAGGTTACGCCGCTCAAGCTATAGTCGACATCGCCCCAGGCGAAACCGGCTGTGCCGTAGATCAACATGTTGCTGACCGCCAGGCCCATGCGGGCACGCAATGTAGCGTAGTAGTTGACGTCATCGGATGAGTCGAAAGTGCCAAGGGCTCCCGTCGAAGAATCGGAATCGTTGATATCGCCGCCCTGGATATCGGCTTCAGCACCGATGACAAAGTAGTTCATCTGATAATTGTAGCCGGCCTGGATACCGCCAGCCCACCCTTTAAGGCCAAGGTCGCCCACTGGACCGCCGCCCAGCCCGGTGACCCCGAGCCCCACCCTGTCATTGCCGCCAAACGCGTAACCCGCGTTGAAACCGCCGTACAGGCCAGACCAGTCATAGGAAGGAGTGAAGTTGTCAAGATCGGCCGCGTTGGCACAGGCTGGCACAAACAGCAGCGCTGTCGACAATGAGAGCAAGAATTTATGCATGTTCGCAACCTTTCGTATTAACCTTAAGAAACGTAAACCGAGCTGGTTAATGCCGGGTGAATGTGTGATGCACGCTGGCGACGATTTTGCCTTGACCGCCTCTGGCGCCATTGGCTAAACGGCGATGACCAATAACCCATTGATATCGCTTACCTGCAGCTGTTCGCAGGAGTGAGCTGGAGGATTTAGATGATCACCTTGACGTTGCCTGACGGCGCCACGCGCCAGGTTACCGCCGGAACAAGTGCCGCCCAGGTGGCAGCGTCGATTGCCAAATCACTGGAGAAAAAAGCCGTGGCGGCGGTGGTCAATGGCGTGCTCGTCGATCTCGCCGATCCAATCCCGGGCGATGCGGCGTTGCGCATCGTGACGCGCGAGGACGATGTGGCGCTTGAGCTCATTCGCCACGATTGCGCCCATGTGTTGGCGGAAGCCGTGCAGGAGCTTTATCCCGGCACTCAGGTGACCATCGGGCCGGTGATCGAGAACGGCTTCTACTACGATTTTTTTCGCAACGAACCTTTCACCACCGAAGATTTTGCGCCGATTGAAAAAAAGATGCGGGAAATCATCGGGCGCGACAAGCCGTTCACCAAAACGGTGAAGACGCGGGCCGAGGCGAAGGAATTCTTCCGCGCCAGGGGCGAGATGTTCAAGGTCGAACTGGTCGATACCATTCCCGGCGATCAGGACATCAAGTTCTATGATCAAGGCGGCTGGATAGATTTGTGCCGTGGCCCGCACATGACCTCGACTGGTAAAATCGGTTCGGCGTTCAAGCTGATGAAGGTGGCGGGGGCCTATTGGCGCGGCGAATCCAAAAACCCGATGTTGACGCGCATCTACGGAACGGCGTGGGCCAATGACAAAGACCTTGCGGCCTATGT
>JANLWG010000004.1:0-2465 GCA_031364405.1 Hyphomicrobiales bacterium
ACCCGCGGCGATTTCCTGGCCGTTCCTCCCTGGCTTTTGCGGGGCCGTTCCTGGGCCAATTGCTTTGACAGGGCGGTGATGCCGGCGATGCTGCCAAGCTGCATTGTGTCGAGTGCCGAACTGGGGACGACCACAATCGTCGCGTTATTCTTCAGCCCCTCATAGAGCATGTTCATGGCGCGGAGGTGAAAGGCGGTGGGGTCGTCAGCATAGGTCCGCGCGGCTTCGACGAACTTTTCCGCCACCTGGCGCTCCGAGTCGCCCAGAATGACGCGGGCCTGGCGCTCCCGTTCCGCCTGCGCCTGCATCGACATGGCATCTTCGAGGCCCGGCGGGATCAGCACGTCCTTTACTTCCACCGAGATCACGTTGATACCCCAGGGCAGGCTGCGCTCATCGATGATCTTTCGTAGTTCCATGCCGAGTTTCCCCCGGCCTTCCAGCATGTCCGCAAGCATTGTCTTGCCGATGACATCGCGCAGAGCCGTCTGCGCGGCCCAGTTGATGGCGCTCTGATAGTCGGCCACGTCAAGGGCCGCTTTCTTTGCTTCCACCACTTTCCAAAACAGCACCGCATCGACGTCGACCGGGACGGTATCCTTGGTCAGGGTCTTTTCCGCCTTGAAAGTCGTGGTGATAACACGGGTGTCGATCCAGTAGGGTATGGTCTCGACGATGGGAATGATGAAGAACAGGCCCGGTCCCTCCAGTGAGCGGAAGCGGCCGAGCCGCAGGATCACGGCCTTCTCCCACTGGTCGGCAATCTTGATCGCCGCCGAGGCGATGAGGGCAATGATGACGGTGATTGCCCCGATCCACAGGCTTCCGGCATCGCTCGGGTTAGCGCGGAATGGAAGGATTAGTGCTGCACCGGCGCAGAGGATGAGAACGGCAATTAGAGTGGCAAAGGAGTTGGATCTACGCATCGCAGCGCCCTCCTGAATTGGCTCCGCCGAGCGGAGCGGTGAGTGGTGAGCATAGCACGTTTTTGAAATGTGATCGCTGCGACTGGCAATTCAAGGCCGTACCGGCATTTTGGCGCAGTCAATACCTATGAGATGAAGGATTAGCCTGATGCGGTCTGCCGGCATCCTTCATGGTTGAACCTTCACATTCAGTCTCCGGTAACTTTTTCGGCGCTTAATTGCGGCGGTATCGCATTGGAGGCGCTGATGTCTATCGAGCTCTTGGGTTTCTTGGCTGGTGTAAGTGCGGTCTTTGGCGCCGGGCTGGTGCTGGCAAGCCATGAGCACTGGAAAGCGATCCGCGCCGCCTATAGCCGGGACAAGCACCCGGCCGCTGGCCGAAATGCCTTGATTTGGCCAAGCCACTGATCTACCCCCGCACCTCGTAATCTTGTTGGGTACGAGGAGTGCTAGGCTTTGAGCGAAGAATCCCTGTTTCGCGAGGTGGATGAGGAAGTCCGCCAGGAACAGTTCAAAAAACTGTGGGACCGTTATGGCAATGCTGTCCTGGCATTGTGCTTGGTCGTGGTGGCGGGCGTCGCCGGCTTCAAGGGCTGGCAATACTGGCAGGTGAAGCAGGCGGAAACCGCCGCGGCGAGCTTTTTTGAAGCGGCCAAACTTGCGGAAACCGGCAAGGCCGATGAAGCCCTGAAGCAATTCGCGGGTGTCAGCCATTCGGGCTACGCGGTGCTGGCCCAGCTTCGTGAGGCGGGCGTTCTCGCCGTCCAGGGCAAAATCGACGGCGCGGTGAAGGTCTATGATGCCGTCGCCGCCGACCCGACTGCTGACGCGGCCTTGCGCGATGCCGCCAAAATCCGCGCGGGCTATGTATTGGCCGAGACGGCAACGCCAGCCGATCTTGCCGCCCGGGTTGGTCAATTCGATCAGGCGGGCAATCCATGGCGTCACGCGGCGCGTGAAATCGCCGGGATCGCGCAATGGCGCACTGGCGATTATGCCGCCGCCGGGAAAACCATGGGCGTCATTCTCGCCGATAGCGAAACTCCGGCGGGGGTGCGCCAGCGCGCCCAGATCATCAGCCAGCTGCTGGTGCCATTGCTGCCGAAGAAATGACTGTCATGCGCAAGTCTTTGCCAGCCGTGATGCTGATTGTCGCGGGTCTATCCACCGCCTCGTGCAGCTATCTCGACAAGCTCACCGGCGGCACCGATGACACGGTACTTCCCGGCAGCCGCGAAGCCGCCATTCCCGGCAAGAGTCAGTTTCCGGAAGCCTCCGACACGCCGGTGATCGAGCAACCAGGCGGCGGCCAGACGGCGCAGACCGGTACTGACGCGACGGTTGCTCCCGCGGAACCGGCCTGCAAAGCCGTTGATGCCAATTGCCCGCCGGCTTCGGACGGAACTTTCGACGATCCGCAATGACGGTAACCGTCGCCATTCTGGGGCGCCCAAATGTCGGAAAATCCACCCTGTTCAATCGGCTCGTAGGCCGCAAGATTGCCTTGGTCGACGATCAGCCCGGGGTCACCCGCGACCG
>JANLWG010000015.1:0-8136 GCA_031364405.1 Hyphomicrobiales bacterium
GATGAGCCTGGCCGCTCAACCCTGTGTGCTGACAATCCGTCCGCGACGTGAATGACCAGATGCATGCCACCCCGCGGCTTGGCGAAGCTGTAGACAGCGCCAGGCTCGTGGTCTTTCTGATTTCCGAGGATGCCGGCTGGATAACTGGCCAGACCATCGGTGTCGACGGCCGCCGCTCGAGCCTTCGGACGAAAGGCTAACCGATGGCCCGCATAGCCAAAAAGGCCAGTTGCCAAGCGAAATTTGCTGTATCCCTACATGCAGAAAATTGCGAATGAAATCCCCGAGCCTCTTGGTAAAAACAATGCGCAAACCCATCATAACTGTTAACGACAAAATGCAGCAGGGCTATAGCTATTTCTTGAGCGAGCCGTCAGGACGCAACTTTGCTCCTGGATTTGAGCCCGAGCTCACGCCTATGGACATGCTCCGCCTTGGTGTTTTCGGTGGAAAATATATGACAGATGGGCGCGGCGAATTCCCCGAAAGCTGGTTCGCCGACGCAAAACTCTCTCCTCTGGGTCGTGACGATAGTCTCAACCACTTCGGTGTAAGCGCTAGCCAGCCGTTGTCGGTGTGGCGCAGCAAGGGTTGGATTCACCCGGACGATCCCCGCGGCTGGTTTCAATGGTATTGCCGCTACTATTTGGGCCGCAGAACGCCCGATGAGGACCGGCGACAGATTGGCAGGTGGAGCGCTATGCGCCGCCATAGATCTCAGGTGCAGCGGAACTGCGAACCCGGAAATTTCTTTTGCCGTCCGCGACAACGCCAAGCCCTTCTCCACTGGGCATACGACAGCCGCCGAATTTGACGATGTGCACCGGCATGGCTGGACCAGATATCGAAACCGCACTCGACGTTTCTATCACTGTGGTGTTTGAATAAAACTATGAGTTTGGGAACCTCTGATCAATTGATGCTTGCATTCTTGATGGCGTGATGAATGCTGATTGCAGTATGATGCGCCGGGTTTCTTTTGAGCTTCGTGGTTCTGGTGCCGGTTGTTTCAGGCATCTGACCTTGATTGGACGGGCCGGTGGCGTCAGGCCGCTGGCATTGCTTGCGTCCTCTGCCGCTGCCTTTTTTCCGGCTGCGCTTCGAGGTAGCGATCCTGGAGCAGGTGCTGCAGGTCCAGCACCTGGCGGGTATATCCCGTCATTGACGATCTCCAGGCGGGCCGCCTTGTGCGTTTCTTCCGCGAGTGGCACATTGCCGGTGCGGCGGCATTACTCGAAACACCGGGGAAAATGCCCCATCATGAAACCGGAAAAGTGAGTCACATGGCCTTCGAGGAAATCAAAGCGCAAATTACTATGCTGATCAGCCAGATCAACAATCAGCCTGAAGATATTCACGAGCTTTATGAACAACTCCATCAGAAACTGAATGAGTTGCGCGCCACCGGCCAGACATTGCCGGAAGATTTGGTGCGGCTTGAAGCGAAAATCCTGAAGCAATTTCCAAAGCGCTGACGCGGCAGAAACACCACCATGATGACTTTCGATCACGACCGGTATTTGAAAATTCAATCCGGTGCCGTGGCGCTGGCGGACAGTATCCACGCCATCATTGGTGGGTGCGTGGCGCGCGGCGCCCAGAACATTTTTTTCCTTGGCACAGGCGGGGCCGCCATTCTCATGCACCCGGCTGTCCAGCTGTTGCAGCGCGCCGGCACCATGCCCGCCTATGCGGAGATTTCCGCCGAGATCGTGACTGGCGGGCACGCGCAGCTGGGGCCCCGGTCGATTGTGGTTATTCCATCGCTGTCGGGCACCACCAGGGAAAGCGTTGAGCTTGTAGCGGCCTGCAAGGCGCGCGGCTGCACGGTGTTGGCTCTCGTCGGCCATGCCGGCACACCGGTTGCGGCGGGTGCGGATCATCCATTGGTAAATTTCGCCGAGGATGATACGTCGTGCGAATCCTTCTACATGCAGGGACTGCTGGTCGCATTGTCGCTACTCCACCATCGCGGCGAGATTGCCAATTATGCCAGCACGCTCGCCCAACTACGCACGCTTCCGCCGTTGCTCGCTGGTGTGAAGAACCAGTTCGTTGCAACAGCGGAGACTTACGCTGCAAAGATCGAGCACGAAACCTATCATTTGATCACGGCGGCGGGAAATTGCTGGCCCCAAGCGTGGTACTTCGGCATGTGCATTCTCGAGGAAATGCAATGGATCAGGACGAGACCGGTGCATGCGGCGGATTTCTTTCATGGGCCGCTGGAGCTGATCGAGAAAGGTGTGAGCGTCATCATCTGCAAGGGCGAGGATGCCTGCCGTCCGCTGACCGAGCGTGTCGAGCGTTTCGTCAATCAGTATACGGATAAAGTCTTCGCGCTCGATACCGCCTCTTTCAAAATGCCGGGAATTTCGCCAGCGGTGCGGGCGCTAGTTTCGCCGCTGGTCCTGGCGTCGGCACTTGAACGGTTGAGCGCGCATCTGGCAGCACGGCGCCATCATCCACTCACCACCAGGCGCTATTACAAGCGCGTGCCCTATTGACACGCCATGCGCTTTGCCGCCGTTGGTGACAATTGCATCGACCGTTATCTGCCACCGGTCAATCGTGCTTTCGCCGGCGGCAATGCGGTGAACGTGGCCGTGCATCTCAAACGCTTGGGGCACGATGTCGATTACCTTGGCGCCATTGGCAATGACGCCGATGGCGCCACGATCAGCGCCTGCCTCAAGGAGCAGGGGTTGGAACTGGTTGGCCTGCGCGTCGTGACCGGCGGGACCACGGCCTATACGGAAATCGTCACCACGGAGAATGGCGAGCGCAGTTACCACTTCGAGGAATTCGGCGCCATGGCAACTTACCGTTCTGATGCAACCGATGTAGCGCGGCTCCTCCGCATGGATCATGTGCACATTGGCTGGCTTGCCGATGGTGGCCATCTGAAGCGCCAGCTGGCGGCCGGGGGTGTATCGGTATCGCAGGACCTTTCGGTCAACAACCGGCCGGAGAACTTGTCTCCAGCCGGGCTATCGATCGCCTTCGCGTCGGCGCCGGAAGTTGCAGCGGAAGCGCAGCTGCGGGCCATGCTCGAGGCAGGAGCAAAGCTCGGCGTCATTACCATGGGGGCCGCAGGCAGTTTGGCATCCAACGGCGTTCTGACTGCGAGAGCCGGGGCCGAAGCGGTAACGCCCGTCGATACCACCGGGGCAGGTGACAGCTTCATTGCCGGATTCCTCAATGCCTATTTTTCCAGAAAATCGTTGCGAAAATGCCTTGAGGCAGGTGCCGGGCAGGGCCGATTGGCCTGCTTGCATCACGGTGGTTTTCCGCAATCCAGGCAACATTTGGGCTAATCCGCATTGATCACAGTAATGTGCGTGGCGCGGTTTGCGGGGTTCAAATATTGTGATATATATCACAATTGCAACGGGCCATTACTGTGATGCTGAATAATTTCAAGCAGCAGATGCACGGGTCGGAGGATATCTTCAAATCCGCACCGTGGTCGGTGCGAAGAGCCTTTCGATCGGTTGCAATTCCCGTTGAGCTCCGCGCCCGTGAAGTGCTTTTCCATGCGGAGGATACGGGTGATGGTTGCTATTACTTGAGGGCAGGAAACGTAAAGGCTTCGGTTATCGCCCGCGATGGCCAGGAGCGGCTGCTCGCTGTCCTTGGTCCCGGTGCGCTGCTGGGCGAATTGGCGCTGGTCGATGATGGCCCGCGCTCCGCCACCATATCAGCACTGCGGCCCTGCCAACTGCTTCACCTCACCAAATCCGCGTTTTTCCGCCTGGCCGACGCCAACCCGATGATCTACCGGCAAGCCCTGAGGCTTTTGGCTCACCGCCTGCGCGGCACCAATGACACGGTGGTGGCGCAAAGCACGGTGACGGTCGCGGGCCGCGTAGCCCGGGCCTTTGCCTCGTTTGCCGAAGGCCTGGGTGAGGAGGAACCCAACGGGCGAATCACCTTGCCCCACCGCATTTCGCAGACTGACATCGCCGGAATGGCCGGCGTGGCGCGCGAAAACGCCAGCCGCGCCATCAACGATCTTCTGCGCCATGGTGTACTGGGCCGCGTTGGCGGCTTCTACACCATCGAACGCCCCGCCGAGCTTCTGGATTTGGCCGAGATCTAGCAGCGTTACCTTTGGCTCTCGATCAACCGTTCCGCCACCAAGGGCATCACACCCGCCTCGGCGTTGGCAAATGCAATGCGGAGATAATCCTCCTGGCCGGGGCCAAACATCGAGCCCGGCAGGCACAGGAGATCGTGCTCGCCAGCCAGGCGCTTTGCCACTTGCTTCGCGGCAACACCGCCAAATGGGTGCTTCACATAGGCGAAATAGGCCCCTGAACTGATCAGCCGATAGGCGAGTCCGGGTTGATTGAAAACAGTACGCAGCGCCTCGCCACGCTCCAGCATCATCACCTTCATCTCGTTTTTCCAGCCGTCGAGATGGCCGAGGCCGAACAGTGCCGCACGCTGCGAAATATGTGGCGTGCAGATCGCCACACAATCAAGCACTTTCTCGGCTTCGGCAAGAAACCCGGGGCCGGCAATAATCGATCCGGCGCGATAGCCTGTCATCGCGAAGATTTTTGAGAAGCTGTAGAGCTGGATGAAGGTGTCCTGCCAGTCCGGCCTTGCAAACAAGTCATGCAAAGGAGCAGGCGCGGGGCGAAAATCCTTGTAGGTCTCGTCGATGATGAGGGCGATCCCGGTGGCCTTCGCCAGATCGTAGAAAGCCCCGATCACTTCGGGTGGATAGATCGAGCCGGTGGGATTATTGGGCGAACACAGTAAAATCGCCCGGGTACGATGATCAATGACGGCCGCCGCCGCCGCCGCATCGGGCCACGGGCCCTTAGCCGTCAACCCCGGCACCAAGCGCGCCTCGATGCCCAGCATTTCAAGCCACATATGATGATTGAAATAATAGGGTACCGGCAGCACGATGTTGTCGCCAGCCTTGGCCAGGGTCATCAACGCCACGCAGTAGGCTTGATTGCAGCCCGCCGTTATCGCCACATTTTCGGCGGCAACCGAGCCCGCATAATCCTCGGCCATGTGGCAAGCCAGAGCCGCGCGCAGCTCCGGGATACCGAGGATATCGGTATAGAGACTGGTCTCCGGGTCCCGCGCGGCACGTGCGACTTCTTCCTGCAAGGCCTCGGCCGGCGGATAACTCGGCACCGCCTGGCAAAGATTGAGCAGCGCCCGGTTGCCGGGCGTTGGTTTCACCCAGGTCATCGCCTCGGTAATCGGCGGTGCTTCGATGCGGGTAATCGCAGCATTGACGGCGTATGGCATTCTGGGGCACCTAGGCTTCACAATTGAGGCGTGCCAGAACATGGCCGCCGGACCGCAAAGGTGCAAGCATGAAAGCAATCAAGATTGAACAGCCGGGCCCTCCTTCGGCAATGAAGCTGGTCGATGTGGCGGTGGGCAAACCCAAGGCCGGCGAAATCCGCGTGCGCCAGACCGCAATCGGCCTCAATTACATCGACACCTACCATCGTTCGGGGCTCTATCCCGTGGCACTTCCAAGCGGCATCGGACTGGAAGGAGCAGGCGTGGTCGAGGAACTGGGCGAGGGCGTCAAGGGCTTCAAGCCCGGAGATCGCATTGCCTATGGCACCGGCCCCATCGGCGCCTACGCGCAGGTGCGCAATCTCCCGGCAACCCGCGTCATCAAAATCCCCAGGACGATCTCGGATGAGACCGCGGCGGGCATGATGCTCAAGGGCATGACGGTGCGCTATCTGCTGCGCGCAACCTACAAGGTGAAACGCGGCGAAACCATTCTGCTTCATGCGGCCGCTGGCGGTGTCGGCCAGATTCTCAGCCAGTGGGCCAAGGCGCTGGGCGCCAAAGTTATCGGCACGGTGGGATCAGAGGCCAAAATGGCAGAGGCCCGCGAGCACGGTTGCGCCCATGTGATAAACTCATCAACTGAGAATGTCGTGGCTCGGGTCAAGGAAATCACCGGCGGCCAAGGAGTTCCCGTCGTCTATGACGGCGTAGGGCAGGCGACCTTGATGACCTCGCTCGACTGCCTGAGACCGCGCGGGCTGTTGGTGAGTTTCGGCAATGCCTCTGGTCCGGTAAAGGCTTTCGATCTCGGATTGCTCGCCTCAAAAGGCTCGCTCTACGTGACCAGGCCCACGCTGATGACTTACACTGCAAGCGATGAAGACTTGAAAGAAACCGCGGCCGACCTGGTGGAAATGGTCAAGTCGGGCAAGGTAAAAATACCAGTCAACCAGCGTTACGCGCTGGCCGATGCTGTTAATGCGCACGAAGATATTGAAGCCCGCAAAACCACCGGCACGACCATTTTAATTCCATAGGGAAGAACACGATGCTGAATCCAATTCAACCACCCGTTGCCGAAATGATCGGGCGGGTTTTTGGTTTTGTGCAAGCCGGGCGCGGCGCTGATGCAGAAGCCGCAGCGCGTGCCCTGCACCAGAGATTTCCAACCAGAGGCGATGTCAATGAAACGCTCTCGCTGGTTCTGGTAGGCTTGGACCGCAAGGGAGACGCATTGCCGTTCGCCGAAGCCGCGGTAAGAGCCGAACCCAAGAACGCGGGTTATCTGATCAATCTTGGACGGCTCTATTTGCAGTTCGAATTGATCGAAGAAGCCCTGCCAGTTCTGGAGAAGGCATTCCGGATAGATCCGAAGATGTATCAGGCACCATCGGCGATGGGTGAGTTTTTTCATCAGACAGGAAATGGACAGCGCGCTATCCACTATCTGAAACAGGCAACCGCGGTTAGTCCTCCGGCGACCAAGCCGCTGATCGAGATGCTGCTTGCCGACTGTTTGTCATCGCTGGGGCGCATTGTAGAGGCGGAACTGCTCTACCGGGACTTGAGCAACAATGCAGATCAACGTCATCTTGCACTTGTGAACATTGCCAACTTGCGAAAGCACAAAGCCGATTCCAGTTTGTTCGAGGAGCTTCAAATGGAACTGGATAGCGCTGTCGTGTCTCCGAGGAATCTTGCGGGGCTGCATCTCGCTATTGGCCGGATGTTCGAAAACAGCGGGGAATACGCAAAAGCGTTCGAACAATTCAAGCAAGCCAAGACATTTCTCAGAAATGAATTTGATCTCGCCCGCTTCACAACAATAGTGGACAGGAACATTTCGGAATTCACGCCAGATGTCTTGAGGAACTTTGAAGGTTACGGGGATTTGTCCCGGTTGCCGGTGTTTGTCGTTGGTCTGCCACGCTCTGGAACAACATTGACTGAACAGATCATCGCAGCCCATCCCAAGGCAGGTGGTGTTGGAGAACTCAATAGAATGAGCAGAACGTTAAAGGGCCTGAGCGAAGACAATGGACCAGCCCATCTGTTCAACCGCCTTCGCGAAGGCGGACCGGAGCGTTGCCGCGATCTGGCCGGAAAATATGTGAGTATGTTGAAATTTCTGGCGCCAGGCGCCAAGCGCGTCGTCGACAAGATGCCTCATAATTTTGTGGTCATCGGACTTATCGCGCTGTTTTACCCCAACGCGCGCATTGTGCATTGCATGCGCAATCCCGCCGATACGTTCATTTCAGCATTCCAAAACATGATGAATCCTGCCCATAGCTATTCCTATGCGCCGGACGACTATGCTCACTATTATAGACAATATCTCCGGCTTATGCGGCACTGGCAAAGCCTCATACCGGACCGGATATTTACTTTGCGCTATGAGGATCTAGTATCCAATCAGGAAGAAATGACCCGAAAATTGCTGGACTTTCTGGGCTTGGCTTGGGATTCGCGCTGCCTGCGCTTCCATGAAACCGGTGCAATGGTGAAAACATTTAGCCGACAGCAAGTGCGCAGTGCCGTGCACCAGGGCTCGACCGGACGGTGGCAAAACTACCGGCCGCAATTGCAGCCCCTGGCAGATATTCTGAAGGACGACTTTGATTTCGCAACCGGGCGTTTGCGAATCCAGATTTAGGGCGGAATGACTTTTGATTGACCCAAATTCTCCCTCCCCCTTGTGGGGAGGGGCTAGGGGTGGGGGCCGGGAAGTGGTGCAAGCAAAGGTTCAAATATAATCTGGCGGGTTCGGCGCGACCCCCACCCCCTGCCGCTTCGCGGCGCTCGTAAGAACACGCCCCACCCCACAAGGGGGAGGGGGACGGATAATTATTACGT
>JANLWG010000018.1:0-2439 GCA_031364405.1 Hyphomicrobiales bacterium
CATTGGGGTTGGCCGGTTCATGGTCTCTCGCGGCAACCGCCGTCACCCGCAGGCCCAGCACCATGATCAGCCATTGCAATACGAAAGGCGAGAAAATACGCTCAGCACCGGTAGCGCCGGTGAGATCAATATTAAGGCCGGAAATCGCGGCACCCGGCGGGGTTTCGGCGTTGGACCATATCTCACGAAGCAGGGCATCGGAAATAACCTGCAAGTCTTGAATGTATCCCCGGCCAGCAGATAGCGCCAACAGCTCCGCATGATGGGCCCCGCCCCGGCACAAGGATGGAAACGGAATGGCATCCATGCAGAGGATTTCGCCATCAGCCGTTGATACCGTCATCAGCAGTGGCAAGAAGGGGTTTCGCAAGAACGGCGAGAGGAACGCCATTCCGCCAGAATTCACAATACTTTCGCCAATGGGGAGAGGCCGCGCACTTGAAAAAATTTCGGGCTGGAAAAACCGCACGGTGTAGGGCGGTGCTGCGCCAAGCGAAGGCGTCACCGCATCTATGCGCATGCGCAGTTCATTGTCGGTGGCAAACCACACATCACTGATGATGAATGGCCAACCGGGCGTAGCCAGCCTGAGTGTCCGGTATCCGCTCAGATCGGTCATGCCCGGTGGGTTCTCGGTGAGTCCGAAGTCAATTCCGGCGAAACTCATGGTCAGCCCGTTGGAAGCGCCCTTTCCGATGACAGCGCAAACCGCAACCAGCGGCAGCACCGGCATGTTGTAACCCTTGTTGGCACCCGCCTGGCCAACCACCGCATCGACGTCCGGTCTGGCGATCGATCGCCGCCGCTGGCCGATTAGCGTTCCTCCGGCCCGCAACTCAACCATTGATTGCTGAATGCCGGGGTCGGCCTTGACGGCTTCATCGTCAATACAAGCCCACCCATGGATATCGAAGTCATTGAGTTGATCGCAACAAAACACTGTCCGCATGTTCGACGGCTCTTTTCCATTTCCACTAAGAAAACATTGCAAGCAGTTGTTGCACTAGCTAACACCAACCTGAAACGCGACGCAACGGGAGACCCTAGAGGCAGCTTGGGTAATGTCGCTTTGGCATGAGGATTACTCGTTTCCAGTGATTTCGGGTCACTGTATCTGGGGCTCAGCTCTTGGGTTATGTTGCGGCCAATTGGAGAGATTCCTGAATGAAGGTATATGTTGGATATGATAGCCGGGAGGACATTGCGTGGCAGGTTTGCCGCCAATCGCTGCTCAGTCACAGCCACCCCGATCTGCCGGTCTCCCCGCTCAGGCAAGCGAATTTGCGCGAAATTGGGCTTTACACTCGCGCCATTGATGCAAACGCCTCAACGGAATTTTCCATTTCGCGGTTCCTGACGCCCTATCTGGCAGCCTATGACGGCTGGAGTGTATTTGTCGATTGCGATGTACTGTTCACCGCCGATATCCGCTCGATCACCAATGGCCTCGATCCCTCCAAGGCGATTCACGTCGTCCAGCATGACTATACGCCGGCTCTTTCAGTCAAGATGGATGGCAAGGTACAACATGTCTATCCGCGCAAGAATTGGTCGTCGTTTATTCTTTTCAATGGTGCCCATCCCGCCGTCAAGGCCCTGACGCCCGCCGTGGTCAATTCCGCCGCACCCGCCTTCCTGCATCGTTTTTCGTGGGCGCCCGATGAGGCAATCGGCGCCTTGCCGTTAAGCTGGAACTTCCTTGTCGGCGAATATCCAAAGCCGGCAACAGTTCCCAACGCCATCCATTATACCAACGGTGGACCATGGTTCGAAAACCACCAGGCCGTGGACTATGGCGATCTATGGCGGGCCGAGCGCGATCTATATTTGAAAAATAACGCCCCATAGCGCTGGCTCAACCGGCAATCGCCGCGATGATCCGGCGTATCTGAGTATCTGGCAGGTCAACCGCCACCGGCAGTCCGACGATGCACGGCGCAATCTCGTTGGTAGCCGGCAAATCTTCGGAAGGGCACTCGGCATAGTTGGGCTGCCGGTGCAGACCAAGGCCATACCACAAACGGGTATCAATGCCGCGGCCCGTCAGCCTCGCTCGCACCGTCCCGGCTTCTTCGGCACTTCTGGCCAAATAAACAACATAGGGGTTAGCCCGCTCGCTGTCGGCAATTACCCGGCCGGCTAGTCTTGCGGTCTTCGCGGCCTCCAGGTAGTTTTGGGCAACCCGGATGAAACCCGCCCGCTTGGGTTTCCAGCCATCGAGTTCGGCCAGACCTACCGCTGCATGATATTCGCTGAGCTTGCCATTGATGCTCGGTCCCACACTTTCACGGCCGGTAAAAAAGCCAAAGTTGAGCGCCCGCGCGCAATCATCAATCGTTCTTGAGTCGCCGCAAAGAATAAGTCCGCCTTCAGCCGTACTGAATGTTTTGGTCGCATGAAGGCTGACACAAACCGGTACCTTGCCCGCGCAAATCGCCG
>JANLWG010000044.1:0-4845 GCA_031364405.1 Hyphomicrobiales bacterium
CAAATCCGCGAGGCTCTGGTTTCGGCGATCCTCGATGGGCAATTGGGCCGCGACGAACCAGTGCCCTCGACCCGCAAGATGTCCAAGAGTCTGGACGTCTCGCGCAACACCGTAGTGCTGGCCTATCAGGGCCTGCTCGACGATGGTTATCTGACTGCCCGCGAACGTTCGGGCTACTATGTGGCGGAGAAGGCGCTGGAGTCCATTCCACGGCGCAAGCCTACAGCGAAGCTTAAGCCCGCTCATGGTGAAATCGACTGGCCGGCGCGGTTGGTCAAGACGCCGGCTTCACAGGAAAATATATCAAAGCCGCTGGACTGGCAGAGTTTTGCCTATCCGTTCATTTACGGGCAGGTCGACCACACGCTGTTCCCGCTGGCAGAATGGCGTGATTGCGCCCGGCAGGCGCTGGGCAAAAAGTGGCTGGGCTCGTGGACCAACGACACCTGGGCCTTCGATGATCCCTTACTGGTCGAGCAAATCCGCCGCCGCATTTTGCCCCGCCGCGGCATCATGGCCAATGATGCCGAGATACTGGTGACGCTTGGAGCTCAAAACGCGCTCTATCTGTTAACCAGCCTGTTGGTGGATGCGCAGACGCGGGTTGCCATGGAGGAGCCAGGCTACCCCGACATGCGAAATATTTTCCAGCTCAAGACCAAGCATGTTGCACTTGTGCCGGTTGATGAGAGGGGCATCACGCTCAGTGAGCAATTGAACAGTGCACAGATCGTTTTCGTCACACCCAGCCATCAGTTTCCGACAACGGCGACGATGCCGCTTGAGCGGCGCCTGGAGTTGCTCAGCAAAGCCTCGCAACGCGACTTCATCATCATCGAGGATGATTACGAATTCGAGACCAACTACGTGAACGAGCCCTGCCCGGCGTTGAAGTCGCTCGATGACGAGGGCCGAGTGATCTATGTGGGTTCATTGTCCAAGACCCTGTTTCCGGGATTGCGCCTGGGCTTCATGGTGGGACCAAAAAAACTCATTGCCGAAGCCCGTGCACTGCGCCGCCTCATGGTGCGCCACGCGCCCAACAACAACCAGCGTACCGCCGCACTTTTCCTGTCGCTCGGCCACCACGATACACTGATCCGCAGGCTGCACCGGGCCTATCGCACGCGTTGGGAGGTGATGGGCGGGGCGCTGCAAAGATACATGCCCGATGCCAGCCGCATGCCGACTTTCGGTGGCACCAGTTTTTGGGTGAAAGGCCCGGACAGGCTCGATAGCGAAGTGCTGGGCCGGGCTGCGGTGGCCAAAGGCATTCTGATCGAGCCGGGCCGGATTAATTTTGGTGCTGCCAATCCGCCGCGCAATTGTTTCCGGCTGGCATTCTCCTCGATCGACGAAAGCAAGATCGGTGCTGGCGTAAAAATTCTTGCAGAAATCGTAACCACGTCACCCCGCACCTGACCGGTTTAGTTCCTTTGAGCAATCATAAGCTAAAGTTTATTCAAATTTATAGAAGTTAGTAAGCTTTACTTCAAGCTGTGAGGCTAAATTCGCCCAATACAAATTTCTTCCCCCCGTTACTAGCCCGTGTATGTGGAACCGAAATTGAAACACTCAATCGAATATCGTGACGCAGGCGGTGGTATTGCCGTGGTGACCGCACTCTCGCTTGCGGTTCTGACCGGGGTTGCTGGCGCCGCCACCATTTATGTGCAGTCGCAAGGCGCCAGGACTTCGATACAAGCCAGCCTTGATGCAGCCGTTCTGGCAGGTACAGCACTGCGCACCGGATCAAGCAATGCAAAGCGGATCAGCGTGGCCAAACAGGCCTTCGAATACAATCTTCAGCAGGCTGCGAAAGGCAGTTCGGCCGAAATCGAAATCACCAAAGATACTGAATTTCAAGTGAACAAAACGCGGGTGACCGGCCGGGCCTATACCAAGGTGAGAAACACCCTCGGCGCGGCATTGGGCATAACCGATATGCAGGTGGACGCTACTGCTACCGCCAAGAAAATGGTGTCCGATCCCCTCTGCATCCTGGCCCTCAACAAGACGCAGCCGTCGGCAATTGAAGTCTACGGCAATGCCCAGTTCAACGCCCGGAGCTGCGCAGTGCAGGCAAATTCCGACAATGGCGACGGCTTGAAGATTTATGGCGCAAAGTCCTCCGCCACGGCAAGCCAGTTTGGCGTGACAGGAAATTATTCAGGCGAGAACTGGTCGCCTAATCCGGTGACCGGCACCGAGCCGGTCGAAGATCCCTACGCCGGCTTGCCGGTTCCTGAGCCAGGCACCTGCGTGAATACCGCAGGCAAGTTGATCAATAACACATTCACCCTTAATCCCGGTACTTACTGTGGAGGGTTGAACATCAATGCAAATGCGGTAGTCACTCTCAATCCCGGTATCTACGTCATCAAGGACGGACAGTTCTCGGTAAACTCCGGAGCAACTGTTACCGGCAATGATGTTCTGATCGCGCTCGTGGGCGCTAACGCCTATCTCGATCTTAAGTCAGGAACGACGGTAACACTCACGTCGCCGCAGGAAGGCACCTACAAGAACATTCAATTCATGTCGGACCGCGATCTTTCGAAATCCAAGTTCGAGCAGGAGTGGACCACCATTCTCTCTGGTGCCAAACTCACATTCGATGGCGTGATGTATCTGCCCGAGCAGCAAGTCTGGGCCAGCGGCACTGGACACGACATTATTATCAATGCCAATTCTCCAGGCCTCGCCATCGTCGCAGACAAGATTTGGGCGCAAGGCAATGTAGTGTTCGAAATCACCCAGGAAGACCGGCGCAGCATCGGCGAAGTGGCGCAAGCGCCCAGCTTTGGCTATGGCGCAATGCTGACGAAATAGAAACCAGGCTTGTTTCCTCGCACCGTTCGACTAGAACGCGGCGATGACTGTGCATCACCGCGACAACCGCCTACTATCCATCCTCTGCATTTTGGCGGCAGTTGGTTTTGCTTCAACGCAAGATGCTGTTGTCAAATCCATGTCTGGGCAATTTTCAGCCTATGAGGCAGTGATATTCCGCTGCCTCGGTTCGTTTCCCGTGCTCATCGTCATGCTTATCCGCCGGGGCGGATTTGCTCAAATGGTTACGCCTTTGCTGGGCCGCGTGCTGGTGCGCGCCAGCATCCTGTGTGTGGGCTATTTCACCTTTGTGCTGTCAATTGCCGCGATGCCGATTGCCAATGCGGTGGCTATTTATTTCACCATGCCGTTTTTCGTGGCGGGCCTCGCCGGGCCGCTGCTGGGCGAGCGGGTGCGGGTGCACCGCTGGCTGGCGATCATAGCGGGATTCATCGGTGTACTGATCATGGTGAGGCCCGGTGCAGGCGTGTTCGAACCGGCGGCGGTGCTGGCGCTGATCTCGGCCTTCGCCTATGCGCTTGGCCAGACGCTGGGGCGGCCGATCGCGCAGCAAGTGCCGCTTGCCGTCATCGCCATGTGGCAGAACATTGTTTATATTTCCGCAAGCCTGGCGTTTGCCGTGCTGTTCAACAGTTTCGATTTCAGCTGGCTAACCCATAAGAGCCTGATGTTCTTGTCGCGGCCCTGGGTGTGGCCCAACCTGCACGATGGTCTCATTCTCGGCGCCATTGGTATCCTCGCGGCTTTTGGCATGATGCTGTTTGCTTCCGCCTATAAGTATGGCGAGTCAAATTTCGTGGCGCCGTTTGAATATTCGGCAATGATCTGGGCGGTGGCCTATGGGCTGCTGCTCTTCGGCGATTTTCCCAATGGCTTCACCTGGGCAGGCGCTGCCGTGGTGGTGGCAGCTGGCATCGCCATGCTCTGGCGCGACCGGCAGCTTGATCGCGCAGGTGCTTAAAGACCGTAGCTCCGCCACAGTTTTCCGGCCAGGGAGTTTGGAGAAAATGCGGCTTCCGCATCGACGCCGCGTTTGGCCCAGATCGAGGCATACATGTGCATGAAGGGCGAAGCAGGTGGTTCTCGGTCCTCGAGAAAGTACGCGGGCACATTCCACCAGGCGACAGGATCAACGACTTCAGGCGCCAAAATTTGAACGCCGTGACCGGGATCGTCGACCAACAGCCGCGACAGCAGATGGGGCCCTATATTCTCCCAACTCCGCTCATCGGGATTGAGGGCCGACACCGCATCCGCGGCACGGTGCCAGAGATCGCCGGCGCTGGGAACGGGGTTGGCCATGAAGCAATTGGTGACTTGCGTCAGGCTTTCGCCGGTGGCGGTCGGCGCAGTGTGGCGGAAGGGACGGCGCTTCTCCGAAGCAACCAAAGGTGCAGCGGCAATGCCGGGCGAGTCAGTCAGAGCTACCACATCCATGTCGGACCACATGCCGCCCAAGCCGGCCAGCACCCGGTAGCGGAACAGGCTTGAGAGATAGGCATAGAAGGAGTCACGGTCATTGCCCTCGGAAACGATCTCGGCAGCATCTCTCACTGCAGCACCGCACATGGCATGGACCTCGGGCTCATAACTCCTAACTCCACAGCGTTACCCGGAAGCCGTGACGCAGAAAGCTGGCGAGACTGAGGCGCGCCAGGCGCGAGAGATCGCCAGAGACCCAGAGCATATTGACGGGAAGCTGCTTCAACATCGGGCACCTCAGATCGGATAACCAGCCCACCCCTTGACCGTCCGCAGCGCCAGCGCCGATTGGATGCGCTGCACACCGGGAAGCCTGGAAATGCGTGAGCGATGAATGCGCTCATAGTCCGCCGCATCGGTGGCGACAACCCGCAAGAGATAATCGAATTGGCCGCTCATTAAATGGCATTCAAGAATTTCCGGCACGCGCTGCACGGCCTTTTCGAATTTCTCGAAAGCCTCTTCGGTTTGGGCCGACAGAGAGACTTCAACGAAGAACTCATTGGCCAG
>JANLWG010000069.1:0-1927 GCA_031364405.1 Hyphomicrobiales bacterium
ACGCTGGCAGGCCTCGGCGTTGAACGGGTACTCACCTCCGGCCAGGAGGCGACGGTGCTGGAAGGGCTGCCGCTGATTGCCGAACTCATCGCCCGCGCCGGAAAAAGAATCATCGTCATGCCCGGTGGCGGTATCACCGCGCGCAATGCCGGCCGGATCGTTGCCGCCGCCAAGCCGCGGGAGATGCATTTCGCAGCCCTTGAACCGGCGGCCAGCGCCATGCGGTTTCGCCGCCAGCATGTGTTCATGGGTGGCGAGCTGCGCCCGCCCGAATATGACCGCCTGGTCACCGCGGCTGGCTCTATCCGGTCGGTGATGGCGAAAGTGTCCGGTTGATTTGGCAATAAACCAAGGAGAAACCATATGCCGCTCAACGAAAACCTGGCAAAGACCGATTCCGCCGCCACGCTGGCGGCGAAAATCCGCGCCAAGAAGCTGTCGCCCGTCGAGGTGATGGATGCCGCCATCGCCCGCATCGAGGCGCATAACCCCAAGATCAACGCGCTGGTCATCCTGCACCTTGACGAGGCCCGCACGGCGGCGAAGGCGGCGGAAGCAGCGCTCATGCGTGGGCGAGAGGTGGGCCCGCTGCACGGTGTGCCGGTCGCCATGAAAGACTGTTTTGATTTCAAGCCCGGCTGGGTCTCAACCTTCGGCGGCATCCGCGCGCTGAAAGATTACGTCGCCAACTTCTATTGCATGTGGGCCGAACGGATGGAGCAGGCGGGGGCCATCATGGTTGGAAAAACCAACAGCCCGGTCTTTGGTTTTCGCGGCACCTGCGACAATTACCTGTTCGGCCCGTCGAAGAACCCATTTGACCTCGCAAAGAATACCGGCGGATCCTCGGGCGGCAGCGCCGGCGCGGTGGCGGCCGGGCTGTTGCCGCTGTGCGAAGGCACCGATGGCGGCGGGTCGATCCGCATCCCGGCATCATGGTGCGGCGTCTACGGCTACAAGCCCTCCTTCGGGCGGGTGCCGCTGGTAACCAGGCCCGACGCCTTCAGCGGCACCGTGCCCTTCATCTTCGAGGGCCCGATTACCCGCACCGTCGAGGACGCGGCCCTCGCCATGACCGTGCTGGCTGGTTATGACTCGCGTGACCCCTACGCGGTCGAGGGCAGCGTCGACTTCATGGCGGCGCTGCGCACCTCGGTTGCGGGCAAGAAGATCGCCTATACCCGTGACTACGGTATCTTCCCGGTCGATCCACGGGTGATCGCGGTTGTCGACAAGGCGGTGGCGGCGTTCGAGGAGGCGGGTGCCCATGTCGAGGAGGTTGACATCGGCCTCAAGCGCCAGCAGCGCGAGCTGAGCGATGTGTGGTGCCGGTTCGTCGCCCCCAAACAAGTGGCGGCCCTCGAAGGCTTCAAGCGCGAAGGCATCGATATCCGGCGCGATCACCATGGCGACATGCCGCCGGAGTTCTGGCATTGGGACGAGATCGGGCGGCGCATGACGGTCACCCAGCACATTGCCGACCAGGAAATCCGCTCGGAAGTCTTCGACGCGCTGCGCCGCGTGCTCGACCGTTACGACTTCCTGGTGTCGCCGACCTTGGCGTGCCTTGCGGTTGATAATGCGACGGACGGCAACACCGCGGGGCCAGCCGAGATCAACGGCGAACCCATCGACCGCCTTATCGGCTGGTGCATGACCTATCTCATCAACTTCCTCGGCTATCCCGCCGCCACCGTTCCCGCCGGGCTGGCCGAGAACGGCCTGCCGGTAGGCATGCAGATCGTCGGCAAACGCTACGCCGATGCCGATGTCATCGCCGCGAGTGCCGAGTTCGAGCGGCGGCGGCCGTGGATGGATACGTATCGGCGCTGCAAGGTGTAGAGGACACAATCAGATCGTTTGTACCCGGAAGAACCTGGGAAATCGTGCTCGTTCGAACGTCAGAGAAGCGCCACGAGCGGATTCG
>JANLWG010000118.1:0-6118 GCA_031364405.1 Hyphomicrobiales bacterium
CGAGCGCGGGCTTCTGGCCACTGAAATGAAACCCGGAACTGTTCCGCGTGCGGAGCATTTTCCCCGCCGCAACCGCATCATCTCTGGAATATCGCGCGCCACCATTGTCGTCGAGGCGGCCCTGCGCTCAGGCTCGCTCATCACCGCAAGGTTGGCAGCAGAACAGGGGCGCGAGGTTTTCGCCGTGCCAGGCTCGCCGCTTGATCTACGCGCCGAGGGCACCAACAAGCTAATCCGCGATGGAGCAATACTTGTTAGTTCTCCGGCCGATGTGCTTGAGGCACTAAACACCAGCTTCACGCCGGCAACTGGCATGTTCCTTGAACCCGAAATGCCATTCGAACACTTGGCCGATGCCAGCGAAAACCAGCGCCAAACAGTTATCGGGCTTATGTCGCCCTCACCCATCGATCTCGACGATCTCATCCGCGAAAGCGGGTTGCACCCGGCGGCAATGGCCGGCATCCTGCTCGAACTCGAATTGGCGGGCCGCCTCACCCGGCACCGGCAGGGTGCTGTGTCATTAACGTAAGTCATTGCAATTGGGGCTAACCTTGAGTAACCTTTAATTGTTCCAAGGGAGAATGCCAATGCCCCGTTTGGTTCTTCTGCTGCTGGTTTCCATTTTTGCAATAAGCCAAGCTTCTTCCACTATTGATGCCGCGACGAAGAAGAAAAAAGGTCGATCAGACTACACGGCTGAACAACGCGAGAAATTGTTGAAAGACGCCCGCGAGCTTTGCAAGAAAAGATATGGTGCCGGGTCGCGTGTCTACAGGATCGACTATACAAAGCCGCTCATATGGTGCACCGAGTGAGAGTTTGTTTCGGGCCCATCGTCACGCGTGCAATTAGTCCACCTCGTCGGATGGCACAATCCACGGCTCCTTCAGCGCTGCATCTTTCCACGCCTTGAAGGCGCTGGTGTTCATGACATTGTTCATATAGTCGCGGGTGTCTTTGGCCACTTCGATTTTGTAGGTCTCGAAGCGGGTGACGACGGGCGCGAACATCGCGTCGGCAATGCCGAATTTTCCGAACAGGAACTTGCCACGCTTGGCAAAGCCCGTGCGGCAGTCGCGCCAGATGTCTTCAATGCGCCGGATATCGGCCCTGGCTGCATCGGACAGGGCAACTGGTTTGGGCGGCCTCCGCAAGTTCATCGGGCAGGCATTGCGGATTGCTGAAAAACCTCCGTGCATTTCATTGGCAACGGCGCGCGCCACTGCTCGTGCCGATATCGCAGCCGGCCACAGGTGTTTTTCCGGAAAGACCTCAGCGATATATTCGAGAATGGCAAGCGACTCCCATACAACTAGCTTGCCGTGATGCAGCACCGGCACGCGGCCCGACTTGGTGTGAGCGGCAATCAGCGCTTTGGTCTCGGGCTGATCGAGCGGGATCATCACTTCGTTAAAGGGAATCCCCGCCATGGTGAGCGCCATCCACGGGCGCAGCGACCAGGAGGAGTAGTTCTTGTTGGCGATGACAAGAGTGAGCCCGCTCATATTTTGCCGTCCTTTTCCATGATACCGCCAGCGTCCTTCCACGCGGTAAACCCGCCCTTGAGATTCACCACCGGCTTCAACCCCATTCGCTGCAAGACGTCGGTCGCCAGCATCGAGCGCCAGCCGCTGGCACAATGGATGACAAACGTTTTGTCCTCCGCGAAGACAGGCTTGTGATACGGGCTTTGCGGATCGACCCAAAATTCCAGCATGCCTCGGGGCGCATGAAAGGAGCCGGGAATGCGGCCTTCGCGCTCCAACTCGCGGGGATCGCGGATATCGACGAACACTACGTCATCGCGGCCCTGCATGGCGATTGCCTCAGCCGCATCGACTTCAGTGATCCTCGCTTCCGCCTCCGCCATCAGTTGTTTGTAACCAGTGGTAATATTTTGTGCCATCGCCCACCCCTACTTCAAATACGTTGCCGCACCGTGCGGCACCGCGTCAAGCGGTCCTCACAGGGAACGTGGCAGATACCGCCAGGATATGAAGCAACAAACGGCCATCCACAGGCCCAGAATTACAAACACCGCGCCAATTTGCAGCCAGATCAATGCAAGAGCGAATATAAACGACGGAATTAATTCGGAAAAATCAATGAAAGTGCGGTAAACGGCCGTCATGTGCGAGCGCTCGCGGGCCCTGACGGCGCGCAGGAATGGAATGCCGCCGACGCCATCAAGTGCGGATGCCGCAAGTGAACCTGCCAGCAGCAAAGCCACTGCAATATATGGCGAATGAATCCCGGCAATCCCCGCACCTATCGAAGCCAATGCAGCCAGACCGAAAGACCCCGCTATTACCTGGCGCACACCATGGCGGCGCGCCAGGCTTCCTGACAGATAGGCCGCCAGCAGCAAGGCCTGGCTGGCGGAAATCACCAGGCCGCTCATGCCCTTGCCTAGCCCGCTTTCGACAATCAACAGCGGGCCATAAGTAAAAAAAGTTGCCCAGAAACACGAACGGCCAAAGGCGATGAGCCAGGCCAAGCGCAGCCGTGGCTGGCTAACGAACCGATTAACATTGGCCAGTGGATTAAAGGGCTGCAGGGTGCCCGATGGCAACGAATAGCCATGATCCGACAATCGCAAATACCAGAATACAGCCATCAGCACCACCAGGCTGACGATAACAGCGAGCTGCGGTCCCCAAGGTCCATGCTCGACATACAACCAGACGCCGAGCGCTGGTCCCGTCATCCACGACAGCGTTGAAAGACTGAGGCGGATAGGTTCGGTGCGCGCGAGGTCCCGCCGCCTGATATTGTCGAGGATATAAAGCGAAAGTGTGATGTTGAAGATAGCGGCCGACCCATTGCGCAGAAACATGCCGGCCCATTGACCAACGAGAGTGTGGCTTGCCAGCGCCACGGCGGCCGCCACCATCAACAGTGCTCCGAGACTATAGGCCCAGCGCCGGCGCAGGCGGCCCAGCACGAAGGGCAGCAGCAGCGTCGAGAGCATCACCACGAGCGAGACCGAAGTCGCCAGCACACTCACTTTCTGGCTTGATCCCAGAATGTCATAGGCCTGCAGCGACACCACCGTCGAGTTAAGGGCGCGCGAAAACGACTCGATCGCGAAGATCGTCGCGAAGGTGAAGGCGCCGGCCTTGCGCGGCAGCGGCACGGCAGAAGTTGCAGAATCGGAAGCCATGGCGGGAGACTAGAGGCAGCACGAGATGGCGGTGGCGCGCAAGTGCGCAACGATGTCACACTGTTATGTGAGCCGCGCAAGGCTTGCGCCCGGTTTGGTTGCGCTGCAATATCCGGCTATGAAAATTCCTATGCGCCTCACCGCTGCCCATGTGCGTCTGGTGCATCGCGAAATTCCCGACCCCGGCCCACTTCCGGGTATGGATCATTTCAGCGATGATGATTACGAAAGCCACATCGGCCAATTCCTGGCAAAGCGGCCGGATGGGCCGGTTCTCGTCTTTGCGTATGGTTCGCTGATCTGGAAACCGGAGTTTCAGCCGGTCTCGGTGGCGAGGGCCATTGCACTGGACTGGCATCGCTCCTTCTGTTTGCGGGTGGCGCGCTTTCGCGGAACTCTCGATGTGCCGGGGCTGATGATGCAGATTGATCGCGGTGGCACCTGCGAAGGTGTGGTTCATGAGGTTCCGGGCGACGCCGTATTGGACACGCTACACCTGTTGTGGCGCCGCGAGATGACGGTCAAGCCGCCGAGCAATCTGCCGCGCTGGATCGAAGTGGAGATCAGCAACAGGCCAGCCCGCGCCATTGCCTTCACCGCCAATCACGCCAGCCCCAACTATGTGGGTGCGCTCGACACTGCGATGGTTGCCGGGCGTCTGGCCATGGCGTGCGGCCATTGGGGTAGTGGCGCTGAGTATCTGCTGCAAACGGTGACAGCACTTGAGCGCGAAGGCATTCACGATCCTTATCTCTGGGATTTGCAGGAGCGTGTGGCGGCCGCCATCGAGCAGCGCTTTCCCGGTGCTTGCCTCGTCTGACGCCACATCCTACACAGCAGTCATGTCAACATCAGAAAAACAACAGGTCGCGTTCTTCTCACTCCTCGCCAGTTTGGCGCTGGCCATTTCGAAACTTGCCGCGGGCCTGTTCACCGGCTCACTCGGTATACTATCGGAGGCCATTCACAGCGTCATTGATTTCGGCGCCACCGTCGTTACCTGGTTTGCCATCCGCTGGAGCGACCAGCCACCCGACGAAGAACATCATTACGGCCATGCCAAAGCAGAAAGCGTAGCGGCCCTCATCGAGACGGGATTGCTGTTCATCACCACCGGCTGGATCGTCTGGGAAGCGATCAAGCGGCTGATGACGGGTGGTACCCATGTCGAAGTAACCTGGTGGGCGGCCGCCATCATTGCAGCGTCCATCCTCATCGACCTCAACCGCTCGCGGGCCCTCAGCCGCGTGGCGGTAAAAACCTCAAGCGAGGCGCTTGAGGCCGACGCGCTGCATTTTTCGTCCGACATGTGGAGTTCGATTGTCGTGCTGTTTGGTCTCGCCGCGGTTTGGTACGGAATACCGGCAGCGGATTCGATTGCCGCACTCGCCGTCTCGTTATTTGTGGGTTTGGCCGGTTGGCGGCTCGGCGGACGCACACTCAACACCCTTCTTGATGCGGCCCCCGAGGGGGCAACGGAAAATATCCGCGCCATTGTGGCCCAGTCGGCTGGCATATTGACGTTGAAAAGCCTCAGGTTGCGTCCCGCTGGAGCGACACTGTTCGTGAGCGTTGTCGTGGAGATTGCCCGCACCACGCCGGTTGACGATATCGTAATGCTCAAAAACACGCTCCACAACCGCATCCAGGAAGCCTTTCCCAATGCCGATGTTACGGTGACGGCAAATCCCGTGGCCATTGATAATGAGACCGTGTTCCAGAAGATGATGCTGCTCGCGGCGCGGCGCAACCTGGCGATCCACCACGTCACGGTGCAGCAGATCAAGGGCAGACTTGCCGTCAGTTTTGATCTCGAGGTCGATGGCGCCATGACGCTGGTCGCGGCGCACGAGACGGCAAGCAAACTCGAAAACGCTATCGCCAAGGAACTGGGCGGCCATGTGGAGGTGGAAAGCCATATCGAGCCCCAGCCCGAACGCCTGCTCGAAGGCGAACAAGCCTCGCCTAAGGATGTGGCGGCGATGACCAAGGCGCTGAACCTGTTCGCGGCCAAACAAAAGCCCCTCAGCGACCTCCACGATATCCGCATCCGCCAGACCGATCAGGGCGTGTTTGTCCACTATCATTGCCGCTTTGCCGGGACAGAAACCATTGACGCGGTTCACACCTGCATCGATCACGTTGAAAACGGGTTGCAGGACAAGTTCCCGCAGATCCGCCGCGTCATCGCCCACGCGGAGCCCGTGGGCCGGGTGCGGCACAAGTCATAACCCATGCGCAAGTTTACTTCTGCTGATTACCGCGTCATGCTGTGGAACAATGGTGGCGGCACCACCACGGAACTTTACATGGAACCCGGCGGGGACGGATCATTCCGCTGGCGGGTCAGCATTGCCACGGTGTCCGCTGATGGTCCGTTCTCGTTATTTACAGGTTACGACCGGCACATCATGGCCATCGAAGGCCACGGCATGGTGCTTGAGGGCGGGCCCCATGGACCCATCGACGTCTCGCAGAAGTTCAGCCCTCGAAGTTTCTCCGGTGACTGGCCAATCATCTCGCACCTCGTTTCCGGCCCGGTCCGCGATTTTAACCTGATGGCACGGCGCAATAATCTGATGAGCAGCCTTGCATGCTTCGATGTCCGGGCCTCGCTGCAATTGGGCGGGCAAGCAGGTGCAACGATATTCGCACACGTTCTCGCGCATGACCTCATGGTCAACGGCGATGTTATGTTGGAAGGAGAAAGCATGTTGCTTCTGCCGGGAGAACACGTATCAGTCACGCCACCGCATCCGCACTCCGTGCCCCGCCTCGCCGTCTGCCGGATCAGCCCTTGTGCTGGTCAGTAGTCCTCGGGCAGGGCGTCTGCCGACTCGTTTGCCGCGGCCTCGAGTTTACGCAGACGTTCGATTTCTATCAGTGGCACCACCACTTGGTTGGCCATCGAAAACGCCTCATAGTAGGCATATTCAAGCGGAACCATGACTG
>JANLWG010000128.1:0-9382 GCA_031364405.1 Hyphomicrobiales bacterium
CGAGTTCAAGCCACAGTTGGCGCATGGCAGGGCCAGAATCGGCTTCGACGGAAATATCACGGCTGATCGCATCGGCCTCCACCGCAAGGTCCGGCACGATACCATCAGGGGATGTGACGTCGCTCACTTTGGTGTCTCCCGCGCCAGGCATGAACTTGTGGAATCAGCGCGTGAGCGTGTGGTCCTATCGGGTGCCGGACTTCAAGGTCTTGCGATTGCGCAGAACATGTTCGTGGCCGGCATCGTAAAGTGCCGAGTCGCGGAAATCGCTGGCACCGAGAACCCGCCCCACCAGAATGAGTGCTGTGCGGGTGAGTTTCGCCGCACGCACTTTTTTGGCAATGGTGGAGAGCGTGGCGCGAATGATCATCTGGTCCGGCCAGGTGACGCGGTAGACCACGATTACCGGACAATCCGCACCATAATGCGGCGTCAGGGCGCGCTCGATATAGCCGAGATTGCGGATGGAAAGATGGATGGCAAGCGTTGCCTTCGAGCGGCCAAGTTCTTCCAGCGATTCGCCTGGAGGCATTGCCGAAGCCTGCATCGAAGTGCGGGTGAGGATCACCGTCTGGGCGATTTCGGGGAGGGTGAACTCGGTGTTGAGCACGGCAGCAGCGGCAGCGAAGGCTGGAACACCGGGCGTCACATCATAGGCAATGCCCAGCCGGTCGAGCCGGCGCATCTGCTCGGCAATTGCTCCGTATAAGGATGGATCGCCAGAGTGGACGCGGGCGACATTGTGGCCCTTGGCGTGGGCCTGCTCGATCTCGGCAATAATCTCGTCGAGATGCAGGGGGGCGGTATCGACAACCCGCGCGCCGGCGGGGGCGGCCTTGACGATTTCCTCCGGCACCAGCGAGCCCGCGAATAGACACACCGGACAGGACTGAATGAGCTTCAGCCCACGCACGGTGATGAGGTCGGCAGCACCAGGACCGGCACCGATGAAGTGAACAGTCATTGGTGTTCCCGTTTCTTGGCATAACCACGAGGCGTGTAAGCATAAGTCCGGCCATCGCCGCGCTTGAATGATGTGGACTGCGACGAACCGACCATGACCAGGGTGAGCATGTCGACATCATCCGGGTTGAAGCCGGAGAAGGTGACGATTTTCAGTTTCTCTTCGGGGCGGCCGAGATTGGAGGCGATGATGACGGGGGTGTTCGCTGGCCGATGCTCGCCAAGGATGGCAAAAGCGCGTTCAAGTTGATCGCGGCGTTTCAGTGAACGCGGATTGTAAAAGGCGATGACGAAATCACCAACAGCTGCCGCCTTTATGCGCTTCTCGATGATTTCCCAGGGTGTCAACAGATCGGACAACGAGATGCAGCAGAAATCATGGCCGATCAGGGCGCCAGCCTTGGCCGCCGCAGCCTGAAAAGCCGAAATGCCGGGGATGACATTGACTTCAATGCGGCAAGGGTCGAGATCGATGATCTCGTAAACTAGTGCCGCCATGGCATAGATGCCGGCATCACCGGAACAGATGAGTGCGACTTGCTTGCCCGCCTTGGCGAGGTTGATGGCGTGGCGCACCCGGTCTTCTTCGCCGCCCAGTGGAAAACGATGCTGGGTCTGGGCGTCCTTCAAATCGGCGACGAGATCGAGGTAGAGACCGTAGCCCACCCAGTCGGTCGAAGTTTCGAGTGCTGTACGCGCGGCGGGGCTGCGCCATTCCGCCGTGCCCGGCCCGATGCCGGTGACGTGGAGTGTGCCACGCTGCCGGCCACGAAGATCAAGGATAGGAGAGGGGGCTCTTGCAATCGCGCAAGTGGCGCGCGTACTCCGGGTTTTTTCGACGAGAAGTTCCGCATCCGGTCCAGCCGCCGCAAGGGCTGCGGCTTCGGCTACGCCAGGTGTGCCAACTTCCCTCGCGACGATGTCCGAAGGGTTCTTGAGGCGCGAGTTCTCAGCGTTCAGTTCACTGGCAGTGAAGAAACGCGTGGGCGTATTGAAGTGGCGGGCCGCCGCGTGGATTGCCGCTTCATCGGATTTTATATCGATGGAGGCGATGCAGGCGATCGAATCGGCTGCGAGATTGTGTTGTTGCAGCACGTTGCCGATCAGGGTGACGATCTCGCTTTGCGAGGCATGGCGTTCACAGCCGATCCCGATCGCCAAGGTTCGCGGGTGATAGACGAGATGCGCCGCACTGCCTAGGGTAACTCGCTCGGTCACCTCGATGGATACATGACTGCCGGCGAGTCGGGCCGCTGTTGCTGACTTCACATCCTCCGGGTTAGCCAGCATATAGCCTGCGCCGGGCTCGTCAAACGCCGTGCCGAAACGCACTTCACTTGCGGTGGTGATCGCCGCATGACCTCGGCAAAATGTCGCGATTGTTCGCGCCAGTTCATTGGCACCATGGTGACCACCAAGCAGCGGCACAGCGGCCGAACCATCTTCGGCTACGGCGACCACCGGTGGTTCGTGGCGCTTGTCGGAGAGGTGCGGGGCGACGGCCCGGATCAGTATTCCGCTGGCGCAGAGGCCGATGATGGGCGTGCCTTCCTTGAAAAGCTTGGCCAAATGATGAGTCGCTTTGGCATAGCCTACATCGTGGCCTGCCACGCAATCAGGCGCATGAACGGTGCCGCCGAGTGCCGTCTTCAGTTTCTGTGCGAGTGGCAGGGCGGAGATGCCGAGGATGAAGATCGCCGGTTTCACCATGGCTCGCACCCCACATAAACAAGGATCGTGGTGAAGTAAGGGAGGGTGCCGCCTTCAATGTCTTCCAGTCTGGTGATGCGTTCCTCATCGTGGGTGGCGTTTTCGATGACCACGGCCTTGGTTGTGAGATCAAGCGCGGAAAGAACGTTGCGCACTTTGGCGAAGTGCCGGCCTACTTTGATGATCGCGGTGGACTGCGCGGTGAGCAGTTCGTCGCGGAGACGGTCTTGATCCAGGGTGGCGGGAAGTATTTTTAGTACTTCGTCGCGCGCGGCGAGCGGGCGGCCGATGGCCGCGGCGGCGGCACTGATCGAGGTGACACCGGGGACGACGACGGTTTTGAACTCCTTCGACAGCCGGGCGAAGATATACATGAAGCTGCCGTAAAAAAATGGATCGCCCTCACAGAGCATGACGACATCGCGGCCCGCAGTGAGATGCTCGGCGATCGCCGCGGCTCCCTTGTCATAGGCAAGCTGCGCTGGTTCACGTTCGGTGCGCATGGGCACGTCAATAGCCAGCTCAGTCATGCCTTCGGGGATAAAGGGTTTGGCGATGTCGCGGGCGGTGCTGTCGTGGCCATTGGCTGCGAGATAGGCCAGAACGGGCGAGGTTGAAATGAGACGCCAGGCTTTCACCGTCATCAGTTCGGGATCGCCGGGACCAACTCCGACACCGTAAAGTGTTCCCAAGGCTACCATGGCTTGCGGGCCCGCCATTGCACAACTGCCATGCGTGGTTTCATGGCACGCAGACTGCCGATGCGGGTGAGGCGGGAAATATCGATGCGGACGAGATCGCCGCCGTATTTTTCATGGAGATCGTAGAGATGCAATTCACCCTCAATGGTGACGGTATTTATGACCATGGCACCGCCAGGTTTGAGGTGTTCCCATGCCATTTCGAACACGCCGTGATTGCCAAGGCCTCCGCCGATGAAAATTGCTTCCGGTACAGGCTGGCCTGCAAATGTGCCGGGGGCTTCGCCGGCAACTATTTTCAGCCGCGGCGTGCCGAGGCGATCGGCATTTTCAGCGATCATATTGATGCGTCCGGGGTTTGCTTCGTAGGCAATTGCCTCGCAGCCGCGCGCGCCGCGCATCCATTCGATGGCAACCGAACCGCAGCCCGCACCGATGTCCCACAATAACTGACCGGGTGCTGGCGACAATGCAGCCAGCGTTGCGGCGCGCACCTCGCGTTTGGTGAGCTGACCGTCATGAATGAAAGCTTCGTCAGGCAGGCCTGCCAGCCGCGAATAAATCCTGGCATTGCGCGATGGTTTGCAGTGAATGGCCAGCGTATTGAGATCGGAGAAGGTGGTTTTTGGAAGATGATTGGCACTGAACGATGATTGGCGTTCGCGCCCGCCACCCATATTCTCCAGCACGGTGATCAGACTTGTCTCAAACCCCCGCGCCACCAGACGGCGCGCCACTTGCGGGATGGTGGTGGCATCCGCAGTCAGCACGATCAGGCGCACGTTAGGCTGTATAAAGGCTTCGATGTTGGCGGCATCGCGGCCGTGAAGGGTCAGGGTATCGCAATCGGGCAGTGACCAGCCCATGCGTGCGGCCGCGTGGGTGAAAGCCGAGAGATGCGGAATGATTTCCATCTCTTCGAAAGCGATGAATTCCATGAGCTTGCGGGCAACGCCATAGTTGAGCGGATCGCCGGTGGCGAGTACCACGGTCTTGCGGCCACGCAGCGGTTTGATGCGATCAATAACGGCGGAAAAAGGTTGCGGCCATTCGTGGGTTTCGGCGTTGTGTCGCGGAAGAAAGTCGAGGAGGCGCTGCGAACCAATCACCACTTCGGCATTGGCGAGAACAAGGCGCGCCTTCGCCGGCAGGCCCTGATAACCATCCTCGCCCATGCCGATGATGGTAAGCCATTTGCTCATGTGGCGCTCATCAGGGCATTGATGACGGCGGCAGCCATTGCCGATCCGCCTCGGCGGCCCAGCAAGGTGGCAAAGGGAATGCTGCGCGGATGGGTCACCAGTTCATTTTTTGATTCCATTGCACCAACAAAGCCCACTGGAAATCCGACGATTGCCGCCGGGCGAGGGCCGCCGGCGTCGATCATTTCGAGGAGTGCAAAAAGCGCTGTCGGGGCATTGCCGATGACCGCAATGGCGCCCGCGAGGCAGGGCCGCCAGAGTTCGACCGCAGCAGCGGAACGGGTCGTCGACAGACGCACAGCTGCTTCGCCGGCTGCGGGATCGTTAAGCGTACAGATTAAGTTCAGCGATTTGCCGATGATACCGTGACGCACCATCTCGGTATCAACCAGCACCGGCTTGTCATTCCGCAACGCGTCGCATGCCGCCGCGACGAAAGTCTCAGAGACGCGGAGGTCACCAGTGATATCGGGCATGCCACAGGCGTGAATTATCCGCGTGGCTATGGGCTCGGCGTCTTTGGGCAGTCCGGTGAAATCAGCCTCGGCGCGGATCATTTCGAATGAGCGCGCATAGATGGCTTGCGGATCGCGGAGGTAAGTGATCACGGTTTCTTCAACATGCTCTTGGGGCCAAGCGGATGATTGGCGTGGGGGTAGGGAGCGTGCGTGTGGGTATGATCATGATCGTGATCGCGATCATGGTGATGATGATTGTGAACAGTGGATTGGATGATCCGGCTGGGATCGAGAGTGAAGATTTGACCGGTTCCCAAGCCCTCAACATGGTGGTGGTGGCTCTCTTGAGGGGCTCCAACTTCGGTCTCGAAGCCCAAGACTTGCGTGCGGTATTTGCACATCTGGCAGTTCATGGCGATGTCGCCGGAGAGGATCTGATCGATGCGCTCTTCGAATGTTGCAATCACCTGTGGATGGTCATTGAGATAGGGCGCCTTGATGAATTGTAGCGCCGGATGACGAGCGGCAACGGCGTCTGTCGCGTCATAGATGCGTTGCACGAGGATGCCGGTGAAAAGAAAGTAGGGGAACACGATGATGCGGCGATAACCAAGCAGTGCCGCATGTTCGAGGGCTGGTTCGACCAATGGAAATGTCACGCCGGAATAGGCGGTCTCGGCCCAGCCGAAACCGAAGCCCTCCCATAGGAGGCGGGTTACTTTCGAAACATTGGAGTTGGCATCGGGATCGGAAGCACCACGGCCAACAACCACAAGCAGTGTTTCATGCAGTGGAATTTTTCCGGATGCCGCATCGATGGCTTCCTGCACACGGTCAGCGGCGGCCCGCATCATTTTGGGATCGATGCCGAGCTCCTTGCCATAGTCGATCCGGAAAGCATTGTTGGCGGCATAGGTGTTGAGAACGGAGGGGATATCGTTTTTGGCGTGGCCAGCCGCAAACAACATGCCGGGCACAGCGAGCACGCGGGTGACGCCCCGGGCTTTCAATTTGTCGAGGCCATCGCGAATGATTGGTGTGGCAAATTCCAAATAGCCATACTCGACCGGATATTGCGGCATGCGCTTCCTGAGGTGTTGCGACAGGTCGGCGAATTCGGTCACCGCCTGATCGTCGCGGCTGCCGTGGCCGCAGAGCATTACACCTAATTTGTCAGTCATATATCCTGCCTTCCAACATGCAACGCTGCCGGACGATCCGGCTCGGAAGGCAGCTCCGGCATTGGCCCCCATATCGGGTCGGCCGCACCGGAATCGCTCTCAGTCCCTCGATGGGAACGCTGCTAATGGTCTTTTCTAGTCTTCCGGGCCACGTGCCACAAGTGCGAATGCGGCAGGTTAGAATTCGATTCCGGCCTGGGCTTTGACGCCGGAGCGGAATGGATGTTTCACCTGCTCCATTTCGGTGACGAGATCGGCCAACTCGATCAGTTCTTCCTTGGCATTGCGGCCGGTGACGATCACGTGTTTGCCGGCGGGTTTATTTTTCAGGACAGTCAGCACTTCGTCGAGCGGCAGGTAATCGTAACGCAGCACGATGTTGAGTTCGTCGAGCAGCACCATCTTGTAAGCGGGGTCGGCGATCAGCTTCTTGGCTTCCTCCCAGCCGGCACGGGCGTGGGCCACGTCGCGCTCGCGGTCCTGGGTTTCCCAGGTGAAGCCTTCACCCATCGCCTTGATGGTGACGAGACCGGGAAACTGCTCAAGAATGGTGCGCTCGCCGGTGCCCCACGCACCTTTGACGAATTGAATGACTCCGGCCTTCATGCCGTGGCCGATGGCGCGGAACACCATGCCGAAAGCCGCCGTGGACTTGCCCTTGCCCTTGCCGGTGTGGACGATGAGCAGACCCTTCTCGATTGTCTTGCTGGCCATGATCTTGTCGCGGGCGGCCTTTTTCTTGGCCATTTTTTCGTGGTGGCGGGCGTTGCCGGTGTCGGTCATTGGGCTAACTCCTTGAGGAGATCATAGGCGGAATTGAGCCGCGGCGTCCAAAGGCCACGGGTTGCGGCCTCTTCGAAACGTTCGGCGATTTCCCTCAATGCGGCGGGATTGTTGCGGGCGATGAAATCACGGGTCGTGGCATCGGCGAGGAAGGCATCATAGGCCAAATCGAAGTGGTGGGTTTTCACCGCACCCGTGGTGGCGGCGAAGGCGAACATGTAATCGACGGTGGCGGCGATTTCGAATGCGCCTTTATAGCCGTGGCGTTTAACACCGGCGATCCATTTCGGATTGACGACGCGCGAGCGCATGACACGCCCCACCTCTTCCTCAAGGGTGCGAATGACCGGACGCTCGGGGCGCGAGTGATCGTTGTGATAGACGCGCGGCTGTTTTCCCGAAGCCTGCTCCACCGCCGCCGACATGCCGCCTTCGAATTGATAATAGTCATCGGAATCGAGAAGATCGTGTTCGCGGTTGTCCTGATTGTGGACCACGGCTTCGATGCGGGCCAAACGCCGAATGAAGGCGCGCTCGTCGTTCACGCCATGGGCTTTGGCGCCGTAGGCATAGGAGCCCCAGGTGACGTAGGCGGCGGAAAGATCGGCACGGTCCGTCCAGATTTTTTCGTCGATCAACGTTTGCAATCCCGCGCCATAGGCGCCGGGCTTGGCGCCGAAAATGCGGTGGCCTGAAATATCACGCGCTTCGGATTGCGAAAGGCCAGTGGCGGCGAGTGCCCGGGCTTCCGAAGTCATGCGGGCGGCGATGGGGTTTTCGGCTTCATCTTCATCAAGCCCGCCCACGGCACGGAAGGCCTTGTCAAGCAGTTCGATCTGGGCGGGAAAGGCATCGCGGAAGAAGCCGGATATGCGCAGCGTCACATCAACACGCGGGCGGCGGAGTTTGGCCAGCGGGACGATCTCGTATCCGGTGACGCGCCAGCTCGATGGTTCCCAGACCGGTCTGGCGCCAATCAGCGCCAGAGCCTGGGCGATATCGTCGCCGCCGGTGCGCATGTTGGAGGTGCCCCAGGCAGAAAGCCCGATGGCCTTGGGGTATTGACCGAAATCCTGGAAGTGGCGGGTGAGCAGGTCTTCGGCGGATTTCTGGCCGAGGTTCCAAGCCGTGGGGGTGGGCAGCGTGCGGCTGTCGAGAGAATAGAAGTTGCGGCCAGTGGGTAGAACATCGAGCCGTCCGCGTGTAGGTGCGCCGGAGGGACCAGGCGCTACGGGGCGGCCAGCGAGGCCTTTCATCAAGGAGGCGATTTCGTTGGGGCCACAGGCGCGAAGGGAAGGACGAATGCGAGATCTGACAGCATTCAAGACCTCTGCCGTTCTGGGGCCAATTGGCGTGAGGCTGGTAGCAAACAATTCCAATCGCTCCACCGTATCGCCGTTGGTGCGCCATGGATCAGTACTTACTTCCAAGAGGAGTTTGGGCTTTGGCCGATCCCACGGCGTGGCCATGTCACAATTCAGTGGATCAAAATCACCAAGGCCAAAATCATCGGCGAGGGCGCGGATCAGTGATTGATCGCCAGCTTCGCCGAGACCTCGTGGTACGCGGGTCAATGCCACCAATAGATTTGTTTCAAGGCTGCCCTGGGGAGACTTGCCAAGAATATGGAGGCCGTCGCGGATTTGGGCTTCCTTCAGATCGCAGAGATAGGCGTCGAGTTTGCGGAGATCGTTGTCGTCGTCACCGGTGAAGCCCGCATCGAGATCGAGTCTGGTGCCGCGGGTAAGGTCGAGGATGTCCTTTTTCAAGGCGGCGGTGCGGCGGCCATCGAGTCCCGAGGCCAGATAATATTCATCGACGAGAGCCTCAAGGTCTTTCAGCGGGCCATAGGTTTCAGCCCGGGTGAGCGGTGGTGTGAGGTGATCGATGATGACGGCCCCGGTGCGGCGCTTGGCCTGGGTGCCTTCGCCGGGATCGTTGACAATGAAAGGATAGAGTTGCGGCAGGGGGCCGTGGGCGATTTCGGGATAGCATTCCGCCGACAGCGCATTGGCCTTGCCGGGCAGCCACTCAAGATTTCCGTGCTTGCCGTTGTGGATCAATGCGTGGGCGCCGAAGCGATGGCGCAGCCAGAAGTAGAATGCGAGATAGCCGTGCGGCGGCACCAGTGCCGGATCGTGATAGGTGGATTTGGGATCGATATTATAACCACGCGCCGGTTGAATGGCGACGGCGGTGTTGCCGTAGAGCTGGATGGCGAGATGGAAGGCACCGGCGGTGAAAAACGGATCGCTTTCGGGTGCGCCCCAGCGCGAGGTGATCTGTGTACGGATGGTTTCGGGGAGGGCGTTGAAGCGACGCAGATATGACGCAAGTTTCAACTTATTCTCATCATGACCGGGCTTGACCCGGTCATCCGCAGC
>JANLWG010000163.1:0-18239 GCA_031364405.1 Hyphomicrobiales bacterium
CGGCGATCGGCAAGGGGCTGAAGGGCGACAAGGTGGTCGACGCCGAAGGCGCTTACATCATGCCGGGCGGAATCGATCCCCACACCCACCTCGAAATGCCGTTCATGGGAACCACCGCCGCCGAGACCTGGGAGAGCGGCAGCTTCGCGGCCCTGTCGGGCGGCACCACCACGGTTGTCGATTTCGTCATCCCCGGCAAGGAAGGCATGATTGCCGCACTTGAGGATTGGGAACGAAAGGCCACCAGGCAAGCCTCGTCGGATTATTCCTACCATATGTGCGTCACCGGCTGGTCGCAGCGGCATTTCGACGAGATGGCCAAGGTTGTCGAACGCGGCATCAATACCTTCAAGCACTTCATGGCTTACAAGGGCGCGCTGATGGTCAACGACGACGAGATGCTGGCCTCGTTCCAGCGCTGTGCCGCACTGGGCGCCCTGCCGCTGGTGCACGCCGAAAATGGCGATGTGGTTGCGGCACTCCAGCAGAAATACCTCGATGCCGGGATGACCGGCCCCGAGGCTCACGCCTATTCGCGGCCGCCCGAAGTCGAGGGCGAAGCCGCCAACCGCGCCATTATGATCGCCGACACCGCCGGGGTGCCGGTCTATATCGTCCACACCTCGTGCGAGCAGGCCCATGAAGCCATCCGCCGGGCCCGCCAGAAGGGCATGCGGGTTTATGGCGAGCCATTGATCCAGCATCTGACCCTTGACGAGAGCGAATACTTCAACCGCGAGTGGGACTATGCGGCAAGGCGGGTGATGTCACCGCCATTCCGCAACAAGAGCCATCAGGATTCGCTGTGGGCCGGCCTGGCCGCGGGCTCTTTACAAGTGGTGGCAACCGATCACTGCGCCTTCACCACCGCGCAAAAGCGCGGTGGGCTGGGCAACTTCACCAAGATTCCCAATGGCACCGGCGGGCTTGAAGATAGGCTTTCGGTCTTATGGACCAAGGGTGTCGAGACCGGGCGGCTGACCATGAACGAATTTGCCGCGGTCACTTCCACCAACATCGCCCAGATTCTCAATATATATCCGCAGAAGGGCGCGATCCTGGTGGGCTCCGACGCCGATCTCGTGGTGTGGGATCCGAAACTGTCGAAGACCATCTCGGCCGCCAACCAGAAATCGATCATCGACTACAATGTGTTCGAAGGCTTCAAGGTGAACGGCCTTGCCCGCCACACGATTTCGCGCGGCGAAGTGGTGTGGTCGCATGGGCGGAACGACCAGGCCAGGCCTGGCCGCGGCAAATTCATCAAGCGGAGGCCATTCCCGGCGGTCAATCAGGCGCTGTCGAAATGGAAGGAACTGACAGCGCCCCGCGCCATCACCCGCTCGCCCGAGCACATGCCGATCGGGGTGTGAGGCGGAGCTGGTTTCCTGGCGTTCATGCCACGGCTTTCTCCTCAATGAACTCCTGATCGATTGAAGGCAATGGTTCGCCATGCAGAGTCGCCTCGAAAGCGCGCAGGCGCTTGTAGACCGAGATCAACTCGATCATCGTCGGCCAGGACTTGATGAGGAACTGGAAAGAATCGCGCACCTGGCCGAAGGCGCTGAGGATCTGGTTGAGCGGCCCCAAGGTGATCTTGCCAGCGGCGATGGTCGGCGCCAGAACGATGAACGGAAAGATGTTGTCGGTTTGCAGATAGAGAATGCGGCCGATGTTGAAGTAGAGGTAGTTGAAGTAGAGCCGGAAATAATTGACGCGCACGGCTGCAAACAGTTCTTTTAAGGTGAGCGGCTGGGAGCGATTGGCGTCGTCTTCGCCATAGACCAGCTCCTTGCGGTAGGCCGCTTCAACCCGCTGGTTCTTGAATTCAAGCCCCGGAAGCTTGATGCCAATCACTGCGATGAACATCGTCCCGAAGATCGACCAGAGAATCGATGCGGTGACCAGCGGATAGGGAATCGATCCCAAGATTGGAACTTCGCTGACATTGGCGGACAGGCGATGAAGCACCGGCAGGAAAGCGATGAGCGTCATAACGGCGTCGATAACATCGACACCGAGACCTTCTGTCAGCGCGGCAAAGCGCTTGGAATCCTCCTGCACACGCTGGGAGGCGCCTTCGATGTGGCGCAGCCGGTTCCAGTTCGCCGTGTAATAGTCGTTCATTGCCGTGCGCCAGCGGAACAGATAGTGGCTGACGAAGAACCGGTTGATGGCAATGACGGTAACCGCCACCGAGGCGATGCCGGCGAAAGTGACAAGGTAGCCAAACAACTCGGCCACCGTGACTGGCCGCGACTTCGAGACCGCCGCCTGAATCAAATCCCAGAAGGGGCCGTACCAGTTGTTGATGGCAACACTCACCTGGACCTGGAAATAGACGACGAAGATGATGAGGGCTGAACCAAGTATCGACCAATTGAACCAGTCTTGCGGTGCCATGATTTTCCAGACCCCCGCGAACAGCCCGGCCATCACCGCGTAGTAGATGTAGAACCAGATAAACGGCTTCGACCAGAACGCCGAGACGCCAATGATCGGCGGCGTAGCCTCGGGCGGGTTCTCCAGCCCGATCAGATAGCCCGCATCGCGCGCCACGAAAAACCAGAAGAGAATGGCAAACAGCGTCCACAGGGCGGCGGACCAGAACAGGGCGCGGGGGCTGGGGAAGAATGAGACGAACATGGCGGTTTGAGTCTTTCCGGGGCTGGAGGGATGGCTGATTGATCATTAGATAGATCGGCCGCCACCGGCAACTGGCGGGCGTCAGGGGATGATCATGGCACTACCGGGGAATTTGGCCGAAGCGGTGAAGGCCTGGCTGGCAGCCCAAGCAGGACTGCGCAGGGCGGTGATTGCCCGCCGTGGCCGCCGGGCCTACAAGCGGCACGCCGGTTCGAATGGGGTGATTTGGCGTGACAGGGGTGAGCAAGGCTCGATGAAAATTCTGGTCCATGTGGGCCTCCACCGGGCGGCCTCGACATCGCTGCAAAACTGGTTCGAATCGAACCGGAACAAGCTTGCTGGCGCCCGTCAGTTCCTGTTCAGCGATCTGTCGTCGGGAAAACAGGGCTCGATGTTTGGCGCGCTTGTCGGCAAGACGCTGATCGGCACCGGTCCCAAAGCCGCCGCCTGGCTGGTCGGCGAGGAGTTGGACCGGCTGGCCGCCGATTATGATGGCGGCGTGCTCAGCGATGAGAATCTGTTGGGCCTGTTGCCGGGGCAGGGCACACCGGCCTTTGCCGCCACCGAGAGGTTGGCCGAGGTTTTCGAATTTCTGTCGCGCAAGCACGAGGTTGTACCCGTCGTCATTTTGCGCGAACATATCGCGTGGCTCGTCTCGCTCTACCGCATCGCCCAGCTGCGCGGCGATTGCCGGCCATTTTCAACCTTTGCATCGCGAGCCTTGCCGGAGGACCGGGGCTTTTCGCCGATGCTCCGGCGGCTGGCGCAAGCCGTGACGCCTGCTGCCCCGATCATTACGACGCTGGACGCGATTGCCGCCGATGGCGGTTGCGCTTTCCTGCGGGTGATCGCCGGGAAACTCGGCATTGATCTGGACAAACAGCCGGTTATGGCGCGGATGAATGTGACGCCCCCGGCACTGGTCTGCGCGCTGCGCCAGGAGACGGCCCGGCGCGGCGGCTTTCTGGTTCTGGAAAAACAACCGGAACTGCACCAGCTGATGGCGCGGCTGGCCGCTCGGCCCGAGGCCCGCACCACTGCGGCTATGGCGGCTGCGGCGCGATTGATCGGCGCGTGCGCGGTGCGGGTTCAACCCCGGCTGCCCTACCGGTTGCGCTCGGCGCGGGCCGCCGCGAAATTGAGTAGTGCTCCGGAAAATGCGCGATTTCTCACATTGCGGCAGGCCAATGAAATCCTTGTCGATGCGTTTGCTGCCACCGCAACTCCCCTGGCCACGCCTAGCGATGTGGCCGAACTCAGAAACCGGTTCGCCGGGGACCGAGAGTGGATCGCCGAACACTACGCACCGCAATGGAAAAATCATCAAGAGGCATAGATCATGACACGCAGATTGATTTCATCGGGCTCGAAGTTCGAGACCGACATGGGTTATTCCCGCGCCGTGGTCGATGGCGAGTGGATCTTCGTCTCCGGCACCACCGGCTTCGACTACGCCACCATGATGATTTCAGACGACGTCGCCGCCCAGGCCGAGCAAACGTTCCTCAACATCAAGGCGGCCATGGAGAAAGCGGGGTTCAGCCTTGCCGACACCGTGCGGGTGCACTACCTGCTGCCCGAGGCCGGGGATTTTCCAGCCTGCTGGCCTGTGCTGCGGAAATATTTCGGCGATGTCCGCCCCGCCGCCACCATGTTCGAAGCAAAACTCGCCGACCCGCGCATGAAAATCGAGATCGAAGTAACCGGCAAAAAGCGCAGCGCCTGACAGCATTGCCTGTAGCCAAAGGTTGCTTGACAGGGGAAGGGGCCTGCCGTATCAGCCGCCCACTGGATTGCGGGTGTAGCTCAGTTGGTTAGAGCGTCGGCCTGTCACGCCGAAGGTCGCGGGTTCGAGCCCCGTCACTCGCGCCACTTCATGTGGTGTCTTCGCCGCAAATTCAGCTTGCTTGGCGGACCAATTCCAACTTTCGTCGATTTTCCGTTCACTCTGAGTGAACGGCAGTCGCCTGGCGAGAATTATTGCCGCGATATTCCGACAGAAATATCAAAGGTCCCCTCCGAGACATTTGAAGAAAAGCGTGGCCAGTCAGCTCCTTGTAAAAGGCAGCACAGGTCAGGGGGTGGTCGCGGCGCTTGCTGCTGCCCCGGCCGCAGCCGCCTGGTCGATCTGCCCACCGACCGTCTGCACCGAAACTGTCGGGCGTGAAAATTCGATGCCGGCCGCCTGGAAGGCGGGAAACAGCCGCTTCATTGCTTCGCGCTGGATCAATGTCGGAACATTGGGCTTTACCGTGAACTTGAAGCGCATGATGAGAGCGCTATCGGCGACGTCCGCGATACCCTGCAACTTGAGCGGCACCAGGAACTCGTTCTTGAACTCGGGATCTTCCATCATTGCAAGCCCAACCTTTTTCGTGGTCTTTCGTAGTTTCTCTACATCGGTGTCGCGGGCAAAGCGCAGATTGAATTTCATTGTACACCAATCGCGGCTGAAATTGGTGACCTGGCCGAGTTGGCCGAACGGGATCGTAAAGATCTGGCCGTTCTGATGGCGCAGCTTTATCGAGCGCAGGGTAAAGCCTTCGACCGTACCTTTAGCGCTGCCGCAAGTGATGTACTCGCCGACGCGAAACGCATCGTCAGACAGATAGAAAATTCCCGAAACGATGTCGCGGACCAATGTCTGGCTGCCGAACGACAGGGCAAGACCAAAGATCGAAACAGCGGCGATCAGCGGGGCGATGTTGATCCCGAGTTCAGACAGCATGACCAGGGTTGCGACAGCAAAAATCACAATGATGGCGGCCAATCGCAACAACGGCAGAATCGTTGCAAGCCGCGTCGCACTTGGAGGTGCGGCCGCCTCCTCCTGATCCGGGGTCAGGGCGGCCGGCGAATTGCGATAGATGTAGCTATCAGTCAGAAAATTAATGGTCTGCCAACACACATAAGCAAGAAATCCCGCACCCCCCACCTTCAGGGCTGCGTGCGTACTTGTACGCCATTGGCCACTGTCGATAAGTCCGACGACATCGACGATCCATGCCTGCGCAATAGTGGTGCTGGCGCCGATGTATATCGCCACGCGCAGGCAGCGCAGAATGACGTCTCCGGCGCGCGGACCTGTCGTTGCCGCTGAACCGGCGGATGCGCGCGCTCGTTTGGTGATGAAATGCAGGAAGGTCTCAAACAGGAGAAGCGCAACGACGAGATTGAGAGTGAGTAACAACGTGGCGGGAACGACAAAGTGTTCGGTAATAGCACCATATATCTGCGCCAGGAAGAACCCGATAAAGAGCGCCGCCGCGATCATCAGCCAGTTCCGCGCCAACGAGAGTTTGAGGTGCCCGAACCTGGCCGTGTTGACCATGCCGGAGAACCAGGCCGCGACGGGTTTTTGCAAACTCCACGCGGTCCAGCAGAGCAAGCCGAGGCTCAGGCAGCTCGTCAACAGCAGCCAGGCCGAGATCGTTTCGGGCGGTGACTTGATGGCCGTCAGAATGCGAAAAACCAGCCGAAGAGCCATGATCACCGCGATGACGGCAGACAGCCGCAAGTAGATCGCCCCCGCATCCGCATCGTCGACCATCGCCAGTCGCGCCGCCGGAAGCCGCGGCCGGAAGAAAATCCGGAAGACAAACATGTAAAGCCGCCAATAGAAAACCACGGAAACGACAGCCGCCGCAAGCCGCGCCTGTTCATCAGAGCCGCGGAACCAGATGCCGAGAAATCCGTAACTCACCAGCCAAACCGCGGCAAGACCGAGCCCGTCGAGGCAAGCGATACCAACCAGCGGCCAAAAACCGGAGGTTTCAGTTAAGCGGCCCGCAAGCCGCCGCCGGACGCCATCCAAAATCAGGCGCAGCAAGGCTTCGGATCCGAGCGCCGCCGCGACCGCCACAAAGAGCATGAAGAAGAATGCGCCGAGACCGCGCCCGCCGCTCCCGCTCTTGTCAAGGATGGCGGGGATACGAGTGAGATTGCGCCACAGATCCGGATAGCTGCCCAGCACGACTGCGGCCTGCTCCGCAAAAGCTGTCACGCGGCCGGCTGCCACGTCCTGTTCTGGCTCGCTGGCAAGCGGTGCCGGCTCGGCTGGTTTTGTCGCAATGCTTCCGTCATTCTTTAATTTCTCCACCACGGCAGCACTAATGGCATTGACGACGTCGTCGATCAGCTGTTGGGTCACCGCCGGTGCCGGGGGCGATTTCGACTGCGCCTTCAGGGGTCCGGCTGTCACACAAAAAAGGAGCAGAACGGAGAGGAATAGTCCGAACAGGTCTCTGAACATCGAGCGCATTGCACGCCTCCCGGTTATCGATTTCCGCATCTTATGCCGAGTCTGCAATTGAGTTGCTCGCGGTTCTTTGGCGCGGTTTCGCCGAATTGGCGCGCCTGAGGGTTGGATTGAAACAGGTATTTTTCCAGGTTATTTCCAAAGTCAAATAGCAAGACGAGTGACGATCACGCGCAGGACCACGTAGGGTACGATCGCCAGAAGAAACGCGACAATCAATGCTTCCCCCGGAAAGACAAATTGCAGCACGGCGATCTGATATGCAATATCGAGAATTAGCGCCAGGATGAATACCTTTCCGGCGCTTCTCCAACCATCCTTGATCATGTCGGCGCGGTGGGCCGGGACGGTTAGCAGGGTCCAGAAATACGGCGGCTTGCCCGTCTTGGCGTCCTTCAAACCCGAGACAACCGCGAAAATTGAAGCCATGATCGGCTGCAGAATGAGTCTGAGACTCATCGGCCCGTTGATCCGATCGCCACGATCGCCGGCGATACGCATCCATGTGTCAGCCATAACCAAAGCTACCGCAGCCCTCCCACGCGCGATCCGACTTTCACCAGATTATCGACCGCACCAACCCAAGGTTTTCATCAAAGGGCATCAATGGCAAGATCGCTGCTTGGCGATGGTGGCCCTTAGCGGTCAAAAGCCGTGACACCAGCAACTATGGCGCCACAAATGGTGCTTTCGTCTTCATCAAGACACATCTCTCCCTTCGGTCCGGACCGCTCGGCCGTCCTAACCCAGCATCACGACCCGGGTGCCGATCTCCACCTGGTCATAGAGGTCGATCACGTCGACGTTGAGCAAGCCGATGCACCCCGCTGTGGCTTTGCGCCCGATATCGGACGTCTTGGCCCCGCCATGGATGCGGTTGATGGTGTCGACTTCGCCCTGATAGAGATACATGGCGCGGGCGCCCATCGGATTGTCGGGGCCTCCCGGCATGCCATTGATGTGTTTGGCGAGTGAGGGAATTGCCGCAAGGTGCTCCGGCGTCGGCACCCATACCGGCCATTTCGCCATGCGCTTGATCACCGCCTCGCCCGACCACGCCTTGGCCGACTTGCCCACGGCGACGCCGTAGCGCATCGCCCTGCCGTTGCCCAGCACGTAATAGAGAAAGCGGCGGCTCGGATCGACGACGATGGTCCCCGCAGGCTCCCGCGTCTCATAGTCCACCTCGCGCCGCCTGAACTTGTAACCTACCAGCTGCGCGTCGGCCTCGCGGACCGGAAACGGCTCGCCCGAAAGCGCCAGCGCCTGGCGGCCGGGAAGAAGTCCCAAGGCGAGCATGGACGTGAAGAACCTGCGGCGTGAAATTGGCATCGGTATTTCCATTCTGACAACGAAGCCAAGTCCTAACGCCACGCGCCTGGCGGATCAATATCTATCCGACATCCACCGGATGACCGGCTGCCTCACGGAAACTATCGCACCGGGTCAACAGCGCCGATTGCCTGATCTCCGCACTATGCCGGTTTGCCCCCCGATTGCCGGAGGTTGCAAAAAATTTCAGTGGCCGCCGGCTTCGATCAAATCGCGCGGCGAGGCGGCCATGACATCAATGCCGCTCGCGGTTATCAGGATCTGGTCCTCGATGATGAAGCCGCCGAGGCCGCGGATGTAGTAGGGTGTCTCGAAGGCGAGCACCATGCCGGGCTCCGCCAGGGCAGTGGCGTCGGCTGAAACAAAGGGCCACTCCTCGCTCCAGATGCTGGCGCCAACCCCGTGGCCGAAATGACCGCGGCCATAGGTGGTGAAGCCCTGGTCCCACATGGTTTGCGACACCTTGCGATAGACCTCGCGGAGGGCCGCGCCGGGCCGCAGCACTTCAAGGCCCGCATTGAAGGCCCGGTGCAGGGCGTCATAGACCTTTTGAACGGCGGGGCCGGCTTTGCCCAGCACGGCGGTGCGCCCGCCGTCCGAACTGTAACCATCGATGATGCAGCCCACATCGATCTTGACCAGATCGCCAATGCGAACGGCGGCACCCGGTGCAAAGCCGTCGCCGCCAACGGCGATATAGGCCCAGGCCGTGGCCGGTGGCGGCAGCTGGCGCCGGGCGGCCTCGGCCAGCGCTGCTTCGCGCCAGATCACCGTCATGCGGGCGGCATCCATGCCGGGCACGATCGCCTGGGTGAGTGCGCTGACACCAGCTTGCGACAGTTCCGCGGCGGTGCGCAGCAGTTCGATCTCGCGCCGGTGCTTGATAGCCCGCAGGCGCTCGACAATGGCGGTGGCGTCGATCCATGCCACATCGGGCATCACCGCGGCAAAGGCACCAGCATCGCGAGCCGCGACAAATCCCAGTTCAAGCCCCACCCGGGCGTGCAACAGCCCGCGTTCGGCCAGAGCATCGCGCAACAATCCCAGCGACGCCGCGAGATCAAATTGCGCCGGACGCGGGGTGCGCGGCTGCTTGCCTGCGCCCAAGTCGCTTGCCACCAGTGCCGCCGCAATATCACCGGGAGCACCATCGTAGTCTCCGGTCTCCACCCAGATGCGGTGGCTGCGCACGTCATCGATCCGGGATTGGGCTTTGAAACTATCGGCCTGCAGGTCGCCGACGATAGCGGTCATCGCCGCATCGGCATCGCCAGGCACCAGCAGAAATGCCGCACCGGCGCGGCGCCACAAGGTGGCAACTCCCGGAAACGCGCCGGTGGCGTAGGCGAGGGTCTCGGGCTGGGCTAGAACAAGGGCAGCGAGCCCTTGTTCCGCCATCAGCCGTCCGGCACGGTGCCGGTCGAGAAAGCCCGAGACCAACCGGCCTACTTCGTCGTCAGATTGAAATAGACGACGTCGGCACTCGGCCCCATCACGAAGTTTTTCACGTTGGCCCGCGCCGCCACCAGCTTGGTTTCCTGGAACATGATGATGAAGGGGCCTTCCTCCATCACTTTCTTCTGCAGATCCTTGTACATCTGCTCGCGCTTGGCGGTGTCGCGTTCGCGCACCGCGGCATCCGTCATCTTGGTGATCTCGGGAATGTCCCAGCTGTTGCGCCAGGCCAGCGGCTTCGACTTCGGATTGTCGGAGTTGTCGGGGTTGCGGGCGAACGAGTCGGCATTGGTGTGCGGGTCCATATAATCCGGTCCCCAGTAGACCAGCAGCATCTGGTGCTGGCGGGCCCGGTACTTGGTGAGCAGGGTCTTCTGCTCGGCCGGAATGATCGTCACCTTGATGCCGCCCTCCGCCATGGTCGACTGGATCGACTGGGCGATATTGCTGCCAGGCGAGCTATTCTGGGTGTCGAGCTCGACGGCGAAGCCATCGGGGTAGCCCGCTTCGGCGAGCAATGCCTTGGCCTTGGCCGGATCGAAAGTATACATGTTGTCGTCGAGTGCCGCCCAGAAGCCCGAAGGCCAGAAACTCTGGTGAACTTTCACGCTGCCCTTGAGAAATGAATTCGCCATGCCGTCATAGTCGACGAGATAGTGCATGGCCTGGCGCACCTTGACATCCTGGAACTGCTTGAACTTCAGATTGAGGCCGACATAGCGCAAAGTCGCCTGCGGGATGGTGGTGACGACGATGTCCTTGTTGCCGGCAAGGCCGGCCACCTGGTCGCCGGTGAGGTCGCGGGCGATATCGATGTCGCCCTTCTCGATCTGCAGGCTCTGGGCCGCCGGTTCCGGCACGTGCTTGATGACCACCCGCTTCATCGCCGCCAAACCGCCGCGATAGGCAGCGTTGGCTTCAAGCACGACACTGTCATTGGCCTTCCACGCCTTGAGCGTATAGGCGCCCGAGCCCGCCGAATTAGACTTGAGCCAGGCGTAGCCCATGTCGCCATCGACCTCGTTCGCCATCACAGTTTTCATGTCGACGACCGAGGCCACCACCGACGACATCAGGCTGAGCACCAGCGAGGGCGAGAAATCCTCGGTGATGGTGATCTTCAAGGTGTCGGCGTCGGGCGCCGTCACCATCTGGTCGACATTGTCCTTGCTCCAGCCAAGCTGGGTGATGAGGAAGGCTGGGGTCTTGTCGAGCTTGACCACGCGCTGCAGCGAATAAGCGGCATCGGCCGCCGTGACCGGATTGCCCGAGGCAAACGTCATGCCTTTGCGAATCTTGAAAGTGATGGTCTTGCCGTCGTCGCTCGTTGTGTAGCTTTCGGCCACGCCGGGGGCGAGCGTGTTGATGTCGGTGGGCTCGAACCGCATGATGCGGTCATAAAGATTGGTGACCACCTCGATGCCGGTGAGCTCATAGGCTTCGGCGGGATCAAGGGTGATGATGTCGTCGATATTCTTGGCGATGACCAGCGTATCGGCGGGCGTCTCCGCCAGCGCGCTTGGCGAAAGCGCCAGAAGCACTCCGGCAAAGAGCGCGTATTTGAATTGTTTCAGCATTAAAACCTCCCTGAACTTTGTTAAGCCCAGGGTCAGCTCCCAACCGGCGCCGCCCTGGTAAGACCTGCCATATCAGACCCTTTTCCGGTCCGTGGCAAGCGCCCCATGACTTAGGCAGCGGGTCAGCTTGATTTTCCGGTATGGGTCAATCACGTCGCGCATTGACCGTCAGCTTTCAGGGTTGAGCGGTCAAACTCTCTGGAGGAAATGTCGCGATGGGCCAAGAACGGAACTCGTGAAAATTGGAGCAGGAATTCACGATATCTGCAATGGGAATTGCGGCGAGGCGGCGGGTCGCGCTCATTCGGGCAACCCGGCCTTGCGCAAACCGTCGATTAGGCGCTGAGCGTCTTCAATATTTTGATATGGTTCGGCCACCATTAAAGTTTTGATCGTCAGTTCTGGCCGCAGCCTGCGCAATTCTGCCATCTCGGCTTGGGCTTGAGAGGTCATGCCAAGATAGGTGTAGCAAACGCCTAGCGTGTAGTGGTCCCACCAAAGGTTTCGGTACTTCCGATTGGTGGCGGCAATGGCTTCTTCAAATCTTCCGAGTGTAATGAGAGCGACTGAGAGATTCTCCCAGTACCAGCTTGGCGGGTAGGGATCGCGACGGAGCGCCTCATTGAGTACTCGAAGCGCTTCTTCAGCTTGTCCCGTTCTGGATAGCCACTGAGCACGAGAATTTATAGCAAGACTATCAGACGGATTAATTTCCATTGCCCGTCTTGTCTGTAAGTCCGCTAATTCGTACTTCCGGGCAAACAGATAGTTGAAACCCAGTTGGGCATGACATTGGGAGTCATTCGGATCAAGCGCAACCGCCTTCTTGCCCAAAACGACAGCCTCGCCGATCGTCTCGGCGTCAAAGTTGTTGAAAAATTCATATAGGTAGACCATGGAAAGCCAAGCATGGGCTTGCGCATACCCGGGGTCGAGCGCGAGAGCCTTGCGCAACAGAGGTTCGGCGGTTTCTGTGTTGGACGTTCCCAGCGACTGACGTGCCTGTAGCACCAATTCATAAGCGGCAATGTTTGCTCTAGGTTTTGACCGTGAACGTTCGGCGATTTCGCTGGCAAGCCTGCCTTCAGCCGTGGCGACGATTGCCGACACCACCTCATCCTGAACATCGAACAGGGCTTCGAAGGGCCTGTCGTAGCGTTCAGCCCATACGTGATTGCCGCTCGTCGTGTTGACAAGTTGCGCGGTGATCCTGATCCGGTCACCAAGACGGCGGACACTTCCCTCGACCACAAAGCCCACGCCGAGTTCACGGCCGATTTCAATCACATTCACCGCCCGGCCTTTGTATGTGAACGCGGAGTTTCGGGCGATGATAAAGAGCGAATGGAAGCGCGACAACTCGGTGATTATGTCGTCAGTGATGCCGTCGGAAAAGAATTCCTGCTCTGGATCACCGCTAAGATTGGTGAAGGGTAAAACTGCAATGGTTGGCTTGGTCGCGGCAGATGGTTCTTTGCTGTCCCCAAAATGGGATGAAGTAGGTGCAGCTGTAAATTTGGCGCCTTCGATAGCTTGCGCAGAGTGATTTCTGATCGAGCGGTGCAGCGTTTCGGTTTCCTCCGAGGGTGCGGTATTCAGTTCGCGCTTCAACGTGTCCCGGCAGACCTCGTATTGCCTGAGCGCGGACCCAATCTCTCCGGAGTCGATGTAAAGTTGCATGAGCAAGCGGTGACCCTCTTCCTGCAACGGATCGAGGGCCAGCAGGCGCTGCCCGGCTGCCAGAGCTTCAGCACCCGTTTCCCCACGCGCCAATCTTTTGAATACCGAGATCGCCAGTTCGCGGTAGCGCCGCCGCTCGTCTGCCAGCCATCCTTCAAATGCCTGATCGCGTATTCCAAATCCTTCGAGCAACTCGCCAGCGTAGAGTGCAGCGGCCCGGCGCAAGTCGCCAGTGGTTTCACCGGCAGCCATCTGCTCGAACAACACCGCATCGACTTCCGTGGCACTTGAGTCGAGAACCAGCGTGTCGCGTCCCTTGAGGAGCAGTACCACCCCGTCCGGACCGAGAGCCTGGCCTAGTTCCGCAAGCGCCTGCCGCAGGCTGCTGCGGGCCTGCTCAATGCCCCGGTCGCTCCACAGGAGTCCCATCAGCTTGTCGCGCGAGTGCTCACGTCCCGGTGGCAGGGCGAGGTAAGCCAGCAGCCCACGCGTTTTCTTCGACGCGATATCGAAGAGCCTTTCGGGCTTCAGCCGGACCTGAAATCCACCGAGTAGTGTTAGTTGCAGGCGAAGCATTGATGTCCTTGGCCACAGCAAAAGGTAGAGTCCGCCAAAATCCAGGATTTTGCGGGTTTTTCACGGTGTGGCCAGCCGCGGCCACAAGAATAGACGCTCCGTTCACATCTTCCAAGCGCCCCGTTCACGCCCCCAGGGCTACACCGGAGCCAACCAACACGGTATCCAGGGAGCGTTCCGATGACCTATCTGACAGCCAGCGAACCATCGTTGCTAGACCGCAAGCTTAGCTCCACCGGCCAAGCGACCCGGTTCTGGTCCCGGCTTATGAGTATCACCGCAACCGCTTTCAATTCTCTGCAGCGAACCCAGCGCCCGTGCATTGACCGGGCCGTGGACGACCAAAGGCTTCGCCAGCAGATACGCTATGAAGCTATGCGCCACGAATCGCGCCGGCTCTTGTAGATTGCAAAACGGTTGCGCCAAGAAGTCCGCTGCGGTTCAATCACGTCGCGCTCTGACCGTCAGCTTACAGGGTTGGGCGGCCAAGCTCATCGCAGGCAATGTCGCGGCGGGTCGATAGCGGAAACTCAGACTGACCCACTTCCATGACTCACCCCGCCCGGGCATAACCGCGGCTGGCCCCAATCTCAATTTCTCTGGGCGGGTCGATCGGCGAATTCCGGATGATCCCGTCTCATGTCAGGAGAGTGCAATGACCGCAACGCCAACCGTGGAAAGCCTGCTCGCCCAATGGATCGAAGCGTTTAACAGCCATGACCTCGACAGGCACATGGCACTCTACACTGAGGGCGCGATCCTCTTCGGTTCTGTCGATGAACTACAGGATGGCCGCGATGCCATCCGCGGCTATTTCGGCAAGCGCCCACCTAGCATGCGTGTGAAATCCTATCCAATGCCGCAGGTTCGGGGCGTCGCTGCAGATGTTGTCATTACCGCAGGCCACGTTGACTTCGCAGATGGCACCGAGACCATTCCTTATCGCATGACCTGGGTCTTACTCAGGTGCGACGATAGCTGGAGGATCGTCCAGCATCACGGTTCAGCGCGCAAAGAATAGAACACCGCTTGTCTTAGCGCTGGTCAACCGATGTCCGCGCCACGCCGGCTTACCCTCGCGATTGCAGAAGAGTTGCCGAAGATCGCGGTCAGCTGCTTTGGGCCAATGCACAGAAGCGGAAATCTGCAGGAGTAACTCAGATGGTTATGTGGCCGCGAATTGGGCTCAATGTCACGTCTTTGGGGCGGTAAGCTTTGACTTGAAACTCTCGCAGGCTTGACTTCGGGAAGCTGGCTGGTGGCGGCTCGACTATAACACCCAGAAATCCTCCCTTCCTCAAGTCAGCCAATTTGTCTCATGAACGCTGATACGCGGCACCGACCTATCGGCGAACGTTTCGCGCCCTTCGCTGGGCAACGGCAGCGTTGTTGTGATGGGGCTAGCGACGCTCTGCGATATAGCTCGCCAGATACTCGGCATCGTGCCAGACGCCCCAGATGAAGGGAGAGGCCCTGCGCGACAGCCAGGGCAATCCCAGAAAGTAAAGGCCGGGCACCTCGGATACGCCGCGCTGATGCAGGGGTGTGCCCCGCGCGTCGAATGCGTCAGCCTTCAGCCAGCCAAAATCAAGGGCAAAGCCCGTTGCCCAGACAATCGAGGTTATTCCAGCCTCTGCCAGGTTCAGTTGGAGAATGGGGTCGGTCAGGCCGGGCGGATCCCCGTCAATCTTGCGGGCATCCGGTTCTTCGGGCAGGTCGAGGCCGTTCTTGGCGACATAGGCGTCGGCGGCATCCAGCACCGAGAGGTAGTTCGCATCACCTTGCGCAATATTACGCGCAAGATCAGGCGCGCAAAGCATCACACCGTCGGTGAACGCTCCTGCCCGGCCCACCAGGGTGATGCCGCGCGCGGCAAGGCGCCGGAAGTCGACGGTATGGCCGCCATGGGCGCCGCTCACCGCGATTGTGACATGTTCCATGCCCGGTTCGCGGGTCTTGGCATCCCACATGCCCAGAACCCCTAGCCACCAACAGAAGTCACGCCCGCGGTAGCGGATGGGGGGCCGATCGTGGGGGCCAACCGAAAGATAGACACGCTTTCCCGCCCGCAAGAACTCGTCTGCGATCTGCACCCCCGAAGACCCGGCACCAACCACCAGTACCGCGCCCTCTGGCAACTGGCCGGGATTGCGGTAGGCGTTGGAGTGGAGCTGCATGATCCCTGCGTCCCGCGGCACAACGGCTGGGATGATCGGGCGCTGGAACGGTCCGGTTGCGGCGACCAGGTTGGTGGCCTCGATCACGCCTTCGGAGGTTTCGGCTCGAAAGCCCGATCCGTCGGCTTTCCTCTCGACGGATTTGACCTCGACACCGCAGCGGACGGGGGCGTTGATCTGCTTTGCGAAGGTTTCAAAATATTCGACGATCCGGTCCTTGGTGGCGAAGCTGTCCGGATCGATGTCAGAGAAGGCCAGACTCGGGAACCGATCATGCCAAGCCGGACCGTTGGCGACCAAAGAGTCCCATCGTTCCGAGCGCCAGCGTTCGGCGATCCGATGCCGCTCAAAAATGAGGTGAGGCACATCGCGCTTGCTCAAGTGCTCGCTCATCGCCAACCCGGCCTGGCCGCCGCCAATGATGAGCGTCTCGACTTTTTCAATTGCCATCTAGACTACCCGCCCCATGGAGAATCCCCGCGCAAGGTGCTTCTTCATGAAGATGATCAAGAGAATACCGGGGATCAGGCCCAAGACGCCAGCGGCTGCAAGCAGTGGCACATCAGCGGCCAACACGCTGGACCAGCGTGACATGATTCCACCTATGGGCTTGGCATAAACAACGGTCAGCGCATTGGACAACAAAGTTTCGGTCCATGAAAACAGGAAGCAGAAGAATGCCGCTACGGTTATTCCCGGTGCAATCTGGGGCAGCAAAATGCGCAGGAAAAACCGTGGAAACCCATACCCATCGAGCTTGGCAATATCGTCCATCTCGCGCGGAATGGATGAAATAAACCCTTCCAGAATCCATATGGCCAGCGGCACGTTGAAAAAACAGTGGGCGATGGCCACAGCGATATGGGTGTCAATCATGCTTAACTCGGAAAATATCTGGACGAACGGCACGAGTAGAACGGCGGGCGCCATCATGCGAAATGCGAGGAGACCAAAAAACAGGACACGGTCACCAAAAAACCGGTAGCGCGAAAAGCCGTAGGCTGCTGGCACGGCCACCACCACGGATATCACTACATTCATCAGCACATAAATCGTTGCGTTCACATAACCATAATAAAAGCTCGCATCATTAAAGATGAACTGGTAGTTCTCTGCAGTGGGCGCGTGCGGATAGAACGTTATTTCACCCGTAATTTCTCCAATGGTTTTCACGCTCAAGATGATGAGCCAATAGACCGGCACCATGAGCAGGACGACGTAAATGAGTGGCGCAAGGGAAAATCTTGGGGTCACGGAGCCGCCTCTTTCGTTTTGCCTGAATTATGCGGCACGATAAGCGTGAAGAATGCCCATGAAACACACAGGATAATCAGGAAGTAGATCACTGACATGGCTCCGGCTTCGCCGAGGTTGAACTCGACGGTCGCGGTTTGTACCAGTTCATGTGACAGAAATGTGGTTGAAACCCCGGGACCACCAAGGGTGATCACATAGGTTTCCGTGTAGACCATGAAGCTGTCCATGAAGCGCAGCAGAATGGCAATGAGCAGCACGAGCCGCAATTTGGGAAGTTGGATATGGCGGAAGACAGCCCAATTGCTTGCCCCATCAATGCGCGCGGCGCGGTAATAGTCGTCGGGTATGGCGCGAAGGCCGGCAAAACACAAAAGAACCACAAGGCCCGTCCAGTGCCACGTATCCATCAGGGCCAGCGTGAACCAAGCCACGGTCGTATTGTTTATGTTGTAGTTTAGGCCAAGCCAGGCTGCCCCCTCGTACAACAGTCCCGCATTCGGCAGGGTCAGAGCCTTCCACAGATGACCAACCACGATGTATGGCGTGAGAAGGGGAATAGCCATCAACACAAGATAGACGGAAGACATCAGGCCCTTGGCGGGCAAACGCAAGGCGATATATATGCCCAACGGGACTTCAATCAGCAGCACGATGACGGAAAAACCCAGGCTGCGGACCAATGCTGCGAAGAACTCAGGAGAAGTCAGCACCTTCCGGTACCAGTCCATTCCCACCCAGATGAAACTGTTGCCGCCAAAGGTATCGTGCACCGAATAATAGGCAACAAAAGCCATGGGAAGTACACCGCACAGCGTCATCACGAGCAATGCCGGTGCGAGAAAACCATAGGCGGAACGGCTTTGAAGCTTGGTGCTCACGATAGAATGGAACCCTTGGATGAGTCCTCTGTGATTACAGTGACGAGTTGCGGATTTATGGTAATGCTAGAATGTTACGCTGGCAGATTGTGGAGTGTATCAAATTTTTCAAGATCGAACCAACATCTCTCAATATCGACTTACGCCCTGAGAGCAGAAAAATTACGATTTCTCTATACGGTCTCAGACGGACCATAAGCATTGATCGACACCAGAACCGGCTTAGGCGTCTCCTCACTCGACCTGCGAGAATGGGTAGAACCAGCCGTCGATGAGCAAAATGAATTCGTTCTCCTTGGCCCGGGTGCCGCCTGGATTGCGCAGGACTACACTGCAAAACGTTGTGCTGGACCATATGAAACAGAGCCGGCCGTCTTCCATCCGTGCGCTGCCAGTGCCGACA